>JACKEB010000012.1:331492-662985 GCA_020633205.1 Polyangiaceae bacterium
CAAGAGCGCACACTGCGCGAGGCGACGACGTGGCTGACGGTGCGTGCTCACAACCATGGAGCCTGAGAGTGTAGGCGATGCCTACTCGCTGCCAACCCCTCGCCGCGAATCCGTTGCCACCATCGCCCACACGGTCGGACAGCTTCGCACCTGAAGTTCAATGCGAACGGGAGCGCACTCGGGGGTCGAGCAAGGCGTAGGAGAAGTCGACCAGCAAGTTCGACAGCACCACGGCGACGGCGAACAGCAGCACCACACCGACCACCACCGGCCCGTCGCGGTCGAAGATCGCATTCACCGTGAGCGTGCCCACTCCGGGCCAACGAAAAATGCGCTCAGTCACGATCGCGCCGCCCACCAGGGTGCCGATATTCATGCCGATCACCGTCACAAGCGGCACCAGGGCATTGCGAAGCGCGTGCTTGAACACGACGACAGACTCCGACAAGCCCTTTGCTCGCGCGGTGCGCACATAGCCACTGCCGAGCAGCGTGAGCATCTCGTCGCGCACCAAGCGCGTGTAATAGGCGGCGCCATACAACCCCAGGGTGAGGGAAGGCAGGAAGGCGGACTTGAGCAGCTGCGATTCATCCCCCGAATAGACCAGCGGAAACCAGTTTAGCCAGCGCGCGAAGACCGCTTGCAGCAACAACCCCGTGAGGAATGTCGGCGCGCTGATGCCAATCAGCGTCAGGCCGACGGCCCCCCAGTCGAACACGGTGTGCCGTCGGTATGCCGCGAGGACTCCGAATAAGATCCCTACGGAAAGCTGGATGGCAAGTGCCAATACGCCTACGAGGAACGTCGGCCCGATCGCGCTGCCGAGTAGCTTCGTCACGGGTTGCCGTTGCAGGTAGCTCTCACCGAGATCGAGGCTCACCGACCCCACGAGCTTGGTCGCATTGGGGTGAGACTTCTCGTCGCCCCCCACGCGCACCATCTGCGTGAAGAAGCGCCCGTAGCGCACGTAGAGCGGCTGATCCAAGCCGAGCTGTTTGCGAATCACTTCCACGTCGGCGGGGCGCGCTTGAGGACCCGCCATGACCCGAGCCGGATCACCCGGCAGCCAGTTGAAAATGAAGAACGTGAGGGTCAATACGGCCCACACCGTGAACACGGACCAAGCCAGACGGGCTGCGAGTCGCTGCAGCATTCAGCGGCCCCCTCTGCCGAGGCCCATACCGAGGCTTGCAGGCAGCGCGCCCCTGTCGCATTGCGTCCCGGGGAGCAGGCAGGCGACCTTACGCTGGAGCTGCGTCGTGTCGATCCAGCTCCAGCGCACGCGTTGAGTCATCACCGGGTGTGGGTGGTAGCCGTGGACGTACGGCTGGGTGACTTCGTAGTAGCGCTGGGCATGAGTAAACACCCAGGGCGCCTCCTCGGTGACAATCGCTTCCGCGCGGCGATACATGCGCTGACGCTCAGCGGCGTCGGAGCTACCACGTGCCTTCTTCATCAGCGCGTCGAGCTCTTGATTGCTGAAGAAGGAGCTGTTCTGGCAGTTTTCTTCTGCGATGGCGTCGCTCGAGAGGGTCGACTCGAAGAAGTTGCTGGGCTCGGGAAAGTCCGGGTGCCAGCCGGTGGTGCCCATCACCGAGGCCCCACGTCGACCCGTGAGCGCTTGAAAGGTGGGCCAGCCAACGAGGCGTAGGTTGATCCGGATGCCGATCTTCTTGAGCTCTTGCTGGGTGATCTCTGCCGTCTGTTGCCCAAAGGAGTCCACCAGCGCGAGGTAGTCTATCTCCTTGGGGTAGCCGCCTTCACCAGTCTTCGGGTCGTACGGATAGCCGGCGAGGCGCATCTCTTCCAACGCAGCGTCGAGGTCGTAACGCTGAGCGGGGTAGCCCGGTGTCGCGGGGATCACCACGTTTGGCACTAGCTTGTACTGAGGCACGATTTGCCCCGGGCGGATCGCTGCAATGTGCTCGCGATTGATCGCGAAGGCGACCGCGCGGCGCATGTGACGGTTATTGAAGGGCGGGATCTCGGTGTTCATGAACGCGCCGAACACCGTGTGGGGCGCCTCCCACTCGCCGTAGGGTTCCCAGCGGCTGTCGCCGCGCAGCCGCGCCAAATCCGCGCGGCTAAACTCGCGCACGTAGTCGTACTCGCCGCGCTCCAGCTTGTAGCGCTGGGTCAGCGTCTCGACCTTCAGCTCCCACTCGACGCCGTCGAGGTAGGGCTTTCCCGGCTGCCAGTAGCCCTCGAAGCGCTTGAACTTGACGTACAGGTTCGGCTCGTAGCGCACGAGCTCGAAGGGGCCGGTGCCGCAAGGCTTGGAGCCAAATGCGTTGCTCCAGGTCTCACCGGCGCTCTTGCACACCGGAGCGACCAGCTGCAGGGCCAACACGTGGAGAAAGGTGGAGTCCGGCTCGGAGAGGTCGAAGCTGACGGTGTACTTGCCGTCGGCATGTACACCGAGCTCTTTGCTCTTTCCCTTGCGGTAATCTTGGTAGCCGGCGATGCGATCGTAAAAGCTCGCGGGGCTCGGAGTGTCAGGGGCGAGGGTGCGCCGCACGCTGCGAACGACGTCGTCTGCGGTGAGTTCGCTGCCGTCGTGGAACAGTACGCCGCGCCGCAGCTGAAAGACGTAGTGCTTGCCGTCCGGAGACACGCTGTACTTGTCAGCGAGCTGAGGTACCAGGTTTCCGACGTCGTCGTAGGTGAGCAACGTGTCGAACATCAGGTTTCCGAGCGCGGCGTTCGTGGTCGAGAAGCCGGTTGCCGGATCCAGCGTACGGATGCCGGTGAAGAAAGCCGTGCGCAGTGTCCCGCCACGCGTTGGCGACTCACCCACGCGCTTACCGATGGGCGCCGACAGCTTTTCGTCGCAGCCCAGGGTGGCGCATAGCACACTCACCCCCAAGACCAGCCTCGCTAGGCCTTGATGAAGACGCACGTATCCGTGAGGAGATGTTCTTGCTCCGGGAGCGAACAACGGCGACTGCTCAGTTTTCATTCGGGTCCAAGGCATCGCGTAGGCCTTCTCCGAGGAGGTTGAAACCGAGCACGCTGAGCAAGATCATCACTCCCGGGGCGATCACCAAGAGCGGTCGATCCGCGATCGCCGACTGACCTTCTTGCAGCATGCGACCCCAGGTGGCCGTGGGCGGCGGTAGCCCGACCTGCAAGTAGGAGAGCACGCTCTCCGCGATGATCATCGCGGCAACGTGGGCCGTGGCGATCACGATCAGCGGACCGATGACGTTCGGCAGCAGGTGCTTTCTGGCGATGCCGAGGTCGCTCTGCCCGAGCGCGCGGGCGGCTTCGATGAAGTCCAAACCTCGAAGCTGGAGGACCTTGGAGCGAATGATCCGCGCGGTACCGAACCAGCTGGTGAAACCGAGCACCAGGAGCAGGGTGGTGAGCGAGACGTCTCCGAGCGCCACGCCAAGCGCCATCACGAGCACCAGGTAGGGCAAGCTGAGGCCGATGTCGACCAGGCCCATCAGCGCTTGGTCCACGACCGCCCAGCGAGTGCCCGAGGTCCAACCCGAGAGCAGCCCTACCGCCGTACCGACCAAGGCGCTCAGCAAGGTCGCGACGAACCCCACGGCGAGGGAGATGCGCGCGCCGTGAGCCAGGCGACTCAGCTGGTCGCGAAACAGCTGGTCCACGCCAAGCCAGTGCACCGCGCTCGGCCCGACGGGCTCTCCAATCGCGTCGCGTCCGCGGTCGAAGTCACTCAGGTTCGGGTCGAAGCCAGTGAGCAACGGAGCGAGGAGCGCGAACACGATCAAGAAGACGACCAAGCCAGCCCCGAGCGCAGCTCCGCGATTCCGCTTGAAGCGCGTGAAGGCTCGGGTCTCCGCCATGCAGCAGAAGTAACGCGATGGGGCTATGGGTTGCAATCGCGACCACGTCCGAGAGCGCGAGTCGTGATTCAGCGCCTCAGAACATGCTGGCGCGCTCAGCCTTCAGGAAGCGCGAGAGCACGCGCCCGACTTCTTCGGGGCGCTCCTCCTGCGGCGAGTGCCCGGTGTTCATCAGCTCGAAACCTGCGCCGTTGAGCGTCTTCGAGAGCTTCTGCCCGAAGCCGCTTGGGCAGAGCTTGTCGTGGCGTCCCCAGATCACCAAGCTCGGCACGGCGACCCGGGCGGTGTCCGCGATGATGGGTCGGGTGTCTTCCGTGGCCCGCAGCGTAGCCAGCGCGCTACCGCGCGCCGCCGGCGTGTTGAAGCAGTCGTAGTAGTGGTCGAGGCGTTCGCTATCGATGGGCCCCCCACCGGTGAGCCGCTCGCGGAAGTAGGAGCGAAAGCTCGTGCGACCCAGGAACTGCTTGAACATCAGACCTCCCAGCAAGGGCCACGCCGCGAGACGGCGACTGTAGTCTGCCGAGGTGACGAAGCAGGTCGGATTGATCACGACGAGTCGGCTCACTAGCTCTGGGTGCCGCGCGGCAATAGCGATGGCGATGGAGCCGCCCAGGTCGTGTCCCACGAGCGCCGCTCTGCCGACACCAAGTCCTGAATACAAACCCGCAACGCAGTCCGCGAAGGCATCGAAGTTGTAGCTGAAGCGGCTGAGCGGCGGCTTCTCGCTCTCGCCAAAACCGGGCAGGTCCGGGGTGATGACGCGGAAGTCTTCTTCTAGCTCGGGCGTGACGCGCGACCACGTTAGGTGGTCCATGAACAAGCCGTGTAGAAGCACCGCAGGCGATCCGCTGCCGGTGTCCGCGACGCGAAGCCTGGCGCCTCCCGCGGTGACGTCCCGATAGCGCGTCAACGCCATGGGCAGGGAATCTAGTACAGCTCAGCCTGCCTTGGGGCAAAACCGGTCGTTTGAGTGATCGAGGCGTGTTTCCAGCGGGCGACTCCAGCGTGGGGAGGGCGTTTCCTCTCGCAATCTCCGCAACTCTCGGCCGCATTGACCGAGGGAACACCCATGCGCAAACGCTATCGTCGTCGAGTCGTGGGCTATGAACTCCTGGAGCGCCTGGGGCAGGGGGGATTCGCCGAAGTGTGGCGAGCGCGCCAGTTTACCGACGGGTTCAGCCGCGATGTCTGCATCAAGCGAGCGCGCGGCTTCGACAGCGGGGTACGCCGTGCCCTGGCGGAGGAGGCGCGTTTGCTTGCGATGATATCGCACGGAAACATCATCCGGCTCTTCGACGTGCTGGAAGACAGCCACGGGCAACTCGAGCTTTGCTTGGAGTACGTGAACGGCTGTGACGTCGCTCGCCTGCTGCGAGGTGCCTCAGTTCGCCCAAGCCTCGATCTCCTAGTCGCACTGGGCGCGGCCATCGGTGAAGCGCTCGTCGTGCTTGGGTCCATCGACGGCGGCGTCGTCCACCGAGACTTGTCGCCTCACAACGTGATGGTGGGGCGAAACGGCGAGGTGAAGCTGATTGACCTCGGGATCGCTCGCGCCGCCGCGCGGGAGGCATGGACCGCCAGCGGCGTGGTCAAGGGCAAGCCGATGTACCTCTCCCCGGAGCAAGCCAGAGGCGAGGTGCTCCGCCCCTCGAGCGACGCCTTCGCCCTGGGTGTGTTGCTGTATGAGCTCGCGTCAGGGGTAAATCCATGGGGAACTGAGCCTTGGAGTCACCCGGCGCGGCTTAGCTGGCGGCGCCCCGCCGAGCTTGGGTCACTGCGGCCGGATCTACCTCTCGGCTTTTGTTCAGTCGTGCACGCGCTGCTCGCAGAGCGACCCGACGACCGTCCGCTTGCGGCGGCGGTCCCGCCTGCGTTGCTCAGTTGCTTGGAGACTCGGTCGGTCGATTTCTCGGTGCCGGTCGCGCGCGCGGTACGCAGCGCCACCGCGCGACGAACCGAAGCGCTCGAGACGACCACCGAGCGCACCCTCGAGGTCACCGCGCTCGACTACCCGCTGCCGTGAAGCGCGGCATACGCTGAAAATAGCAGTGTTTCGCACAACCCTGTGCAGCTGGCGCGGAATGTTCTTGTGAGGCTGAAGCGCGTGGGAGCGCGTGGAAGTCGCTGCGGTGACTGACGAGGCGGCGCAGCGTGAGCTTCACATGCGCGGGTGCATCACGAGAGCCGCGCCCCGTTGCTCTGCGGAAAAGCGTTTGGTCATTCTGTAGGCCCAAGCGCGTCGCCTGTGATGAGATCACACTCGAGTCGAGAGGCGCCTCCACGCGAGTCAGCGCGTGACGAGTCGGGCGCCCCGATGGACATCCCATAAGCTCCATGGACATTCCATTGGTGTGACAACAAATGTCATAGGTGTGATCCCAAATAGCGTCCATGGAGCGGGATGAGGATCTGCGCAAATTTTCTCGTCTAAAGCGTTTGGGGGGGATCTACTCAGTAGAATATATTGACTTGCGTCGACGGAGACGTCGTCACGGGTGGGGCGGAAAGTTGAGTTCTTGGTCCCGAGACGAGAGTCACCGCGGACGGTCAACGACTCAGGCAGAGTGGACGTTCGGGAAACACGAACAGCAAACGGTTGAGACAGTGACTGAGTTGGGAGTGCATTTGATGGGGGGCGAGCTCAGTGGAGTCTTGGACGATGACGCGCTCGTGCGGGTCGAAGCGCGCTTTGCCAAGGGCATGACGTCGGGAGAGATCCTGGAGCTGTTTGCGAGCTACGACATCGCGCTGAGTGAGGCCACCTTACGTAAGTACGTTCAGCTCGGGCTGCTTCCTCGCAGCGTGCGCGTGGGTCGCAAGGGCAAGCATCGCGGCTCCCAAGGGATCTACCCGGTGAGCGTGGTGCGCCAGATCCAGCGCATCAAAGAGATGATGGCTGAGAGCTACACCATCGAGCAAATTCAGCGCGAGTTCCTGTTCATGCGCGGGGACCTCGAGCAGCTGGAGCGCACGCTGGGAAGCATCTTCGAGACCTTGGATCGCGTGATGGACGAACGCCGCGCGGATCCGATCGCCCAAGCGGCGGTAGCAGAGATGAATGAAGCCAAGGGCCTGGGCGCCAGCCTGGTCAATCGGCTGTCAAATATCGAGAAGCGGCTTACCTCGCGCTCTCAGATCCGGAGCGTGGCGGCGTCTTGAGACGCCTACTTTTCAGAGCTTTGATGAACTAGCGAGTGGGGATTGGGTTCGGAACACGGCGGGAACGTGGTCCGAGTTGAACGAAGCGGTTCCCCAGGGCAAGGCAAACAGGGAGTTCGCGCCAGAGAGTGCGCGAGAGCGGGATCCCACAGAACGTAGTCAGAGCGGGACTCTGAGTGCGATCGGGGATCGTGCGTCCTAGCGTCAGGCAGCGCAGGACCAAAAACAGCGGAGCACGGCGGAAATGGAAATCAAGGAAGCAAATCTGGTCACGGAGGGCGCGACGGCTCTCCAAGAGGAAGAGGAAATCACCCGGGAGCAGCGGCGTTCACGTCGCAAGCGCGACGTGCGAGCACGCACGATCAGCGTGAAGCGCATGACGAAGCGCGAGCTCGAGATCGGGCGCCTCTTGTACCCCGAGACGGACTACTGGAAGCCCCGCGCTCGCACTGAGTGCGTCGACGGACCGCGGCCGTGCCCGTTCGTTTCCTGCAAGCATCACCTCTACATCGATGTGTCGCCGCGTACCGGCGCCATCAAGCTGAACTTCCCTGACCTCGAGGTTTGGGAGATGAACGAGTCTTGTGCCCTCGACATCGCGGATCGCGGCGGCACAACGCTGGAGGACGTAGGAGCCATCATGAATCTCACCCGTGAGCGCATCCGCCAGGTCGAAGTGAAGGCCCTGGCTAAGATGGAAGCGCTGAACGACATGGAAGCGTTGCGCGAGTACGTCGACGAAGGTCCTCTGGGCCGTCGCCGGCTGCCGAAGCTCACCGATGACGAGCTGCGCGGTATGAAGGTGAAGCCGGGACGCGGGGGCGCGGTCGCTGAAAACGACAGTGAGTACTCCGACTCCGACTCCGATTCGGATGACGACTCCGATAACGAGGTCGGAGATACGGCTCGCGCAGTCGACCTCTCCGAGTTCGACTCGATGTGAGCTAACCGCGCGAGTCCCGCTCGCGTCTCTCCAACCAAACAAGGACCAAAGGCCCCACGCATCCGCCGAGTGGGGCCTTTCGCTTTTTGTGCGTTGCTACTCCATCAACGCTTGGTGCGCTTTCCGCGCGCAATTTCCGTGGCCAGTGCGTCCAGCGCGGGTCCCCAGAACTGCCGAAATTGGCTTAGCCACGCGTCGGCCTCGGCCAGCGCGCGGCCGTCGACGGAGTACAGGCGTCGCGTGCCTTCGGCGCGCACCGAAGCGAAGCCGTTCTCACGCAGCACCTTCAGCTGCTGGGAGACGGCAGACTGAGTGATGCCGAACTCCTCGGAGATGATCTCCACGACTTGTCCCGAGGCGTGTTCGCCCTGAGCCAAGATCTCCAAGATCCTGCGCCTGACTGGATCTCCGAGGACATCGAACGCATGCATCACTCGCCAGTATAAAACGCGATGGTGCGCGCAGTCTTGGCCTTGGCGGTCTCCGGATCTTCTCCAGCTGCTTCATCTGCCACGCCCCACGCGGCGCCACTACCGCGCACGAAGTCTTTGCCTTCGGGAGACAGCAACCAGGCTTCGCCTTCCGCTGGGCTCATCGACCATTCGGGATCGGTCATGTGGAGACCGAGTCCGTGGAGCCACAGATCCCAGCCGATGCCAACCGCTCCAGGTCCAAACTTCTTCAGGTGCTCTTCGCCAATCCCCGCCTTGGTCGCCAAGTGCTCGAGCTGCAAAGTGGCGTGTGCGCCTGCTTGGCCGAGCGTCACGTGCACCCAGCTCGTCCCGCCCATGATCTCCCAAGTGAGCTCCAAGCGGCGCGGCGGCTCGCAGCGGGTGATGGTGCCGCTGGCGTTGCCAGTGATCTGGTACTGACCGCCGAGCCTGAAGTCGCCATCGACCACGGCAAACCAGCGCGCGAGGCGCTCCTTGGTGGTGATCGCCTGCCACAAATCCTCGATGTCGGTGGCGTAGGTGCGGGTCGCAACCGACACGATGACTTCCTGCCCCAAGTGCTCGCGATCCTCCACACGACGAAATTCAGCTCCAAACATGGATGTTCCTCCTGCGAACCGAGTATCATTCGAAACTAATATAAGCAAGAACTACTGTTTGGCTCGTGGGTTGGAGGAGGATTCAACCGCCAAGGACGCCAAGAGCGCCAAGATTGTGGGACGTACGCTGCGCGCACCAGTAGACGCCGTCTCGAGGCGCGCACCACCGCTAGCCCCGATCCCCCTTGGCGTCCTTGGCGCCCTTGGCGGTTCCCCTCCTACTTGCGTTGCCGTAGGGAACTACTATGTTGGGCTTTTTCTTGGGGGTGAGTGCCGCAGCTACTCGTCGCGCTGCAGCTACTCCGGACGCAGCGAAGCGACGGTGCGCAGGAAGTTGCCGCCGAGGATCTTCTTGATGCGGGTGTCGCTCCAGCCGCGGTCGAGCATCAGCTGCACCAGCTTTGGCAGCTCGAGGCAGCTCTTCATGTCGCTTGGCGGGGTGATGGCGCCGTCCCAGTCGCTGCCGAGGGAGGCGAAGTCTTCACCCACGCAGTCACAGATGTGCGCCAGGTGGTCGACGATGGCGCTGGCCTTACAGCCGAACGTCGAGCCGTCGAGGAACGACGACTGGTACATGATGCCGATGGTGCCGCCGGTGTCTGCAATCGCCTTGAGCTGGGGATCCGTCAGGTTACGCCAGTGCTGGTGCACGGCGTCGATGCCCGTGTGGGTGACGATCAGCGGTTGGGACTTGTCGTGCACTTCGACCGCGTCAAAGAAGCCCTTGCGGCTGATGTGCGCCAGGTCGACGAAGATGCGCTTCTCGTTCAGGCGCCGCACGTACTCCGCGCCAGCGTGGGTGAGTCCGGTGTCGCCGCCCGCCTTGAGCGGCGAGGAAGTGACCCCCAGGGTCGACGAAGAGAGGTGTACCAGGGTGATGCGTAAGACCAGATCCTTCGGGATCAGGTCCAGGCTGTCTGGCTTGTAGTCGAGGGCGTTACCACCCTGGATACCGACAAACGCCGCATGTTTCCCCGCGGCACGTGCTTCGCGGTACTCGCGGATGTTTTTCACCAGCTGAAACTGCTCCGGCACCTTGGCGAACCAGGCCTGCAACCGCTGGATGTTCTTCACGAACGCGCGCTCGCGGCTCTTGGCGCTGCGGGTTGGGTTCGTGGTGATCACCCAGATGGCGCCGGTGAGCTGCGCCTCGAGCATGCGAGGGAAGTCGACCTGGCTGTAGAAGGCGCCCTTGAACAGACCGAGGCCGTGGCGCTTGGTCAGGTCGTAGCCAAAGACGCGATCCCAAATGAAGCTATCGACGTGCAGGTCGAGCACGTCGGAGTCGAGGTAGAGCTCGATGGCTTCTTTGCTGATGTGGAGCTGGTTCGCCCAGCCGCCGGGATCACGGCGGTGGTCGGTGAAGGCGAGTCGCGTCATCGGCGGGCATCCTGAAGAAGCCTCACGCCGGCTGCAAGTCGCCGTTCAGATCAGCTGTTGGCGCGCGTATCACGCTGAGCGACTGGGCAATGGAGTCGCTCAGCGCTCCACGGAGGAAGCGGACAGCTGAGCAGCCGAGGGGCGAGTGCTGTCGCCGGTTTGGGGAGGCTCCCGTCGCGCCTCCCCCCCAAACCCGGCTGGAGCGTCTCAGATCCCTTTCGGGACGCTCTCGAGGTCCACTTCGCTCAGGGCGTAGCGGATCAAGGCGCTGCGGTTGGCTTTGGTGAAGCCACGCGCCTTCAGCGTGTCGACCATGTCGTCGAGGCGCTTGAGGTCGTCGGTGTACATCGAGATGCAGATCACCTTGTAGTGGGTCGGCTTCTCGGTCTTGGGCACGGCGCGCACGGGCTTTGCGCGCTCCGCGTTCCCCGCGGAATAGAAGGTGGACGAAAGTACGCCCTCTACTTCGTCGCGGTCTAGCAGCTTGGCAGCTGCCTGTCGGTAGTCGTCTCGATCACTCACCCGGGCCTCCTCATTCATGCTGGCAACGCGATATCCGCGTCAGAAGTGGTTCGATGAGAGCCCTGGGCAGAGAACTGCTCACTGCTCTCGGGCGCCACCTCGTCGGAGGTCGCACCAAGCTTTGTTTCCGCGAGCAAACGCTCGACGATTTGTAGGTAGTCGGTCGCCGCGCTCGACCCCGGCGCGTACTCGAACAGCGTCTTGCCTTGGGCAGGCGCTTCCTTGACCTTGATCGCGGATCGCACCGGCGGCAGGCAGCGCTCGCGGAAGTGCTCCCGCAGGGTGTCCAGCGCCTCGTGGCAGATGCGCGCACGGCCATCAAAGAAAGTTGGAAGGATCCCCCATAGTTGCACGGGATGATTCAAGAGCTTGTTGACGTGCTTGATGGTGCGCAACACCTGGCGCACGCCGACCAGCGACAGGTAATCGCAGGCGACGGGGCAGAGCACGGCGTCGCTCAGCACGAGGGCGTTCTGGTTCATCAAGGAGAGGCTCGGCGAGCAGTCGACGACCACGTAGTCGTAGGTGTCGAGCACACCTTCGAAGCGCGACGCCAGCACGCGGTCACGCTGCTTGCGCCCTGCGAGGTAGAGCTCCGCAGCGGCTAGAGTCTCGTTCGAGGGCAACACATCGAGGCCGGGGCGCACCGTCTTCACGGCGTCAGCCACTGGCAGGCCCATCACGAGCACGTGATAGAGCGAGCGCTCCACTGGCAATCCCAGGGAAACTCCCACGTTGCCTTGGGCGTCCGTGTCCACCAAGAGCACCTTGGCGCCGCGCTCGGCGAGACCCGCGGCGATGGTGACGCTGGTGGTGGTCTTGCCGGTTCCGCCCTTGTGGTTGAACACCGCGAGGATACGCGGGGCAGAGTCTTTGACGGGCGCCGGAGCAGGCTTCTTCGCTGCCGGGGTCATCTCGATCACCTCGCCACGTGGCGGGGGAGGCGCTGTGGGGCGCAGCACCGGAGGCAGCTCTTCGTCGCCCTCGGCCTCGGTGTTAGTCGCGGTTTGCTCCGCGTGGATGTCGCCAAGGCGCACGCCGCGTGCTTCCTCGAGGATTTGCTGGCGGCACTCGCTGGAGCAGGCGTAGCGCCGCTGCTTCTCGACGAACAGCACCTGGCTCGCGAGCTCCAGCTTGAACGAAGTCGCGCAGGCGTCACACGAGGTGAGACCGGCGTCTCCCTGAGCGTGACTGTGCTCGAGGCACTGCTGCGAGCAGTAGAAGGCGAAGCTCGCGCGGGGGCGTCCGGAAGCATCCTGTTCGACTCGCTCCTCCATTTGGTAGCTGAAGCGAGGTTCGAACTCCGACCCGCACACACCGCAGATCTTCTGAATACCAGCCATGCCTGAGATCCTCCTCGCGCCCCCCAGAGCCGTTTCCGGGGTTATCGAAGCGCAGGACCTCGGATGTCATGGTCTCGGGGATCGGGCCAAGTTTATGCAAGTGCGTGGGAGCCTACAAAACACCACGACCCAGGCCATTTCTGCGGCCTGGGTCGCTGTTTTCAGGGCTGCCAACCGACTGCAGCGGCTCAGCAAGAACCAGCTCAGTGACGGAAGTGGCGCACGCCGGTGAACACCATCGCGATGCCCGCCTTGTCTGCCGCGGCGATCACGTCTTCGTCCTTCTTGCTGCCGCCTGGCTGGACCACGGCGGTGATGCCGGCCGCGATGCCCGCCTCGACGCCGTCAGGGAAGGGGAAGAAGGCGTCGGACGCCATGACGGAACCCTTCGCGGCCTCGCCCGCTTTTTCGCAGGCGATTTGCACCGCGGTGACGCGCGCGGTCTGACCGCCGCCGATACCGACGGTTGCGAACCCGGCGCCGTTCACGTCGGCTTTGCCGAGCACGATGGCGTTGCTCTTCACGTGCTTGCAGGTGCTCCAGGCGAACTCCAGCGCAGCGAGCTCGGAGTCGCTCGGGGCGCGCTTGGTCACGACCTTGCCGGCGCGCACTTCGCCAGCGCCGCTGGCGTCGCGATCCATCACCACGATGCCGCCGCCGATGCGCTTGTAGGTCATCGCCTGGTGCTTGTGGTCGAGCCACTCGCCGGTTGCCAGGAGGCGCAGCGCGCTCTTCTTGCGCAGGCGCTCGAGGGCGTCGGGCGCGAAGCTCGGCGCGATGATGCACTCGAGGAACGTTTCCGCGAGGAGCTCCGCCGTCGCCAGATCCACCTGACGATTCAGTGCGACGATGCCGCCGAACGCGCTCATCGCGTCGGCTTCGCGCGCGGCGTAGTACGCGCTCTTGAGGTCGCTGCCGGTGGCGGCGCCGCACGGGCTAGCGTGCTTGATCACGACCGCGCCAGGGCCTTCGAGCTCGCGCACCGCCTCGAGCGCGGCATCCACGTCGACCAGGTTGTTGAAGCTGAGCTCCTTGGCGCCGGTGCCGAGCGATTCCGCGCGGGAAAGACTGCCGGGCTCTGCGGTGCGCTCACGGTAGAAGGCGCCGCTTTGATGCGGGTTCTCGCCGTAGCGCAGGCCGTAGGCTTTTTCGAATGGCAGCGTCATGAAGGCGGGGTAGCCGTCCTCTTGATCCTGCTTGCTGAGCCAGCCAGAGATGGCCGAGTCGTAGGCTGCGGTGTGCGCGAATGCCTTGGCAGCCAGGCGCTGGCGAGTGCCTTGGCTGAGCGCCCCTTCGGCCTTGAGCTCGCCGATGATTTGCGCGTAGTCACTCGGGTCGCAGACCACGGCGACGCGAGCGTGGTTCTTCGCGGCGGAGCGCAGCATGCTGGGTCCGCCAATGTCGATGTTCTCGATTAGATCCGCGAAGGCGGCGTCGGGCTTCTTGAGCGTGGCCTCGAAGGGGTAGAGGTTCACCACCACCATGTCGATGAACTCGGCGGAGATCCGCTGAAGGTCAGCTTCGTCGGTCCCCTCCCGGGCGAGGATGCCGCCGTGGACCTTCGGGTGGAGGGTCTTCACCCGGCCGTCCATCACCTCGGGAGAGCCGGTGTAGCTCTCGACCGTGGAGACAGGGATGCCGGCTGATTCCAGCTGCTTGAACGTGCCACCGGTGCTGAGCAGGCGAGCGCCTTGTTCGACCAGTGCGCGGGCGAGATCGAGGATCCCGGTTTTGTCGGATACGGAGATGAGGACGTTGCGGACAGGCATGACGCCGGTCCCGGTATCTGCGCAGCAGCCCGCCGTCAATCATGCCCTCCGCCGCGACAACTCGCCGGGATTCGATGCTTGCGGAGGCGGGCGGGATTGGGGTTAGCTTCAGGAGATGACTTCCAGGGCAACGCGCGCATTGGGGATCGGAAGCCTCGGCCTATTGGTGGTTGGCTGGACCACGGCCTGCACTGAGTCGAAGGACACCAATCCGGTGGTGACGCCCAAGTCCGGCGCGTATCAGCCCGAGCCGAGCGGGGTTTTGATCGACGAAGCGGAAGCCTGCCAAGCGATCACCGCCGCAGAAGACGCGGCGAGGAGTTCCCTCGGATGTGGCAGCGTGCAGCGCGCGCCGTGCCCCGAGTACATCCGTCCCGCAGGCGGGAGCAGCTGCTTCACCTACGACAAGGGCACCGTCGACGCGTGCGTGAGCTACTACAGCGAGCTCAGCCTCTGCAGCGACTTCGTGGAGAAGCCTTGTGTCATCACCGCGCAAGCGACGACGGGCTGCAGCACGGCGAGCGGCGGTGCAGGCGGGACCGGCGGAACCAGCGGCAGCGGCGGAACCAGCGGCAGCGGTGGAACCAGCGGCAGCGGTGGTACCGGCGGAACGAGCGGCAGCGGTGGAACTGCGGGCAGCGGCGCTGGCGGCACGAGCGGCAGCGGTGGCACTGCCGGTGGAACCAGTGGCGCCGGCGGCAGCGCGGGCACCACCGGCGGCACGGCCGGCTCAAACTAGCGGCGCGCTACCAAGCGGCGCGGGCGCCCGTCAACGCCGAGCAGAAAGCGACCGCACTGGTCGCTGAGTGCGGTACCAAGCGAACCCGCCCTCAAGCCCGATACAACTGCTGAAACCGCCTCGCCGGCCGGTCCCAACTCACATCCTGCCGCATCACCCGCCGCCTCAAAGCGCTCCAGCGCTGCTTCTGATACCCACTAATCGCTCGCGCAACCGCCGCCGTGATCGCCTTCGGGCTGGCTTCGTCAAACGCAAACCCCGTCCCAGTGGACAGCTCAGCGTCCGCGTCAACGATGGTGTCCCCGAGCGCGCCAACGGCGTGCACGACCGGTACCGCGCCATAGCGCTCAGCCAACATCAGCTCGGTAGCAGCCCGGTCGGCCCGCGGCGAGATGAGCCAGAGGTCGCAGGCGGCCAGCAACCTTCGCTTTTCCACCTGGGAATTGGCGCCGTTTTCCCAGCTGGGCAGGATGCGCAGATTGTCCGGGTAGCGCTCGCTCACGCTCCTGAGCTTGGTGACCAGCGTGTCGTCCCCGGCATCGCTCACCAAGAGCACCACGTCGTTGGCGAGCAACTTGGGCAGCGCCGCGACCAGCCAGTCGCCACCGCCGGCCCGGGTCAAATCGCCGGCAAACGCCATCAACGGACGCTCGGGTGATAGCGGGATCTCCAGCTGACGGAGCAGCGCGGTCTTACACACTTGCTTGCCGCTCGGGTCCTCGGCGTCGTAGCGCTGCGCAAGGGACGGATCCGTCGCCGGGTTGAACACCGCGTAGTCGACGCCGAGCTGCACGCCGAAAAATACATCGCTGCGATCCGCAAGCACTCGAGTGAGGCCGCCAGCGTGGCCGTCGCTCGAGAGGTCGCGAGCGTAGGCGTCGCTGATGGTGGTGATCACGTCGGCGCCGGAGATCCCCGCCTTGAGGGCGTTCACGCGATTGCCGGCACGCGCCTCCCCGGCACGCTCCTTGGGGATCCCCAGGGATTCGGCGGCGCGAGCCGGGAACGAGCCTTGATGCGTGGCGTCGGTGATCGTGAGCACGACGCGAGCCCCGAGCTCGTTCAGGGCTGCGGGAGCCGCTGGCCAGTCGAAGAGGTGCACCACGTCGAAGCCCTGCCCGGCCTTGCTGCGCTCCTGGCAAAGCGCCTGAACCGAACGCACCAAGAGCCCACAGCGCTCGGCCAGCAGATCCGCGTCGACATCGCTGCCGAAAGGCGCCTCGCCTTCGAAGCGGGACACGGCCTTCTCGCCTTTGCTCGGCGCGCCATCGAAGAGCACGACCTTTACGCCGCTCGGGAGCTGACAGTCGAACACCACCGCCTGTCCACCGTCCCACTCGAGGGGCGAGAGACGCCGCGCGAGCATCAGACCTCCGGCTTCGAAGCCCTCGAGCCTCGGCAGCGCGACGGTCACGTCGTGTCCCAACTGTTTCAGGCCCTTCGCAAGGGCGGCTACGACGCTGCCGCAGCCTGTGTCCACGAAGGGCGAGAGCTCGGCGGAGACCATCAGGATGTCCATCGGCGCACGGCGTAGCACGGCTCCGACGGGCCCGGGAACCTTATCGGGGCGAGCTTTCGCTCCTCACCCCCAAAAAACCAGCGCGATCCCGGCGAGGCTCCAGTTGCCCCGGAGGCGTGAGTCAGTACGCTCCGCACCCCATGGACCAGCTCGTCGAAAAAGCCGCCATTCTGCATGAGGCGCTGCCCTACATCCGGCGCTTCCACCAGCGCATCTTCGTCGTGAAGTACGGCGGCCACGCGATGGTGGACGAGGAGCTGAAGCAGAGCTTCGCGCGGGACGTGTGCCTGCTGCGCTACGTCGGCATCCAGGTGGTGGTGGTGCACGGCGGTGGACCGCAGATCAACCAGACCCTCGGCAGGATGGGCATCGAGTCCACGTTCTCCGGCGGCATGCGCGTGACCGATGACGAGACCATGAACGTGGTCGAGATGGTCCTCGGCGGCGCCGTCAACTCGGACATCGTGGGGCTGATCAGCGAGCAAGGCGGACGCGCCGTAGGTCTTGGCGGCAAAGACGACAGCTTCCTGCGCGCTGCACGGCGCACGGCGGTGGAAGCGCGCAACGCCGACGGCAGCTCGGTAAAGGTCGATCCCGGGCGCGTCGGGCAGGTCGAACAGGTCGATCCAAGCTTGATTCGCACGTTGATCGCTCAAGGCTTCATCCCAGTGATCGCGCCCATCGCGGTCGACTCACAGGGCAAGTCGCTGAACGTGAACGCGGACGAAGCCGCCGCAGCCATCGCCGGTGCCTTGCAGTCCGCCAAGCTGGTGTTGATGACCGACGTGGAAGGCGTGAAAGACGCCGAAGGCAAGCACATCAGCTCCCTCCGCGCGCGCGAAGCAGAGGCACTGATCGACAAGGGCGTGATCGCAGGGGGCATGATCCCCAAGGTGCGTTTCGCGCTGCAGGCCGTCGATTCCGGTGTGGAAAAGGTGCACATCATCGACGGCCGCCGTCGCCACGCGCTGCTGCTCGAAATCTTCACCGACTCGGGCGTCGGTACCGAGATCCAGCGCATCCACGATCCAGCCTAAATTCAGCCATTTCGGGACGGAGTCCGTGCAACGCGTGCGCATGCTCAAGAAGTCGGAGTGCATCCGACCTGCCGCGGCGCCGCCGGGAGCGCTGGTGCGCATCTTTCGTGTGCCGCCGGAGTGGGCGAGCAAGCGCCTGGATACGTTCTTGTCCGCGCAGCTGCGCAACACCAGCCGTACGCGGGCGCGCGCCATCATCGAGCAAAGCGCGTACGACCCACTGGGGCAGCGCATGAAGCCGAGCGACCGCCTGAAGGCGGAGAGCTTCGTCGTGCTGTGGCGGCGGCCACCTGACGAATCCGATGAACCCGTGCCGATCCCGGTGCTCTACGAAGACGAGCACTTGCTGGTGGTGGACAAGCCGCCGCTGCTCACCGTGCACCCTACGGCGCGCCACCATCGCATCACGGTGCTGAGCCTGCTCGAAGCCGAGCGCCCTGGACAGTTCTTGAGCTTGATCCATCGGCTCGACCGCGAAACCTCGGGGATCTTGATGCTGGCCAAGAGCTCCGAGGCGGATCGTGCCTTCAAGCGACGCCTTGAAGACCGTTCTCGCGCGGAAACAAACCAGTACGGCCTCACCCCAGACGCCGGCCCCAGCATCGGTAAGACATACCTCGCGATCACCTGGGGGATCCCCGAGGCTGGCCTGATCGACGTGCCCCTGGAGCCAGACACCGACAACTCACTGCGGGTGAAGATGCGCGTGGCAACCGGCGGCGTGGGAGATGGCACCCCGGGCATGGAGGCGCGCACGCTGGTCGAGCTGCTCGAGACACGGCAGAACTACGCGCTGATCCGCTGTCGCCTGCTCACCGGGCGCCAACACCAGATCCGCATCCACCTGGCAAGCCAAGGCTTCCCCGTGGTGGGGGACAAGCTCTACGGGCCCGACGAGCGACTGCTGGCGCGTGCGGCGGATGGCGAGCTCACCGACGAAGACTTGCAGAAGCTCGAACTCCCGCGCCAAGCGCTGCACGCCCACAGCTACGCGCTGGAGCACGCGATGACGGGTGAACAGCTCGAGCTGATCGCGCCCCTACCCCAGGACCTGCAAGAGTTCTGGGACGAGCAGCTCGAAGACTGAAATCAGTGCCTCTCACGCTCGAAGTTCAGCGCCTGTCCGCTTGCTCTTGCCCCGCGAGCTCCCACTCCACTTGTTCCACGAATCGCGGCTCGCTCAAGTCCTGGCGCCACGAAGCGTCCCAGCTGTCGCGGCGTGGGTTGAGGATGCTGCCGTCGCGCTTCGCGAGCTGTGCGACGAGGCGTTCCTGCCATCTTTCCGCGCGGTCCATCTCGATGCTGCCCGCGAGAAAGAACCACGGCCGCGGTGCCTCGCTGAATGGTGTCGGCGGCTTGAGTTCCAACATAGCGGCGAGCAAGAAGCCTAGCAGCTCACTCCACTGGCTGGGCGCCGACGCCGCGGAGTGCCCGGGTGTACCAGCTGGCGCGGAGGAGCAGCAGTCCGACGATGACTAGCTGGTGCAGAAGCCAGGCGAGCAAGACGCGCCAGCCTCCGGGTTGCTCCACGGCGATGCGCTCCACGATCAACGCTGCGCCCGCGATTAGCGCCACGCCCCACAGCCATGGCGTGAGCCACGAGCTGAGCATCACGAGCTTCTGCGCTTTGAAGGCGCGCCACGCGAGCCGCAGGCTCAGGCGGAAACGCGCGTTGTGCTGCACCACCGCGGCGCGGCTGAGGTCGGTGAGCATCGAGAGCCAAAGCCACAACAGGGCAAACGGCAGCAGGCTGGCGAGGCGCCACAGGTCCACGGAGCGTTCGTTCACGCGGGCCACGAGTGGGTCGTAGAGCGCTCCCCAGGTGACCGCCGCCAGCACCGCGAGGATGCCGCTCAAGACGAGGCTCAGCGCACTCAGGAGTACGAGCCTTGGTAGGGACTGGAGGGCCTGGCCGGCAGCTTCTCCGAGGCTGAGGCGACCAGAGTGACCAAGGGCAAACAGCCAAAAGGCATACGGCAACAACCCGAGCGCCGCGGCCAGACAAAACGCCCAGCTCGAATCGCGCATCGCGCTCCCGAGGAAGCGATAGCTGGTCTGGACGAGCGCGACGAGGGAGTCCCCACCCGGGGCAAACAACGAGGCGTCTCCCTGGGGAAATGACAGGAGCCCGGAGCCGTTGATCGCGGCGACGATGGGTGCGGCAACCAGCCAGCCGGCGAGGAGACGTGCCGCGTAGACCAGCGCGAGCGCACCCGGGCGACGGTAGGCGTCGACGGCACCGTTCATGGCGCCCCCAAACCCAGCGCGAGCTGCGCTGCATAGGTGAGTCGCTCTCGGCTGCGGCTCGCGGGTGCGGAGGCGTTGCTCGCCGCATTGTTCAAGGGGTTCTCATCGAGGGCGACGCGACCCTCGGGGTCCACCACCGCGTAAGCGAGGGGACTCGACCCGTGATACTGAATCTCCACCCACGCGCTGCGCCCGTCCCAATCGTGCACGCTGCGTGTGCCGTCTTCAGCGACTAGCAGCACCTGAACTGGGAACTTGAGGTCCCCGTGGCGATACACTAGCGCGCGACCGGTGTAGTCGTGCTCTGGAGGGTCCTCCGTGGAAACGGTGTGGCGTCCTCCGTCGTCGAAGACGCCGGCGGGTTTCTGGGTCTTGCGCGAGTCGACGCTGCGGATCACGTAGTCCACCCGGCCGCGCTCGAACAACGCGCGCTCGAGGTTTTGGGACGCCTCGTCGCCGAGCACCTCGCGCATCGCGGCGATGAAGTGCCGTGGTCCGGGGTGCTTGAAGCGGTAGTACCGCGTGTAGCGCCCGAGAGCGCGTTCGACGTTCGCGCGCCCGTAGACTCGGGAGAGCGTGTCCATGATCGTCGCCGTGCGCGCATACACCAGCGCGCCCATGGCGCGAAAGTTCGGGAACGCGGCTGCCGGGCGACCGACGATGTCGTCCTCGCCGTAGCTCGCGGCCGCCGCGCGCATCACCGAGCTGCGGTTGATGCTCAGGCTGGGCAGCGACACCAAGGCAGACTGGCCGTAGCGCTCCTCCATCGCGACGAGCTCGGCGTAGCTGTTGAGCCCCTCGTCCAAGAAGGGCCAGTTGTGCTCGTCCGTCCCCACGAGGCCGTAGAACCACTGATGGCCTAGCTCATGGATCGTCACGCCGGGGACACCCCGGTTCCAGTAGCCGTTGTACCAGTTGCCGCCGGTCGTGATCAGCGTGGGGTACTCCATGCCCCCAGAGTTCGCGGCGTATGCGGGAGGGTGCACGACGGTGAGCGTCTTGTAGGGGTAGCGCCCATAGTGCTTGCCAAAGTGGGGCAGGGCGAAGCGCAGCGCGTCGAGCGTATCCGCGAGGTTTCGCTCATGCGCTGGCGGGTAGAGCACCTTGACGGCCACACCGTCGATCGTCTCAGCGTGCTGCTGGAATCCCGGCCAGGCGGTCCAGGCGAAGTCGTGCACATCAGCCACGCGCTGACGTTGGATCAGCCGCCCGCCCTCGACTCGATGCTCGATGGTCTCGCCGCTGGCGCCGACGACGAAGCGCTCCGGTACGTCGAGGGTGACGTCGTAGTTGCCGTAGTCTGCGTAGAACTCGCTCTGGGCCTGAAAGGTGAAGTGCCGCCAGGTCCCGTCGCGCTCGAGCACCGCGAGCTTTGGAAACCACTGAGCCACGAAATGGTAGTCGGACAAGTACCCCGTGCGTTCGACGATCTGGGGGAGCTGGGACTCCCACTCGACCTCCAGGGTCAGCGTGGCGCCCGCGGCGATTTCATTGGGCAAGTCGACGCGGATGTCGGTTTCGTCCTTGGGGTCATCTGGGGAGTGCTTGGCGGCGTTCTTCAGCAAATCCACGCCGCCGAGCTCCACTGCTTTGAGCTGCTTGAGGTCGATGTAGCCCCACTTTTCGCCCTTGTCGCCGCTGCGCCCGGCGCCGAACGGGGAGCGCAGGAACACCGTGTCCGCGTTCTTGAACGCATTCAGATACAAGTGGAACCAAAGTTGCCGCACGGCAACGTCTGAGGTGTTGGTCCACTTGATGCGCCCGCTTCCGCTGATGCGGTGGGTGTCTGAATCGAGCTTGGCCTTCAGCCAGTAGCTCGCTACTTCTTGCGCGTGCTCCGGGAGCGCGCTGTCGCTGTCGAAGCGAGGTCCGATCTCCCGCGGAGGCGCATCGGGGTGCGGCGTGCGACTCGGCTCCACGGGGAGCGGCGGATCGGCCTGACCCGGCGGGGAGGGGGGGGCTTCGCCCGTAACCGAGAGCCGCTCTCCGGCGGTCTGGAAGAGGCTGGCGGCGAGGCAGAGGCTGGCGACACCGAGCGCGAGCTCGAGCCACCAGGCTTTCCGCGTGGTCCTTTGCCGCGCTCGATCTGGCGCTGTGTGGTGCTGCATGAGTGCCCTTCGCGCGAGCCTCGCGGGTATTTCGCACGCGACGCTTTCTCGTGTTCCCTCGGACCCGTCAGGCCCTCAAGCGGCGGGTCCTCAGCCGAACACTGCGCTCGCCCGGCATAGCGCGAAGGAGGCCGCGCTGAAAAGCCTATCGCCCGGGCTCGAGGGCGATCACGCGCTGCTGAACCAGCGTGAACATGATGCGCAAGGCGTCGAGGCGCGTCATGCCGCTCACGTCGAGGATCTCTTCAATCGAGGTCATGCCGTCCACCAGGGACAACAGAAAGCCGGCCCGGTGGTCCAGGGATAGCCAGCGGATCTGGTCCGGAGGAACGGCGACGGCCACGACCTGGTCTAGTTGACCCAGACGGGCGGCGTACATCTGCGTCAGCACCTCGCGACAGCTGTCTGCGTAGCGTCGCGCGTCGGCGTGGTCGGGATCGCTCTCCAGGATGCTCTCGGCGATCACCAGCGCCCCGGTGAAGTCGCCGACCGCATAGCGATCCTTCATGTCGACCACCGGAGACTCGGAGCGTTCGGTGGGGGTCGAGTGAGCGGGGCTCGATGGTTCGGCGCCGAGGGACTGAGCGACGTAGGGCTTCTGCTCAGTCATCGGCTCCCGCGGACGGCTCACGAGATCCAGCGCGGAGCCGCTGGGCGGCGCCCCAGAGTCCAACTTGAAGTCGTCCAGCTCCAGGCCGCTCGGTTGCACGGCGCTGCGCGGGATGCTGGGCCCGCCGGTGTCGTCGCCGTCCTCCGCGGTGGGATCGAAGTCGTGTGCGATGGGCGGCAAGGAGCCAAAGCTATCAGGCGCCTCGGCGAAGTCTGGTGCGAGCTGGGGCGTCCTTGGGCGGAGTGGCTCTGGGTTCGTCTTGGAGTTCCGCGGGGAAAACACATCCGACGGAGCCCGGCGCGCTGGGATTGGCGTGGCCGGGCTCAAGCGCTCTGGGGCTGGGTCACTAAAGCGACCCGCTCCTGGCTCCATGGGCAGTGGAGGGAAGCTGTCAGGTTCGAAATCCGAGCTTGGCACCGGGAACTCCGATGCGGGCTTCGGGGGAACGCTTGTGTTCTCCGCCATTTGGCGCGCGGCGAACTGCTCCACGGGTTCGTCGGGTACCACGGTCTCACGATCGAACGGGTCGCCACCATCCAGCTCGAGCCCGAAGGGTTCGTCGTCCCACGACGCGTCGATGTCCTCTGTTTCAGGGGGCAGCGAGCTCACGTGTGGACGTTTGGGAGTGTCGGAAACCATTCGCTTCTTGTCAGAGTGTGTTCACCAGGCAGAGTGAAAACGAACGAACGAGCCGGGATCACTGAGTGCGCGAGACGACGCCCTTGAACATGCGGTGTGTTCGAGAGAGCGCCTCGACCTGCTGCTTCAGCTCTTCCGTGTCCCGAGCCTTCATCGCTTGCTCGGTCTTGCTGAGCACGGCCTTCGCCTTGTCGATGGCGTCGCGGCCAAAGTCGCTCGAGGCGACGATCTTTTCCACCTGGGGAAATAGTCGCTCGATGTCGGCTATCAGCGTCTCTGCCTCTTGCTTCGCCTGCTCGAACTGCTCGTCGACACGCCGCTCCACCATGTAGTCCTTGGCGTTCTCGATCATGTCGTGGAGCTCGTCTTGGGTCAGGCCGCTGGTGGCGGTGACCTGAATCGACTGCTCTTGTCCGGTGTCGAGGTCCTTGGCGTGGACGCTGACGATGCCGTCCGTGTTGATCTCGAAGGTGACTTCGATTTCCACGTGTCCCTTCGGCGCGCGCCGAAGCCCGGTCAGGATGAACTCGCCGAGTAGCTCGTTCTCGTCGGCCTTCTTGCTCTCACCCTGCATGACCAGGATCTTCACCGCCGTCTGGTCGTCGCGTGAGGTGGTGAAGATCTTGGTGCGACTGGTGGGCACCGTGGTGTTCTGGGGGATCAGCTCCTCGAAGTAGCTGCCGAAGGTCATGATGCCCAGGGCGTGGGGCGTCACATCGAGCAGGATCATCTCGTGCTTGTCTTCGACCAGCGCGGCGCCCTGGATGGCGGCGCCCAGCGCGACGACCTCATCAGGGTGCACGCCCTTGTTCGGCTCGCGCTCGAAGTAGTCTGAGACCGCGTTGACGATCGCAGGCATGCGCGTCATGCCGCCGACGAGCACCACGTCTTCGACTTCATCGATGTCGAGGCGCGCGTCCGCGAGCGCCTGCTTGCAGATGTCTACCGTGCGCTCCACCAAGTCCTCGGTGAGCCGCTCGAGGGTCTCTCGGGTGAGGGTGCGCTGGAGGTGCAGCGCTTCGTTTCTCCCTGTGGAAATGATGAAGGGCAGGTTCACCTCTGCTTCGCGCACCTGGGAGAGCTCGCACTTCGCTTTCTCTGCAGCGTCACGCAGGCGCTGTAGCGCCATGCGATCCTGACGCAGGTCGATGTCGTGCTCATCCTTGAAGCCTTGCACCAGCCAGTCGATGATGCGTGCGTCGAAATCCTCACCCCCCAGAAAGGTATCGCCGGTGGTGGCAATGACCTTGAACACGCCGTGGGCGCCAATTTCGAGGATGCTGATGTCGAAGGTGCCACCGCCCAAGTCGTAGACGGCGACGGTCTTGTCGACGCTCTTGCCGAAGCCGTAGGCGAGGGACGCAGCCGTTGGCTCGTTGATGATGCGGATGACTTCCAGTCCGGCGATCGCCCCAGCGTCCTTCGTCGCTTGGCGCTGGTTGTCGTTGAAGTACGCCGGAACGGTGACGACCGCCTTGTTGACCTCTTCGCCGAGGTAGTCCTCGGCGATGATCTTCATCTCCTGCAGCACCATCGAGCTGATCTCGGGCACCGAGTACGTCTTGTCGCGGAGCTTGATGCGGACGTCGCCGTGCGGGCCTTCCACGATGGTGTAGGCCGAGGTCATCACCGAGTTCTTCACTTGGGGAGAACTCCACTTGCGACCGATCAAGCGCTTCGCGGCGTACACCGTGTTTTCGGCGTTCGTGATGGCCTGTCGCTTGGCGATGTGACCGACCAGGCGCTTTCCCGCTTCGGTGACCGCCACCATGCTCGGGGTGGTCTTGTACCCACCTCGGTTCGGGATCACCACCGGCGCATCCCCCTCCATCACGGCGACGCAGGAGTTGGTGGTGCCGAGGTCGATACCGATGACGCGCTCCATAGTTCCCTTTCTGTCGGCTCGAGGCCGCACTCCTAAGCAGAATATCTTAAGGCAAGGTGACGCAAGGGGGGGAATTGTTGCGGTGTTCCCACGAGACCCGACTCGCTAGATTTGATGCTTCTCGCGAAATCCGCCGCGAGGTTGCGGCTCCAAACGGCGTGCTACCGCTCATTCCCCACAAACTCGGGTAGTTTGTCCTCGTTGAGACAGTGGAGTCCCATGGCAGAATTTCGCCGCTTGAGGCCGCGTCCAGCAGCTCGAGTCGACGAATGATGGCGATTCGCGTGCGAAGTCGCATGCGACCGCCAGGTGTCCGTGACCCGGGTGTACCGCCATACCACTCACTACACGCTTAGCGACGCACTTCAGCAAGTGAACGGCGGGTTAGCTTTCGCGCTTCAGTCGCTTGAGCCAGTCCTGAGCCGTTTCGTCGTTGGAATCGATCTGCAGCGCGCGTTCGATCTCAGCCAGGGCGCTCTGCTTCATGTCTGCTGCCAACAGCGCGCGTGCGAGGGTCACCCGAAGGTCGACTCGCTCGTTGTTCAGCTCGACCGCTTTGCGCGCGAGCTCCACGGCTTTGCGGGCGTTGACGTTGGCTTCGATCAAACAGTGGGCCGCGCGCTCCAGGAGACGGAAGCCACCCGGTCGACCTCGCGCTGCCTTCTCGTAGCTCAGCGCAGCTTCCGCGAAGTGGCCGTTGCGCTCCTCGTATTGAGCTTGTTCGATGTAGCTCTCGGCGAGCGCGGCGTTGGCTTGAGCCTGGACGTCTTCGAAATGGGCTGCGAGGTCCGCATCGTCCGGAGCGAGCCCAACCGCGATTCGAAGAGCGTTGGCGGCAGACACCGGATCCTTCGCCTCGAGCGCGGTCTCCGCAGCGCGCCGGTAGTGATCGATCTGGCTGTCTCGCGCCTGGGAGAGACGGTCCTCGTAGCGCCGACGCAGATCGTCACCGACGATTTCCTGTACGCCGCCGCCCCTCGGTGGGGGCTTACTCGAAATGGCTCCCGGCGGAACCGAGCTTCTTAGCTTGCGAGCGACTTGTTTGCGCCGCGCAGCGTCGTCTGGCGGTTCGCTCTTGCGTGGGGGAGGGGGAGAGGAGCCGCGATTGGGCGCCGGCGGTCGCGCCGAGGCTCGTTCGAGCACGCGCGCTTGCTGCTCGATCAGGCGCTTCACTTCATTGACCTCACGCGCGCGGCGCCGGTCGTCAGTCATCATGTTGTCGAGTGCCCGCGTGCGCTCCTGGCTGGTCAGGTACGCATCGTATTCCTGGCGAGTCGCCTTGCGAGTCAGCGTGTCGTGGGCTTCCGTGAGCGTCTGAAAGATGCGCTCGAGCTTTGGCTTGAAGCTGCCGAGCTGCTTTCCGAAGTACTTGTCCGGGTGGAACAGGCTCACGACGCCGTAGTAGGCACCCTTGATCTCTTTCTTTTCCGCGTGGCGTTCGACGCCGAGCAGCTGGTAATAGTCCGAGCTGTCGAGACGATAGAACGTGTCGAGGATCTGGCGCTTGCGCTGCAGGTCTACCTCGACCTCTTCATCGAGTTCGCTCGGGTCGTAGAGCGCGGCCGCGGGGTGGGCGCTGCTCGCGTGCACTTCCTCGACGGTCTCGATCACCGGGTGGTTGAGCTTCGCACCGCCCTGGATCTCCGAGGGCTCCGCTACGGGTTTGGGCGCCGGCTTCGCGTCCCCGTAGACGACGGCGCCGAGCTGGGCGAGCCGCGTGAGGATCTCGGACACGTGCTCTGGAGTCATGCCGGTAGACGCGGCGATCTCCGTGAGCGGGCTCCTGCCATCGACGCGCGAGAGCACGAACGCCTCTTCCGGCCCGATGGGCAGGCTGCGCATGTCCACCCCCGGAACCATCTGAGGGGTCGTGCTGCTTGGGTTTTTCACAGCGTCTGCCAAGAGTCCTCAAGCCTAACGCCGAGTGGGAGCTTTTCGTTCGCGTTTTCCCGACGGCTTCGACGATGCGAAGTCGCTCGGCTTTCTGCACCCGGCCGCTGCCGTTCGGCGCGCTCGAGACCAGGGTCCGAAGCGCTCCGAGTTGCCGCGAAACGGGAATCTAGACCGGGCTAACGCTTGGAAGCAATCGTCCAGGTGGGGGAGGGCCTGTGCTACTTGAGTCCCATCCAGAGCCAGTGCGTCGGATGCCGACGGATCCGCGCTTCCAGCTCCGCAGCCAGCGCCTGGCTCGGATGGTCGGAGAGGAGCGCTTTGGAGGGAGCGATCCGCAATGCGAATCCGGCGTCAGGTTTTGGCTCCAGGTAGCCGATCAAAAGTCGCGCTCCAGTGCGCTCTGCTAGGCGTAGGGGACCGATTGGAAGCTCGGCCAAGCCGCCGAGCCAACGTACCTGCTCCGAGCGCACGCGTCCGCCAAGATCCGGGAGGAAACCAACCGGGCGACCCTGTCTGAGCGCCCGCAGGATGCGCGCGGAAGCGCCTGGCTTACCCCGATGGATCACCTCCAGGCCTCGTCCCACGCGATGTTGGTCGACGAAAGGGTCGAGACCCGGATCGTAGCTCTCGCGCACCAAGATCGCTGGACCCGGGGAGCCACGACCCGCCGCTTGCCAATGCTCCGCGATCTTCGCGGCCAGCCACTCGAAAGGACCCAGGTGCAAGCTGACGAACACGACCCCACGCCCCTCCGCCAGCGCATCGTCGAGGCACTGGGCGCTCTCAGCGTTGAGCTCCACCGCGTCGCTCAGCGCGCCCCCTCGACGCAGCAGCAGGCAGCGCCCCAGGTTCCGCCCGCAATTTCGCCACACTACGCCGGACAAGGCGGGGTCGAGATCCGCGCGTCGCAAGTGTCGCTGGGTCCGCTCCCGAAGCTCCCGAGAGACCAAGTGCACCAAGCCGCCCACGCCACCGAGCAGCCCGATCAGCCAAGAGCGCGGGAGTCGATCCGCAAGCCAGAGCGCCGTCCGCACCAGCGCCCTGAGCGTTGCGTTTTTCATGCGCTGGCGTTGCGACCAGCTCCCGCCTTCGCGAACGTCTCGCAGCGCGAGCTCCTGCGCCTCGCTCACGGCGTCGCCGGGCACTGACACTGAGATTCCACGCGGCTTTTCGCCGCTGCCACGCGCTCCTTCGCGCGCTCACAGCGGTTTTGCGGGTCGTCGCCGCCCGCAAGGAGCTCGCAGATCCGCTTCTGGGCTCGCTCCAAGCTCTGGAGCGCGCGGCAGGCCTCAAAGCACTGAAAACCGCTAGCGAGGCTGTTCGCGTTGCGCTCGAAGTACGCCTCCCACTCCGCCAAGGTGCTCGGCTCCGGGGGCTCGGAGAAGTCCATCGGCCCCTCCGTCGTGGCGCCGGGCGCAGCCGGGTAGCCAGGCTGTCCTTGAGCAGGCCCCGTCGTGCCTGGGTGCTGATATTGCTGCTGCGGGTAGCCTGGAGACTGCGGTGGCTCGGCCTCTTGGGTCGGCGCTGCGCCGGCGCCGCAGCCGCTGAGCAGCGCCGCGGAAAGGCTGAGGGCGGCGCCTGCGATGAGCCGGTGGAGCCTTAGACCGTCGCACCCGCGCCTCATGGCGTCTGCTCCGGCAGGTTCTGTTCGATCACCTTCTCCTGAATGTCCATCGACTGCTCGAAAGCCTCGAGCGCCCGCTGCTTGGCTGCCTTGGCGCCCGCTTCGTCGCCGTTGCCTTCGAGCTGCTTGGCGCGGCGCTCCTCCACCAAGCCGCGCACCTCGAACAGGTGGCCGCGGAAGTAGCTGATTTGCTTGGCGTGACCGAGGCCGCTCTCGATGTCCTTCAGTGCGTTCTCGAAGCTGCCGTCTTGGCTCTTCAAGTCCGCGAGCCGGGCGTACGTATCTGCGAGCACTTCGCTTGCCTCGGCCAGCGGCGCATTGCCTCCCGGAACTGGTCCGTCGACGAGCGCCTGCAGCTTCTCGATGGCGACCTTGGGAGACTCCTCCTCCAGCTGGTCCGCCGAGTGATGAGCGCTGCGGGCGCGCGACAGGAAGGCGAGCAGCGCTGGGCTGACGGGCTGCCCGTCAGGCGCCGAGGCGCACACCGGGGGCGCTTCGTCATACGACTCGCCCTTGCAGGCAGCGAAACCAGCAACGAATCCGGTGAGCGCGATGGCTGCGAGCCAGCGCTTGAAGCGGGGAGTGAAGAGCGCGGTCACCTTGCCCCCCAACTCGCGTAGCGATTCTTGCGAAGCTCCTTGGCGCGCGCCATCGCGATGCGGTCGACGCGCTCCGAAGTGTGCTTGGTGTCAAACTTTTCGTGGAATAGCGAAGCCGTTGAGCGCGACACCGCGAGCTCTTGCGACGCGGCTTGGATGCTCGAGGGGGCAGCGTTGGGGGCATCGCCTTGCGTCTGCACCCAGAGCAGCATCCCGGCAGCTGCAGCCAGCACCGCTGTCACGGCGCCGAACGCCACGCGGATCACCTTGGCGTTGCCGCCCTTCGAGCCGCGGTCCGCGCCTGCCAGCGCTGCCTCGAGCAGCTCTTGATTCCGTACGGCATCGATGCGGCCGGGGTCTGCGGCCGCGTGAACGCTGCGCGCTAGGTCTGCCAGGGGGTGACTCTCCCCCAAATCCAAGGCTTCCCTGAGGCGCTCGCTCTCTGCCTGCTCCTCCTCGTCGGCCTCGGCGAAGGGATCTTCCAGCGCCAGCTCGATCAAGGCTTGGTTCAGCTGACGGGAGAGCTCCAGCGGACTGAACGCTGCGCGGAGCTGTTCGGCGAAGTCAGATTCTGCCTCTTCGCTGAGCCATTCTGCGTCGTCGGGCGTCTCCTCTTCGAGGGCCAGCCACTCGAGGTCGCGCTCAGAGAGGGACGGATCCGTGCCCTGGGCTTGCTCGCCGCGGGGCGCGTCCGTGCCCTCGACCAAGCTGCGCGTCGACTTCTGGTCGGAAGTGACCACGGACAGCTTCGGCTTGGAGTCGCGGGGGCTCATGAGTCTGCTCCATCGGCGAGGGTCGCCTTCTTGAGGGCCGCCATGGCGCGGTGCAAGACCACGTCCAGGGTGCCCACGCTCACGCCGAGCTCCGCCGCGGCTTCCTCGCGGGACTTTTCCTCGAGGATACGCAGCTGGATGACTTGGGCGTAGCGGGGATTGATGCGGCTCATCGCGCGCTTGACGCGGTCTTGAGCCACCGCGAGGTCGTGGCGCTCCAGGGCGTCGGGGGTCTTGTGGGGATTTGCCTCGGAGGCCTCGATTTCGCGCTCCAGATCTTGTGGCTCGAACAAGCGCTCACGCTTCTTCTTGCGTAGCATGTCCAGAGCCACTCGCATCGCGACCACGCGCAACCAGGGGTAGACCCCGACGTCTTGCCAGGTGAAGCGATCGAAGCGTTCCACCACTTTGATATAAGTCGCGGAGAGGGCTTCCTCAGCCAGCGCGTGGTTGCCGAGCTTCGGCAGCAGCAGCGAGCGAAACAGCTTGGGACCGTAGGTCTTCAGGAGCTCACCCATGGCGGCGCGATCACCAGCGTGGGCGCGAGCACAAAGCTCCCGCTCCGCTTCCAGTGCCTCCGCGTCCCACTCCACGGCGCGCACTGTACACGCCTCGTCCGCCTTGGGAATAATGCGCTTCGACGACGGTTCAGCCGACGTCTGGGCATAGCGCTCCCAGCTGAACGGCGGTGCCGGTTCTGTGCGAGCGGGGCCGTTCCACAGCGCGGGCAGCACGTTCTGCCAGGAATTCAGGGTCGCGCTGGGGTTCATGCCCCTCTAACGCGAGGCCCTGGAAGGCCTTACGGCCGTTCAGCATCGAAGTGACAAAAAGGGCTGATTGGCTTGCTTTGGCCCGCCAACCTTGCGACACCCCGAGGCCTGTGGCTGCCCCGAAATGCCCCTATTGTGGGACGATCAACTCGATAGGCGAAAGCCACTGCCATCAGTGCCAGCAGCCACTCCCGGGCCCACTCGGGCGCGCCTCGCGGGATCTGGTCCAGAGCCTGCTCGGCCGCGAGCTCTGGGTAACGAAGCTCTTCATCGGCATCAACGTTGCGAGCTTTGCGCTGATGCTGCTCGACAACAGCCGCGCTGAGGGCGCGGGGTTGCCTTTGGGATTCGGTGGAGGAGGCGGACTCCAAGGCTCCTCCATGCTGCGCGCTGGGGTGCTGCACCAAATCGTGGTCGGTGAGTGGTGGCGGTTTCTGAGCGCGGTGTTCTTTCACTTCAGCTTCCTGCACATCCTGTTCAACATGATGTGGCTCGGGAGCCTCGGGCGGTCCCTCGAGCCCGAGCTCGGCACGTCGCGCTTCACCATCACCTACCTCCTGTCGGGAATTGGGGGCTTCATCGGCAACCTGCTGCTTGGGCCGATGCCGCTGACCGGGGGGGCTAGTGGTTCGGTGTTCGGCCTGTTTGGCTGCTTGGTTGGCTACTCCCTCGGTCGCAAGAACTCGCTCTGGCGAGACCACCTCTCGCGCCTGATCCTGTTCGTGGTGCTTTCCTGGTTGATTGGCGGCGGGATGGGCGGGGGCGGAGTCAACAACGTCGCCCACGTCGGTGGCGCGCTGGTTGGCGTTGCGATGGGCTATTTGTTCGGCGTCGAACGTCGCTACCCGCTCACCCACCGCGTGCTGAACTACGTCGCGATGTTGGGGGTCGCCGCGGTGGTTGCTTCGCTGGTGCTCAGTCAGCTGTCGCCAGTCTGGGGCTACATGCGGGATGCGGAGTCACAAGAAGACCAGTGGTGAATCCGCCTTGAAACACCTCCCGTGCCGCGGGTTTTCCGGCGCATCCAGCATTGCTTTCCCCGATCGATCGCTCTCAGTGTAATCTGCGCGGCCGATGCCCGTGGTTAACCCGCTCGCGCGGGAGCTCGTCTTCAAGGTCGTGTATTACGGCCCGGGTCTAGGTGGGAAGACCACCACCTTGCAGCACATCCACACCGCGACCAAGCCTGAGTATCGCGGCAAGATGGTGAGCCTCGCGACCCCTGTGGATCGCACGCTTTACTTCGATTTCCTGCCGATTCGCGTGCCGAACATGCGGGGCATGGGGGTGAGGTTGCAGCTCTTCACGGTGCCGGGGCAGGTCTACTACAACGCCACTCGCAAGCTGGTGCTCACCGGCGCAGACGGCGTGGTGTTCGTCGCTGATTCCCAACGTGGGCGCCGGGACGCGAACCTCGAGTCTCTAGAAAACCTCCAAGAAAACCTCAAGGAGCACGGCCGCGTACTGAGCGAGCTGCCGCTGGTGCTGCAGTACAACAAGCGCGACCTGCGGGAAGTGCGCCCTGTTACGGAGCTGGAGGCGGAGTTGAATCCGCGCGGAGTCCCCAGCTTCGAGACGACGGCGACCTCGGGCGGTGGGGTGTTCGAGGCGCTGGATCGCATCACCCGCTTGGTGCTCGAAGACTTCGAGCGCCGAATGCCCGAGAGCGGCGAGGTGCCGTCTTCGGCGCTCCAGGTGCCTGAGGGCGGCCTCACGGAGGCGCTGCGGCGCGCTGAGTCGAACCCCGAAGCCTCTCCCCAGCGCTTCGACAGCGAGCAGCCAACGGCACTCTCCCAGCGCATGCCCGAGATCGGCACGCCGGACAGTGAAGACGATTTGCCGCGCCTGACGGACGCTCCGGACAGCATGCTGGGCGAAGACATGGCGCGCAGCGTGGCTGATTTTGGCTCCCGCGAGGCCGCTGAACCCCCAAGCGACGATCCTCCGCGGCTGCGACGCCGCCGTGAGTTTCCTAGCGTTCCGTCCCTCGATGCGGAGCTGGTCAAGAGCGGCATCCAAAGCCGTGGGGAAACTCTAGACGTCGATGCCCCGGCCTCGGGCTCCCGTACGCCGTCCTCGCCGCCGAGCAGCACCGCGCCCTCGCCGAGCAGCACCGGGCCGTCGCCGAGCAGCGCCGCGCCCTCGCCGAGCAGCACCGGGCCGTCGCCGAGCAGCGCCGGCTCGAGTGGCCGCCGCCCAGCCGCTTCGAGTCAGCGTCCCTTGGTACCCGTGGTGGAAGAGCTCGATCTGCCGCCAGCTTCGCTGCGAAATCCGCTAGCCGCGTTCAGCTACGCCGTGCTGTTTCCCAAGTCTCAGCACGGCGTCGTGCGGCAGCTCGAGGCGGCCCTGGCGGCGGGAGACACCACCCACGCCGTGGAACACGCGGAGCATCTGGTCACTCGTACCTTCGCCGCCGCCGCCAACCTGGTCAGCCAGAAGGAGGCGCCGCGGGATCCCGCCGTCGTCGCCTTGATGCTCGGCCTACAAGGCCAGCGCTACCTCGAGTTTCGCGCCATCGCCCGGGACGCACGCTCAGGCGGCGCGCTACCCATCGAGGACGCCCTGGTGGCGTACGCCTTCGCGATCGAGGCGCGCCTGGCGTGGCGCCGCGTCGGCGGCTAGGTAGCGCTCTCGGTTCCTTGCGGAACTACCTCACCCCAAAAATCCAAGGCTGAGGGCCCATAAAATCACTGTGGTGGGATGGACTGCGCGCCTTCAGCGCTCCCGGAGACGCTGAGGGGAGCTTCGTAGCTGCTAGCAATTTCCCCGACCCAGGTGCCTTGGAAGCCCGTGGGGCGCGCCTCGGCGTCGATCTCCGTGGCGGCCGCAGCGCTGAAGGTGAGGGTAGCCGGCGCATCCGCCGAGGCGTCCCGCGCGCGAGTGAACAGCGTGGTGAGGGCCGCGCGGCAAGCCACCGCGCCGCAGACCCCGTCACAACCATCGAACAGCACGCCCTGACCGGCGAGCTCCGCGCCCAGGCCGTCGCAGTCGACGACCTCCGCGAGTGCCTCAGGTGCGTTGACCGCGTTGCTGCTGACGCTGACCGCCTGTTGCTCTGCAGCGCTCACCACCAGGCGGGAAGGGAAGAAGTAGAAGCTGCCGCCAAGCAGCAACGAGTCGTCCGGGTCTGCGCTCAAGCTGAGCTTGCCAATATCCGGGGGGAAACCCGCTTTGGTGGGAGACAACCCGGCGACCTCTTCCAGGCGCCACGTTCCCCAGCCGGGGGTGCTGCCCACCGCTTGGAGCTTGCCGTAGAGCACCCGATCTCCCGAGAGCCGCTGCGCACTGGCTTCGAACCACTGATCGAGGGTCGAGCGCAGTACCTCGTGAGCGTCTGCGCCGAGCCATGCGGACACCTGGGAGTCCCAGGCGCCTGAGTCCCGATTGGTCTGGAAGAGCGCCGACTCCGCAGCGGGTAGGCTCGCCGCCATGGCGTTGAGCAGCGCGTCCACGTCGGACTGCGCACCGCCGAGCAGGGCAGACTTCGCGCTCGCTCGAGCGCTGTCGAGGCCGAGCTCCCAGTCGTAGCTCAGGTCATCGAGCCCAAGGGTCATGTCCAGATCCGTCTCTGACAGCTGGAGCGGGCGGTTGATCACGGTGACGTCGACGGACTTCGTTTCGCCCGCCAGTACACCGGACAGGTCGCTGCAACCACCGGCGAATTGGCTCGCCCGCAGCGTCACCGCAGCGTACGTGCCGGCGGGCACCGACTCGATTTCGATCGTTTGCCCCGGGGAAACGGTGGTCCAGAGCGCGCCATCTGGCGGCGGGTTCCCTGCGAGGTCGCTGCAGCGCCTGCCGGGGTGCACGCTGGCGGTCCAGCTGCTGATGTCGCGGTTGCCCGCGTACTGCGGCTTGATGCGCAGGGCACCGAAGCCTTGTTCCGATACGGAAACAGTCCGTGAAGCGCTGACCTCAGTGCCGACAGACGCGCGCACGTTGAAGCTCGTGACACTGCTGGGCGCGAACAGCGTTGTGGTGGCGACGCCGTTTGCGTCGGTTGCCACTTCGGTGGCGGCCAGAGACGCATCGAGTGAGTCCCCGGTCAGGCTGAAGCGCACGCTGTGCGCGCCGGCTGGACGCACCTGAACCGTGAGTTCAATCGCGGCGAGGGGAGCGACCTCGAGGGTGCCGGTCGAGTCGAAGTCGATACTCGCAGCGCCACTTTGGCCGGCTGTTCCTCCGGAGCCGCCGGAAGCGCCAACGCCCGCCATGTCTTCGGCGTCGCTCGCCCCGCAGGCAGGGAGTGCACTCAGCGCCAGAACGGCCAGGGCCACCCCGGTTAGGGCCGGACCTCGCGACTTGGGTTGAGGATGAGCCACTCGGTCGCGGCTGGGTCTCCGTCGAGACTGGGAGAGCCAACCCGCCGCGCTGCGGTGTTGCCCACACACAGTGCGGGCATGCTGGGTCAGGTATTTCATCGTTCAGACTAAGTAAGTAAGAGCCAGCTTAGCGCGGATCTCACACACAGGCACAACGTGATATGTCTGAGGCTGATGGATTCCCTCCCGCCGCCTCCCACGCGCATCCTGGTGGTCGACGACGAGCCCGGCCTGCGGCAGATGTTGTCCATCCTGTTCCGCCGCGAGGGATACGATGTCGTCACGGCGCCTGGCGTCCAGGGAGCGAAGGAAGCGCTGACCCAGAGCCCGCGGCCTTTCCCCGTTGTTCTCACGGACTTGGCGATGCCTGACGGCAGCGGACTCGAGGTGCTGGCGGCTGCGAAACAACGCAACACGGCGACGGAGGTGGTGCTGATCACCGCTCACTCCACGCTGGAAAACGCCATCGAAGCCATGCGTGGCGGGGCGTACGACTTCGTCACCAAGCCGTTCGAGCCCAAGGAGCTCGCGGCGCTGGTCGCCAAAGCGCTGGAAAAGAACGCGCTGGTCACGGAAAACCAGCGGCTCCGCGCCCAAATGGGCAGCAAGAGCGACAAGACGCTGATCGGCAAGAGCCGCGCGATGCAGACGGTGCTCGACCTGGTGGAGCGCATCGCCAAGGCCCGAACCACCGTGCTGATCACCGGGGAGAGCGGCACCGGCAAGGAGCGCGTTGCTCGAGCCATTCACGATCGCTCGGACCGCGCGGACAAGCCGTTTTTGGTCGTCAACTGCGGCGCGCTTCCAGAAAACCTGATGGAAAGCGAGCTGTTCGGCCATGAAAAGGGCGCCTTCACCGGTGCCAGCGCGCGTCATCGCGGGCTCTTCCAAGAGGCTGCCGGCGGCACGTTGCTCCTCGACGAGGTGGGTGAGCTACCTCTGAGCCTCCAGGTCAAGCTGCTGCGCGTGCTTCAGGAGCGTCGCGTGCGCCCGGTTGGTTCCACTCAGGAGGTCGAGGTCGACGTGCGGCTCTTGGCAGCCACGAACCGGGACGTCGAGGCCGACGTCTCCGGCGGGCGTTTCCGCCAGGATCTATACTATCGCCTCAACGTGATCCGCATCGAGCTGCCGCCGCTGCGGGAGCGACGCGAGGATCTCGCCCTGTTCTCCGAGCGCTTCGTTCGGCGCTTTGCGGAGGAGATGGGCAAAGACGTCGTTGGCCTCACCCCGGACGCCCTCCGAGCGCTGGAACGTTATGAATTCCCGGGGAACGTGCGTGAGCTGGAGAACGTGATGGAGCGCGCCGTCGCCCTCGCTCCGGGCCGCAGCATCGGGCTTGGGGATCTCCCGCCGGAGATCAGCGGGGCTGCGGGTGGTTCCGCAACGAGCCTCGTGGAGCTGCCGGAAGGTGGCTGCAACTTGGACGACGTGGTGGGCGAGGTGGAGCGACGTCTGCTGCTAGCAGCGCTCGATCGCACCGGCGGCGTGCGCAAGCAGGCTGCCAAGCTGCTGGGCGTGAGCTTTCGCTCGCTGCGCTACCGCTTACAGAAGCACAGCATCGGCAGCGACAACGAGGGTGGAGACGACGACGATCCCGACAGCGGTCCTCCCAGCGTAGTCGCCCGTTGAGGTGGCGCGGCGCGCGCGCTGGTGACCAATCGCGTCCTCCTCTGACCTTTTTGCGCAGGGGGGGAGAGGAGCGGCGTTGCGAAACGCCGCGGGCAAGTGGCCAAACCGCCGCTGAAACGGCTAAACTCTTGGCTGTTGCGGAAAGGCGCGGGTTGGAATGGCTCGTGCAGCACGGGTCCCAATCCATGATCTCGAAGCGTTTCTTGAATCGCCCTCAGCGCGCCCGCGGCTTCACCTTGGTCGAGGTGATGGTGGTCGTGGTCCTGGTCGGGATCCTAGCGACGCTTGCACTCGTCGCCATGCGGCGCTGGCTCGTGACCAGCAAGTCGATCGAGGCGATGCACGTCATCGAAGGGATCCGCGGCGGCGAGGAGCGATTCCGGGCGGAGAACATGGTGTACCTGGATGTAAGTACGTCGGGCACGCTGTACCCCACGGGGACGCCGAACACGACCAAGTACAACTGGTTTCAGTCCGGACACACCGACTACAGCCGCTGGAAGCAGCTGAATCCCACCGTGAGCACCTCGGTGCAGCACGGATACATGGTGCGTGCCGGGCGAGCGCTCACCGCGCCAACCGCGGCGATGACCCCGGGGATCACGGTGACCTGGCCCGCGGCGGCGAACATCAATGATGCCTGGTACGTGATCTACGCTCAGGGCGACCTCGACGCGGATGGGACTTACGGCAGGTATGCGGCGTCGAGTTTCTCGAGCGAGATCGTTCGCGTGAACGACGGCGAGTAGCTACTCCCCGCGGAAACGGGTAACGATCGCGCCCGAGATCCATTGCCCAACCAGGTGGTAGCCGCCAACCACGCAGAGCAGCGTGAGCGAGGCGGTTTGGTTCGGTGCAACGGCATCTGTCGCCACGGCGCTTCCGCAGAAGAGCAGGGCGGTGCAGCTGGAGAGCAGGAGCGCCTGCCAGGCTCCGCCTGTCACTAGCGCTTGCCGCTTTGTTTAGGGGTGTGTTCCGCCCGCGGCGCTCTCCGCGCGACCGCGCTTGTTGGGTTGTTCCGTTTGGGTTTGACCGCGGCGCGCTGCGCGCGGCCGCTTTTTGGGGTTGTTCCGGGCTGTTTGGTTTGATCGCGGCGCTTTGCGCGCGCCGCTTTTGATCCGGGTCGTTTGCGGTTGGGTTTGACCGCGCGGCCGCTTTTAGTCGGTTTGTTTCGGGCTGGTTTGACCGCGGCGCTTCGCGCGCGGCCGCTTCTGTTGGGTTTTCGCGGGGCTGTTGGGAGGGGCGGGGACACGTCAGCGAGCAAGCGCGTGCCAGGCTTTGCCTGTCACTGGCGCTTGCTGCGTTTCCTCACGGTTTGAGATCTGCCTGCCCCTGACCCCGTCCCTGTCCCATTCCTTTCCGCCCCGTCGTCGGGGGGCTCGGGGACATCCCCGCCGACGGGGCGGAAAGGGCATGGATATGTCGTTACGGATTCATGCAACTGCTATCGAGGTGATCTCGCTCCTGCGGCCGTTGATGCCGCGGTTGCGTCGCGTAGATCTCGCGCTTGCGAGGCAAATCTCGCGTAGCGCGTCCAGCATTGCCCTCAACATCGCCGAGGGGGAGCTCTCGAGCGGTGGTCACCGGCAGCAGCGCTACCAGACCGCAGCCGGCTCCGCGAGCGAGACGCGCAGCGCGTTGCAGGTGGCTCAGGCCTGGGGCTACCTCAGCGCTGCGGACTGCAAGGTTGTTTTGGGGCGGCTCGAGCACATCCTGGCGGTGCTCTACAAGCTCACGCTGCCAGGTTAGTGTCCTCCGCACGGACTGGGGGCGGAGCCTCGGGCTCCGCCTGTGAGCGTGTGTGTCTATGTGTGCACCTTCCCAAACGGCAGGTGACAAATCGCGGCTGGCTTCCCGCGACGGGGGTGCCGCAAATTGTCGCCGCACGGTCTGCAAGTTGCGGCACCCTGAACGGGTTCCGTCCCCTCGTTCAGGAGCTAATTCATGATCCCCTATAAAAGAAGCCGAAACACTGCCTGCGCGGTACTGGACCCGCGCGCCTCAAGGTTCTGGCACGGCAGGTGCTTATGGACGTGCGAGCCAACGAGGGCTGCCCCCTCGGCTCCGGCGAACCACATGAGCCTCTCCCTTCATCGAACTTCTCGAGCGCGCGGCTTCACGCTCATCGAGATGATGGTGGTGGTCATCATCGTGGGGATCCTGGCGACCCTCGCCGTGATCGGCGTGCGCAAGTACCTGCTGGCTTCCAAGTCCAACGAAGCCATTCACATGATCGGCTCCATCAAGTCTGCCCAAGAGGCCTACAAGGCGGAGACGTTTCAGTACCTCAACGTTTCTCAGCAGTCAGGTCTTACCAGCTATTACCCCCGAGCCCCGGGGGAGATCAAATCCGCCTGGAATAACCCGAGTCACGGTGACTACGCCCGCTGGAACGAGCTCGGCGTGGAAGCCGCTGGTCCCGTACAGTTTGGCTACGCGACGACTGCAGGCATCGGTGGCTCACTGACCGATCCCGGAGTCGCCTCGGGCTTCAAGTACCCGGACGTTGGCAACAGCGAACCCTGGTACGTGGTGCGGGCCAGCTCCGACTTCGATGGTGACAGTGTGCTCTCGATCTACATCAGCTCGAGTCAGACCTCTGAAATCTACTTCGAGGGCGAGGGCGAGTAGCTCCTCTCCCCCAAAAATCCTGCCGGAAAATCTGGCGGCAAAATTAGCAAAGCGAGTAGCAGCACGCGGGGCTGTTGCGAGCAGAACCAGCCCCGCGAGGAGACATAGAAACCATGATGATGCGTGCCCTTCGAACCACCAAGCGCGGCTTTACCCTAATCGAGCTGATGATCGTCGTCGTCATCGTCGGTATCCTCGCGGCACTGGCCATCTACGGCGTCAGCCGCTACATGAAGAACTCGAAGACGGCTGAAGCTCGCAACTCCCTCGGCCAGCTGGGTAAGGACGCGACCACAGCCTTCCAGCGCGAGCAGATGAACCCGTCCGTGCTCACCCTCGGTGGCACCACCGGTATCGTGAACCGGCTCTGCGCCAGCGCCGGCGCAAAGGTGCCCGCGGCAGCTGCGAGTATCAAAGGTCAGAAGTTTCAGTCTAGCCCTGCCGATTGGAACAACGGTACCGCCAACGAGGGCTGGCAGTGCCTGAAGTTCTCCATGGATGCGCCTCAGTACTACATGTACGGCTACAGCGCGTCTGGCACCACGGGTGCCGCGGGTGAGACCTTCACCGCGACGGCGGAGGGCGACCTCGACGCCGACGACGTGACCTCGCGCTTCGCTCTGAACGGCAGCATCCAGGCCGTGGCCAACGAGCGCGTCGTGACCATCGCTCCGAATATCGCGGAGAGCAACCCCGAGGAGTGAGCTCTGGCTCTCCCACCCTCAACGGGTGACCGCTTCAAAACCCTCGACCTCTGGTCGGGGGTTTTGCTTTTTGGAGTAGGCTCTGGGTAATGCTCGAACGCTTGGGGAAACGACCGGCTGCGACGCTGGTGCTGGTTACCGCCGTGGTGTTCCTGCCGAGCGTGTTGCTCGGCTTCGTCTTCGACGACTTGCTCCTGATCAGCCAAAACTCGGACCTGCAGCAACCCTCCGCATTGGGCAAGGCGTTCTTTCAGCACTTCTGGGCCACCCGGGAACTCGATCAGTCCAACGTGCTGCGCTACTACCGCCCGCTCGTTTCCGTGACGTACACACTGAACTGGCTGATGGCGGCGGGCGCGCCCTGGGTGTTTCACCTGACGAACGTCGCGCTGCACGCCGGGGCGGTGTTCGCGGCGTTCCGCGTCGCCGAGCGCTGGCTCGCGGACCGACGCTTGGTCATCGTCGCGGCGGTGCTGTTTGCGCTTCACCCTTCACGCTGGGAGAACGTGATGTGGGTCTCCGGGCGCACAGACGTGATGCTGGCGCTGTTTTGTTTCCTTGCGGTACTCTGCGTCCGTCGCGGGTTCGCCGGGCGGCGCTCGGCGTTGTGGTTTGCGCTGGCCGCCCTGAGCAGCGCGGCCGCGTGTCTCTCCAAGGAGGGCGGGGCCTTTCTGCCGCTGCTGTTCCTGGTCGAGTACTTCGCGAGCGCCGGTGCGTTGCCGGCCAAGCAGCGTGCCAAGCAACGCCTCGCCGTCGCGGGCTTTAGCGTGTTACCCGTTGCGTACCTGGTCTGGCGCCTCGCCGTGTTTCCGGTTCGCGAGAGTAGCGGCAGCCTTACTCCGAAGTACTTTTTGCTCACGGTATGGGCGTATGCCGAGCGAATTTTTATTCCTTGGCCGCAGACGTTCTTCTATCGCCCGCTGGTGATAATCGACGGCGTGGTGCAGGTGCCGCTCTGGATTCTGATTGGGGGTGGCGCGCTGGTCCTGCTGTACACGGCGCTGGTGGTGCATGCTTTCCGCAAGGATCGCGGAGCCGCGACGTTGCTGCTTACTGCGGTCGCCTTCCTCGGACCTTTGTTGAATTTTCGCCTGACGGGGGTGCCGTCCACCGCCTCGGATCGCTTCCTGTATTTGCCGCTGTTTTTCCTGGTCTGCGGGCTGTTGCGCTTGTGGTCTGACGCCGCCCTCAGGGCTTGGTCGCAGCAGCCGGCGCGGCTCCTCGCGGTAGGGGTCGGGATAGCGTACGTGGGGCTCTTGTGGACCCGGCTCGGTCCCATGCAGCGAGAGGCGGATCTCTGGGAGCACGAGTACGCGCTGCGCCCCGATTCTCCCATTGCCCTGCGGCAAACCGCACGCCGGCTGGCGGCCCAAGGGGAAACTCAGGAGGCCTACAGGCGTTACGTCGCGTCCCTCAGCCCTCAGAGTCGGCGCTACCGTTTGATTGCGTTCCCGTCGGATCAGGCCAGCACGATCGTTGAAATGCGCGGGATTGAGGCTGGTTTCCTGCCGGACGGCGCCACCAAGCGCCTCACCGCGCTCTACGATGAGCTCGCAGAGCTCGAGGCAGGCTATCCCCCGAACGGAGGCCGCCTCGGGATCGACCCTCAAACCTACGCGGCGCTGATCGGCCGGCAAGGGCCGCGCTTGCGGGGAGAACTCGCGCTCCTGGCTTCGCGCCTTGGCCGCCAACTCCAGACTCAGGCCTACCTACGTAAGATCCCCGCCGAGGACGAAGCGCGCGTCGCCAACGCGATGAACCTTGCCCTGGCCGCGGCGCGCGCCCACGACTGGGCCGAAGCCGACCGCTGGCTCGGAGTCGAGGCCAGGCTGCAGGAGGTTCACCGCAGCGCCAGCACTCCCGAGGCCCTGGGTGAGCTGAAAGCTCGCATCGCGCGGTCAAAGCAGGCCCACGCTCGCGCGCGTGAGCTGCCGCAGGAGCAGCGCCAGGTACTCATGGCCCAAGTCGCCGCAGATCTCGGCGCGTACGGCGTCGCGGCGAGGGGCCTCGAAAAAGCCTACAAGGCCGACCCAAAGTCCCAAGGCATCGCCCAGCTCTACACCCAGGTGTTGGTCGCCTCGCGGCGCGACCAGGCCGCGAAAGACGTTGTGGCGGCCGCGCTTGGCAAAGACAAGGCAGCGGAAATTGTCGCGGGGATCCGCGCTCAGCTGCCGGAGGCGTTGCGAGACATCCCTGCCGTGGATGAGTAGTCAATTTCCCGGCGGAATGATCCGGTAGACCACGTAGCGCGGCGTCCAGTTCTCGTAGGGCTTTCCCTGGATTGGGTGAGGTCCCACGGGCTCGAGGTGCCAACCCGACTGCTTCAGCCCCGGTTCTAACCGAAACGCGTTGCGATACACGATCAAGTGTTGCGCGCCGTGGCGCCGTACTATCTCCAGCACCGCTTCCGCCCGCTGCGCTCCGCAGCTCGGTCGCGTCAGCCGTTGGTGCAGCGGGACGGCGTCTGGCGTCTTCAACCCCACGACGTCGACTAACGGCAGGTCCGTGGCGTACGCCAGGTAACCCGCGTCGTGGATCGCGGTGGGTGAGTCCTTTGGCAGGTTTTGTTCCGCCCAGCGCGCGAGCCCCGCCAGCTCCGTCTCGGTAAAGTGCCGCGAGCCGCGCGCTTGACGCAGCCCGCCCGAGATATCGTGGCTCACGACTCCCGCGGCGACACCCAGCAGTACGGTAGTGCTTGCAAGCGCGACGTAGCGCCACCGCTGAGCTGCGCCTTGGATGAAGCCGTAGGCCAAGAGCGGCACGAACACGTACAAGTAGCGGTGCTCGTAGTGGGACAATGCCCCAGGGAAACGCATGTAGTATGCTGTCCAGAACACGAGCATGAACCCCAGGGCAATGCGCCCCGGCGCGCTGAAGAGCCCGAGCAGCGCCCCCAGGCAGAACCAGGGGCCAACCTCCCCCCCAAACTCAAGTGCTGCCCGCCAGGCATGGCTGAATCTGATGGCATCAGGGGCGCAACCCTGGGCAAAGAAGGCTTGCTTGGCGCTGACCGTTGCCGGCCCCAGGCTGTGAGTTGCGACGCCGTAGGCTAGAAGCCAGGGTAGCGCACCGAGCGCCGCGAAGCCAGCCAATGCCAACGCCGGCTTCCAGGAGCGGCGTGCGCGATACACGCGGTACATCGCAAGCAAACCCAGCGGAGCGCTGAGCGCAAGCAATTCCGGGCGGATAAATGGTAGGACGCCGAGCAACAACCCAAGCAGCGCTGGGCGTCTTGGCGCTGCGGGGCCGCTGAGTACCAGCGCCCACACGATGCCGGCCAACGCGAGCCCCGTCTCAAGCCCGTTGAACAGCTGATGCACACTGAGCCCGACGCCCAAGCCCGTGACGGTCAGCGCGGCAGCGAACACCCACGAGGTGCGATGCATGAAACAGAGCCGCAGCAAGCCAAGCGCATACAGCAGCACCGCCAGCCACTGAGTGAGCAGCAGCGCGTGGGGCGGCGCTAACACGAGGAGCGCCAGCGCGACCAACACCACATGGGGCAGGCTCGTGGTGCCATAGAGCGCGGAGACTCCGGGATAGCTTGCGTCTTGTCCCCTGAGCAGGACCTGGGCGTTGTGCAGCGTGATGTACGAGTCGTCGAAGGGGAACAGCGGCTCCCCCGGCCGTGTGAGGTGATACACGGCACCCGCGAGCGCCCCCAAACTCACCAGCCAGTAGAGCTGCCGCTGTCGGCGTGGACTCGCGGGTTCAGTCAGCCAGCCCAGGACGATGCTGAGCCAACGCTGAAAGGTGGGGAAGTGGTTGCTGGTCATACCCCGGGCGCTCGGCTTTCAAGCTACCACGCACCAGCACCCCGGGTCATCCGGGCGCGAAGCCCCCAATTTCCTGCCGGATCCGTTCAAGGAAGAGTTTGCTCGGCTGCTTGGTTGAAGGGACCGACGGCTGCCGTAGGCGCAATGCTTGCTGCAGTGTAGGCGTAGCAGGCGCATGCGTCGAAGACTGCGAGACTCGGGATCCGAACGCGGTGCGCTCGAAATGGATTGCGTTTCCCTGCGGTTGCTCCGTGAGCTATCACTCGCTACCGCGTAGCCGCGCCTCGGGGAACGGATAATGTACGAGACGCTGTTTGTCATTGGTCCCCCGAGGACGCTTTACGACATGATCCCGTTCATCGTGGTGGGTATGTTGCTCGTCGCCTACGGTGTGTGGAATCGCAAGCGTCAGGAGTTGTTGCGTTGGGTGGCACCGATCATCATCGGGGTGATCCTCGCTGCGCTGGGAGCAGTGGACACAGTGGCATCCCAAGGGAGGCATGAAGCGCTCTACCGGGCTTATGCTGAAGGGAGGTGCGAAGTGGTGGAGGGCGTGGTGCACTTGGAGCATGAGGAACCCATCGACGGTCACGACATCGGTGAGTTCGGAAGCGTCGGAGATGCGTCGTTCAACATCGGCCACTCCCCGGCTTACGGGACGACTGTCGCACATGGGGGCCTGTTGCGTGAAGGCGAGTGGTTTCGCGTCTGGGTCTACGCTGGTGCCGTCCTGCGCATCGACCGACCAATGGAAGCGGACGCGCCTGCCAGCGCCACGCCGACTTCAGTTGACTCAACTGTTTTAGAGTAACCTTGTGGAAATGAGACATGAGCGAAACGCTCTTCGTGATCTCCAGTTCGGAGGGGCTTTCGGAACCCATGGGGTTGGTGCTGCTGGGCGTCGGGCTGGCCATCTTTGCGATCTTCGCTCCGAAAGAAATTGGCGAACGGAGCACTGTTCTTGCCTCCACCGGACTACGTAAGTCTGAGCGAGTCGCGCTGCTCATTACCGGCATCGGATTTTCGGTTCTTGGTGCGTTCCAAGCAAATGACAGCGCGAAACGGCAGGACCGGCTCTACCGAGCCTACGCCGAAGGCAAATGCAGAGTCGTCGAAGGGACCGTGCATCTCGATCATGTTCAACCGTGGGAGGGTCATGACCTGGGTGACGTCGTGCGCCTCGGTGATGAGGAGTTCGTTATCGACCATTTTCGTTCCACTCCCGCCTACCATCAGACGATTGCCTATGGCGGCGTGCTCCGTGAAGGCGCGGCGGTCCGAGTGTGGTTGTATCGGGGAGCTGTCTTGAGAATCGATCGCGTTCCTCAGACGAGCCCGCCTGGGTCCGAACAAAATCACGACGTTAGCCCATAGGGCCCGGCACGGTGCCGCGCGGTCTTCGAGGGGGCACCGTTCGTTGGGGTGCACGGCCTGAGATGCTAGACTAGCCTCATGCTTGGCCTCCGAGCTCAGATCGGCATCGTCTTGGGGCTGGTGGCGCTTCCCACGATGCTCACGATCCTCGGTGCGCAGGTTCGACCAGTTACTTGAAGAGCACAGCGCCACCGCCGCCTCCACCGCTTCCGTACAGCGAGTGGGTCTCGGTGAACCGGATCCCATTCTCCCCCAAGTGCGTGGAGCAGGCGCTGCGCAATTGCGCGACAGTCGCCCACGTCAGATACACGTCGGCAGGTAGGCCACTGACGTCGGGACTTGCGAGAGACAACTACCAGCTACAAACATCGAGCGGGGATCTGAGCATGAACATCAGTGACGATGAGACGGTCATTCGCGGGACCGGCGTAGTCGCGACGCTGGAGCCCACAGTGAAGGAAGTGCAGAGGGCGCTGGAGACGTGCGGAGCAGCTGGTTGGTCCGCTACCCGCCGCACGACGGTGTATCCCTAGGCTGTCTTCCCGCTTGCTCGCCCGCCAAGACGTTTCCGTGAGGTGTGCGAGGCCGAAGCTTCTCAACGCCAGGTAGCCGCAACCGAGCGCCCCAAGCGTGCTGGCGAGGCTGGCAACGAAGAGGATACGTCGAAGCTTGGGGGTTGGGGGGAGGGGCGGTCGCTGGGTGTCTTCGTACATTGCGCTCGGTGGAGGCGCGAGCTTCTCGTTCGCTGACTTCGTGGCATCTGTGCGCGAAAATGGTTCGGCGAGGGAGCCTTCCGGTAGGCCGTCCGTATCAAGCGCCACGATGCAGAACCTGACGATTCGCTTGGCTGGCGCGCTCCTGATGGTTGCCCTCACCCCCGCATGCGGCAAACCAAAGCCGTGTACCGACATTCCCGCGACCAAGGAGGCGACGGCGCTCGGAGTCGTGTTGGACGGCGGGCACCTCTGCAAGGCGGACAGCGGCGTGATCAACGTCGACTACGACAAGCCGCTCGAGCAGGTCGACTCCGACTACATGAGCAAGCTGAGCGCTGCCGGCTGGAAGGGCGAAAAGGTCTCCGAAGGCAAGAACGGCTCGTCCCTGTTCTTCGACAACGGCAAGAACAAGCTGCTCGTCGTCACGCTCAAGAACAAGGACCGCAACGTCAGCACCGCCATCATCAAGCACTGCCTGATGATTCGCCCTGACGGCTCCGAGTTCATCCTCGACAGCTGCCTGACGATGACCCAGAGCCTCGCGGATAACTTGAAGAAGACGAAGAGCTAGACCGGCCGACGAACTGAGCTGCGGGGCGACCGCGTCCCGTCTACACTCTGCGCGTGCTACCGCGAGGCGAGCAACTCGAGGTCTTGCTCAAAGATGATGGGCTGGACGATGAAGAGCGGAAGCGCCTGCACCGATCGATTCGGCTGGGGCTTGAAGACGGTCGTCGGGGGCGGACCGCAGCTGCCGTAGTTTAAGCGTCAAGCGGCATTGCTTGATACCGCGGGGAAAAGAGTTGCTCGCGAAACGGTTGGGGAGCTAGCTGCTTGGCGTCGGACTCGTATGTGAACTGAGAACTCATCCGCAGCGCCCAAAGCCAGAGCAACCATCACATTCAGCATTCAAGTACGCATCCTCGAGCGGACGCGCCTTGACGCCAGGCTTGGCGGGAACCCAGCATTCGCTCATGCGCAGGATCCGTGGTGGCGTGATTGTCGGCTGCTTGTTGTTCGTGACGGTGGGCTGCGGCTCCGACGGCGCGTCGGGAGGCTCCGCCACGGCTGGCTCAGGCGGCTCAGGAGCGCCTGGAGGCAGCGCTGGCTCAGGCGGGCTTGGAAGCAGCGGAGGCAGCGGTTCGGGTGGGGCTGGTAGTGGCGGCTCTGCTGCGGTTGGAGGCGCAGGTGCGGTTGGAGGCGCAGGCGCGGTCGGGGGTTCGGGCAGCGGCGCCTCAGGCGCCGTTGGAGGTGCAGCCGGCAGCAGCGCTGGCGGGAGCGGAACCGGCGGAGGAGGCTCGGGGGGAAGTGCGGGCGCGAGCAGTCCGCCCAGCGAGCCCGGTCTCTGGCTGGCTGACGCGGCACCGAACCACGTGCCCTACGCGAATGCGGCCAATGAGTGGGCGAAGACCAACCGCGGCAAGCAGGTCTTCAAAGGCATGCTGCTGACCGCTAACTGGGGAACGGTGATGCCCCAGTCCACGGGCACCTTCGACTGGAGCGAGGTGGAGAGCGCGCTCTCGCGCTACGCCGCGCAGAGCCCGTACCCACTCGCAGGCGCCGTCACCCTACGCGACAAGTTCTGGCACACCATCACGGTGAACGGGACATCCAACCAGACGAGCCACTCGACCTACGTCTCATGTATCCCGGAGGATCTAGTCGAGTATTCATCCCCGGGGTTCTCCGATGGCTACATCGCTGCCGACGACCCTGCAGGCTTTCCGTCCACGCTCGCGAATGGCAAGAAGTACCGCAACGAGACCCATCGCTGGGTCGTGCTCGATATCGACCGAAAGTTCGTGAAGTACGCCGCGAAGCGCTGGGATCCGGCGATTCGCGCGGCCTTCAACCTGACCCTCGACGCGGCGGGCAACAGCGCGAGCTTTGGCCGTCATCCCGCCCTCAAGCGGCTCGTGCTCGATGAGTCGTCTCCGGCTGGCACCAGCAACATCAACGACCTGGTCGACCTCGACTATCCCGACGCCGCCGGCGTGGGCTACGCCGACGAGATCGTGGGGTACGGTCAACACGCGCGGCAGGCGTTCCCGGCGAGCGTCGAGGTGGCCTACAACTTGAACTGGATCCCGCCGAACAACGCTGGGAGCGGGACGCTTCAGGACCGCGCCGTCGGGGGCGTCGGTCGCTCGGACAGCGGTTTCCTCACGGCACTGACTCCCCTCGACGGTGGGAACTCGAAGCTCCACGTGGGGCTCTATGCGCAGGATCTGGTCGCGAGCGGCTATCTCTCGGACTACTCGAAGTACGTCTATTCTCAGTTCAAGCGCTATGCGAACGACCCAGCCAGCCCGACCTCCGCGCAGATCACTGGGGAGACGTGGACCGCCTTCGGGCAGAACGACTTCGGCACGGAGTACGAGGACGTGCTGCTGCGCGCGAGCAACATCGACGGAGCAGGCAATGGCGTCCGGCAGCTCTATTTCTTGCTGCGGGATACTGCCTTTGCCCCGAACCTCCAATCGAACTCAGGGACGTCGAAGCCGTATCACTACCATAACCTGGTGTGGACGGCGATCAGCCGCCCAGCGCCAACAGGGCTCTCATTCATGCCCTACTGAGACTCAGCGGAACCCCAGTCCAACGCTGAACTCGACGCCGCGAGTCGCTTCATAGTCGGGATAGGTGGAGTCGTAGGGATCGCCGTGGGTCAGCACCCACCAGGCGTTTCCGCCGAACAGCAAATCGACGTCGGAGCTTTCGCCCTCGCTGACCCGCACGGCAATGCCAAAGGGAATGTGCAGGCGCAGCTCGCGGCGGACCAAGGACGCCGAGGCGGGGAGGGGTCCTTCTTTCGGAAGGTCGCCGGGCGGCACCTTGTCTTCGGGAAGGTTCATCCAGTGGAACTCGGTGCCCACGCTGAGGTAGCTATCAAGCATGAGCGCAAAAGAGCCGAAACGACGGCTCATGTCCACGCCCACACGCGCCCAGGGGCTCGGTGGTAGCACCCGCGCACCCGCCGCCGCAGACAACGCGATCGAGAGGGGCGCGCCGTTGCTCTCCTGAATCGGGCCGAAACGCGCTTCCGCGAGGTATCGCCCCATGGAGATGACTCCGCCGAACTCGAAGCGCTCCCCGAGCTTGCCGCGGATGCTGCTCTGGGGTGAGGGAAAGATCGCGATCTTGCCGTCGATGCGGTTGCCGTTGTGGAGCACCACGCTCTGGGGCTCGTAATTGACGACAGGCAGCGAGGCGTCCAGCGCCAGGCCGTGCTGAGTGATGTCCCCCGTTCGAGGCGCTGCGCCGGGGATGCACCCGCCGAGTGTGGAAGCGACAAGCGCGACGCCAGCCGAATAAGAAAGAAGTCGCACTCACGGCCTACGTTTGGCGGCGGAGTGACCTTCCTCGCGACGGAACTGCGGACTGGCCAGGCGCTATGGGTATGCTAGTTTTTCCATGGCTTCCCATGGGAAAGCATTTGAAGGCGAGGCGCCATGAGCAAGCAATCTCAAATCTCTGCGACGATCTCCGAAGCAACCAAGGAGCGCCTCGATCGCTTCACCGAGAGCTATGGGCTCAAGAAGAACTTCGTTGTCGAGCAGGCGCTGTTGTTCTTCATGCAGGCGCGGCTTGAGCTTCCCGATGAAGCGCTGGTTCCCACGCGCTTGGTGGTCGAGAACAAGGTCTTCGATCGCTTGGTGGAAGCGCTCGAGCATCCCGCAGCCCCGACGGCTTCGCTTCGCCAGCTGATGCATGGCCAAGACGATTGAGATCCGTCCGCTCGAGCGCGATGACGACCGAAGCCAGTTCAGCTGTGGCGAAGGCGATCTGGATCGCTTCTTCGAGCACTACGCGGGCCAGAATCAGTTCAGGCTCCACCTCGCCGTCACCTACGTCTCGGTCGCCGACGGCCACATCGTGGGCTTTGCAACGGTCGCCGCTGCCGCCATCGAGCGCGCCAGCGTCCCTAGCGCGAGACTGCGTAAGCGCCTCCCAGCCTATCCACTCCCGGTGCTCAGACTAGCGCGCCTCGGCGTGGACCAACGCGCTCAGGGCGCGGGCATTGGCAAGGGGCTGCTGCGCCATGTGCTGCGCCTGGCTGTCGAGCAACGGGATCGCATCGGCTGCGTTGGCGTTGTCACCGATGCGAAGCCCGACGCCGTCGACTTCTACTCCGCGCTCGGTTTCCAGCCAATCGATGGAGTCCTCCAGGGCTTGTCCCACGGAGAGCCCCTTCCGATGTTCTTGGCCATCGATACAATCGCGACGGCACTCGGAGAGGCATGAGGCTTTTGGGTTGTTCATTGCGCCGCATCTTGCTCGAAATGCCGGTGATCCTGTGTGTACCTCCCGGAAACACGCTGCCAGTCTACTAGCGCAGCATCTCGTAGCGCGCAGCTCATGGGACCACGCTAACACAGACCGGCGCTCCTCCCCCAAGCCCCTGAATACCAATGGGGCCTTGAGGCTTCCCACTTGCATGCCAGCGAGTGCGCAGCCGAAGTGACGCTGTTGGAAGTGCTCGCGAGCGTGCTGTGGATAGGCCTCGCGATTCTCGTGGGTCACTGGTGCGCGCGCTGGGGTTGGTCTGCCGGGATCGTCGGTGGGCTAGCGTGCGCCGGGGTGACCCTGTGGTTGATGAATCCCTCGGGTCGTCGCTAGTCAACTGGGCGTGAGCTCACTCATCTCCAGGAGGCGCCGCTTCCCCAAGCTGACTCGTGCGTGCTTGCCGCAAACGCAGTACAATCGCCCGATGAACCAGCTCGTCGCTCGCGTAAAGAACGGCCGCCTCGTGTTGGACGAACCGACGGCGCTCCCGGAGGGTGCGCAGGTCACGCTAGTCGTAGTGGACGGTGACGAGCTGGACGATGAGGAGCGCGTCTTGTTGCACGCCGCGATCGAGGAAGGTCTCGCGGACGCCGAAGCCGGTCGAGTTGTTGGCGTTGAAGAGGCGCTTGCACAGATCCGCAGCCTGCGATGCGAATCGAAGCCGATCGGTGCTCCCTAGTAACGTTGCCTTTACTACTCAGACCTGCTGGTAACGATTGCGCTACTAGCCCCGTACAACCGGGATCGCGTACTGGATGACGGAGTCCTCGGACGTCGGGTGGTACTCCGCACCGTAGACTTCCAGGTCTGGTCCGTAGGTGTGCCTGAGGTCGGAGCTGCAGAGCCAGTTCGAGTAGATGTAGTTCACCGAGTGGTCGAGGTTCGTCACTTCGCCGCGGTGATCGAAATGGGCGTACGTTGCCCCGGGGATCTGAACGGCGAGCATGCCTTCGGGCAGCTCAGCACTGACCTCCGTTACCTGCATCGCGGCAGTGTACTTTAGCTGCTCCGAGCCTTCCGCTGACTGCTCGATGATGCCGTAGCACACACCGGGGACGCGGTTTGGGATGGCCTCGAGGTGGGGGAGAAACGCCGCCCACAACGGAGGGATCTGGCTTGCGATGTTGTTCTTCTCCGAGTCGCTGGAGAAGAACTCCGTCTGCATGCCGACGCACCGCATCGGGGCCTGCTCGATCAGCCGCGGCTCGAGGCTCAAATTCTGGTTGATGTGGCGCAGGTAGCCGGCGTCGATTTCCACCTTCTTCAAGAACAAGTTCTTGCTCCCGATGCGCCGAAACTCGTGGGGTGTGTGGTCGAAGGCCTGCTTGAAGGCGCGGGTGAACGCCTCCTGACTCTCGTACCCTGCGGAAATGGAGATGTCGAGGATGCGCTCCTGTGTCGTCAAGAGCTTGTCGAGCGCCAGCGCCAAGCGTCGCTGGCGGATGTAGCTCTTGAGGGTTTCTTTGGTGAGCGCCTTGAACATGCGCTGAAAATGCCAGCGGCTGATCCCAGCGTGCGCGGCGACGTCCGCCAAATCCAGCTCCTGATCCAGGTTGCTCTCGATGAAGTCGACGGCGCGCCGCACGCGTTGGAGATAGCTCATTGTTTCACTGCTGCTGCCGTTTCACTGCCGCTTCCGTTTCACTGCGGATCAGGCACGTCAAAGAAGCCGGTCATGCGCACCAGGCGCCCTTGCGCGTCGTACTCACCAAAGCTCACGCCGTCTCCCAGCACCTGACCATCCGCGCCGCACATATCCCACTCCGCGATGCTCTTATCATGGTGCGTGCGAAAGCGCTTGGTCACGAAGTGGCCGCCAGGGATCTGCTGGTGAAACGCCAGCATGTAGGCCTCCAGCTCCTCGAAGCCCGCGCAGCGCTGCAGCGGATCTTGATACACGCACTCCGGGCTCAGGCTCTCCGCGAACAGCGCGCGCTTCTCCTTGGCCGTCTTCACTTTCCAGCTCTGCGCGTAGCGCTCCCAAACTTGTCGGTGGTCCATCGTCTGCTCCTTTTTCCCCTTCTTTTGGGGGTGAGGAGCAGCGTAGGGATCCCGAGCGCCCCACTTTTGACATTTTGTGCGCCCGCGTCTCATGCCTCATAGAATCGTGCCGCGTACCGCGCGGCAGCGCTTTTTCGACACCGCTCAGGGAATGCGCGCCTGCTACGCTCGTTGCACTCCCAATGGCTCGCTCCCGCGCACGTACTGAAAAGCTCAAGACCGTCGCGCGGCGCTTGTGGGATGCGCTGGACCTGGGGCTGGCGTTCCTGGGCTGGCCAGGCAGCATCCTCCAGGCCGCGTTGATCGTGGTGCTCCTGCCCTTCGCCTATGTGGCGTACTCCATTCAGCGCTCGCGGGCTGGCGAGCGACCGGGAAGCGCAGTAGACTCGCGACCATGCAACCGTTGAAGGCTCACGTCAGAGACGGTCGCCTCGTGCTCGAGGACGCGGCTACGGATCTCCCCGAGGGGACTGAGGTGGAGCTGGCGGTGGTCGATGACGACGACTTCGAGCCCGCTGAGCGTGCAGCGTTGCTCCGGGCCCTGGAGGCTGCGGAAGGCGACGTCGAGGCTGGCGCGACATGCGACGGTTTCGAGCTGATTGCTCGGCTTCGGGGGACGCGTGCGGCTGCGGGTAGCTCGTCGGGCTGAGCGCCAGATAGAGACGATCGCTGCTTGGTGGGCTGAGAATCGCCACGCAGCGCCGGCGTTGTTTCTCGACGAACTCGACTACACGTTTCGTTTGATTTGTGACGCGCCTGGCGTCGGCGTGCCTTGGCCCACTGTTCGAAGGCCCGAGCTGCGGCGCGTGCTGCTGCCGCGGACTCGCTACCATGTGTATTTCCGTGCGGACAAAATTGCTGACGTTGTCTATGTCATGGCGGTATGGGGGGCTCCCCGGGGGCGGACACCGAAGCTCTAGCGAAGCCTGGAGATGGTTGTGGTTGAGGACGAACACATCGGATGGTACGGCGCGCACACGCTCTATGGCTATCGCGCAGCGGATGCGGCGGCGCCGCAGCTCGTGGAACGTCGGGTGGTGCTGGTGCAAGCCCGAGACATGCAGCACGCGCTCGAGGTCGCCGAGGCGGAGGCGCAGGAGTACGCGGACTCGCGGTGGCTGAACTTGGATGGCGAGGAGGTCCGTGTCCGCTATCTCGGCTGCTGTGATGTGTTCGACATGCAGGCGACGCCTGGTGCTGCGGTCGAGGTCTACTCGACGACGCACGTGGTCCGGGAAGCGCTCAGCGATGACGAGCTCGTGAATCGCTTCTTCGGCGAAGTCGAGTCGGAGCAGGAGCGAGCGCTCCGAGAGCGATTCGAGATCGGCGATCCGTTACCCGACGGTGACTGACTCCCGGTCGATCTTCCTCGCCCGCCACGACGCCGGGTGCTAGCACCTCGCGGAAGCAACTGCCCCGGCGAAGGCAAGGTGCCGATGAAGGTGTTTGGCTATGGTGAGGTGATTTTGGAGGAGTTTGGGCTCCAGGCCATGCGTGAAGTGTCCTTCGAGGGCACGCCGGACGAGCTACGGTGCGTCGCGCGGTTCTTGATTCAGAAGGCTGAGGAGCTCGAGATGCGAACGTTCCGCATCAGCCACATGCACATGCCTCGCAAGGGACTCGAAGAGGGCAGCTGCGATGTCATCGTGCTCTTCTGGCCTGAAGAGGAGTACGAGGAACCGCCGCGGATCAAGACTTCGAAGGAGCCACCCAGCTGAGGCGGCGGAGACAGATTTCCCTGTCCCCCAAAAGAAAACTCCGGGAAATTCGCGTGGATGGGGAAATCCCGTTTTCTGCATGGCAGCGTTCCTGTGACGCAACACCGGCTGGGGTGGACGCGCCGGGGGGATCGCACCATGCATGACTCTCGCCGTCAGCCAGGCGGCATGCGAGGGACTGAGCAATGACCGAGAACTACACGCCGCCGAAGGTTTGGACCTGGGACAAGGAAAGCGGCGGAAACTTCGCCAATATCAATCGCCCCATCGCGGGCGCGACCCATGACAAGGAGCTGCCCGTTGGGGAGCATCCGTTTCAGCTCTACTCGCTGGCCACGCCCAACGGGCAAAAGGTCACCATCCTCTTCGAGGAGCTGCTCGAGGCGGGTCACGACGCCGAGTACGACGCCTGGCTGATCAACATCATGGAAGGTGATCAGTTCGGGAGCGGCTTCGTCGACATCAACCCGAACTCGAAGATCCCGGCGCTGCTGGATCGCAGCGGCAAGGAGCCCCAGCGGGTGTTCGAGTCGGGTTCGATCTTGCTTTACCTTGCGGAAAAATTTGGCACCTTCTTGCCGAAGGACCCCGCCAAGCGTACCGAGGCGCTGAGCTGGCTCTTCTGGCAGATGGGCGCGGCGCCACTGCTCGGTGGCGGCTTTGGGCACTTCTACGCCTACGCACCGACCAAGCAGGAGTACCCGATCAATCGCTACGCGATGGAGGTCAAGCGCCAGCTCGACGTTCTCGACCGTCGCCTCGCGGATCATGAGTTCCTGGCGGGAGAGTACTCCATCGCCGACATGGCGATCTGGCCCTGGTACGGCGGCCTGGTGAAGAACAAGGCCTACAACGCCGCCGAGTTCCTCTCCGCCCAAGAGTACAAGAACGTGCTGCGCTGGACCGAGCAAATCGCTCAGCGCCCCGGCGTACGCCGCGGCCGCGTCGTCAACAAGAGCTGGGGTGACGAGCCCGGTCTCGCTGAGCGCCATTCGAAGAGCGACTTCGAGAAGCTGTGAGTCGAGGCTAGTCGTTGCCCGACGCTAGAATCTCACCTCGTGAGTTTCGAATAACCCACTCAGTTCGCTCCATTCGGGGGGGAGTGTCGCCATAGATCCCAATCGTCGCGCGGCGGATCGTTTCAACCGCGGCCACGCGCTCTTCGACGGTCACGGATGCCCAGTAGCGCACTTCATCCCGAATCGCCTGTTCGGGCGTCGTCCACTTGAAGTCATCACGCATGCTCGGAGTGTCGCATAGTCTCCAGCAACGAGCGAACCCTGCGGAATACTGAGCCTCCGGACCGGTTCCCTCAGCGTGGGGGACTGGCTCACGCTCGACTTCTGGATCCGGCGCGCTGCGGTCTTGGCGGCGGCCGGGTTCGTTTGCGGAGGCCTGGGCATTGCGCTGGGCTTGGGGGCTCTCGTTGAGACGGGAATTGCGTTGAGTCTGCCGCTACTCGCGCTGGAGGTGTTGTGCGTTCCAATTGCGCTGTTGTGCTTGCTCTCGCGCTGATTGGTTTTGAAGCGAGTGTAAGGGCGAGACGTCCGGCGCGTTCCCGCGCGCCATGACGGATGATCCTCCCGATGCACCACCGCCTCGCCGCGCAGCACAACGTGCCGGACGGCGAGTTCAGTACATCGTGCCGACTCGAAACACGGCTTCGAACTCCTGGCTATTCGCCGCGGTGCTGGCGAGCGTTGGCTGTGCTGCGCCTGCGCCACGGGTGAGTGGTCCGACCGCGGAGCTTGCGACAGTGATCCCGTATGCCCGAGCGCTTGCGCTGGAGTGCGATTCGCCTGGGCCTTCGCTCTCCACAGTGATCCATATCCCCGGGGAATCGAAAGTGCTCATCATGACGGATCCGCCGCAACGCGAGGTCAGCTGGCGCGTCGAAGCTTGCGGGCGTGGTCTCGAGTTCGTCCTCGATTGCTCTGAGGCAGAGCAGGACGACGAGCGCTGTTATCCGCACACTTGGCCAATGCCCGCAGAACTGGCAGTCGGTCCCGCACGTCGGCTCGCGGCAGCGCTGACCGTGGCGCCGCCGTGTTTGCGGAAAGGAGCGGCGGAGTTGGCTTCGGATCGCCGGGTGACGATCTCGCCTCTCACATCTGCGAGGGATTGGTGGAACTCGAAGCTTGAGGTGCGTCGCTGTGGCGGACGGCGGGTGGTAGAAGTTTCGTGTTCCGAGGAACGCTGCGCCGCCCGTGCGTTGACGGAGACGTTGTTTGGGGAAGGCGCCTGTGTGTCCTGTGCGGGCGTCGAGCAGGGCGCCCGGGAACGCTGGGCGGACTAGCTTGATTAACCGCGGGGAAAAATGCCTGGGTGCTCTGGCCTAGGTACTTGTTTTTTGGGGGGGAGGGGATGACATCGCTCGGCGCCGGGCGTTCTCGGGAGCAGACTGGAGGCTTCCGGAACCCCCATGTGGAGACGCAACTGGATCATCCTCGCGGCGCTCGTGACTCACGGCGTGGTCTGGCAGACGCTGTCGTTGTGGCTGCCAGAGGTGCTCAAGCCATTCCTCGGCTGGTGGTTGCTGATTGAGGGACCCGCGCTGCTCTTGAGCTGGGGGATGAGCCTGCTCCCGATTTTCGTGATTGCCGTCTCTGGCGTCCTCTTGCTGCTGGAGGCTGCCATTCGACAACGTCATGTGCTGGTGCGCCTCGTGCTCGCGGTTCCCCTCGTGTTGTGGTGGCTGTCGTGGGGACTGCTCAGCATCGCGGCTGGCGGGTAGCGGATCTCCGCTGCATTCAAGCCTCCACGCTGTCTCCACGAGGTAGCCTCGAACTCGCCTTGGTTGCCGAGTAGGCTGATGGGGACGCTAGATGAAGCTTCGAACCTCACACTTGTTGGTGATTGCGCTGGTCGGCGGCGGGATTGGCGCGTGGTACGGGGTGGGTTCGGCGCGGCGTGGGGACGCGGCGCTGACGCGGATGATCCGTGAGGCAAAGACTCGAGCCGCTCAAGGGTACTTCTGTCACGCACCGCCTGAGCAGGCGTTGCCTCAGGTCGCGGCGCGGGTGGGGGAGCTCGACGCGGAGCGGACGCTCGGGAGCGAGCCCGCGCAGGGCCAGTACCCGCGGGTGGAGCTGGCGATGCTCAACGAGCGCTTGGGCCATACCGAACCGGCCAACGCGCAGTGGGCGCTCGTGCTGAAGGGCTGTGAAGGTGAGGCCTGCAAGCGGGAGCACTGGCGCGAACGGGTGCAGCGGGCGTGCAAGCCATGAACGAAGGCGCTGCGCTCGAGGGTGAACCGAAGATTACCCCGAGGAAACGTGGGAGGCGTTGGTCGCTGGTCTACGCCGTGCCCGCGCTCGTGGTGGGCGTTGGGCTCGGGTTCTTCGCGGCAAGTCTAGCGAGCTCCCGCGCCAGCGAGCGTTTTCCCGAGCTGTTGGCGGCCCAGCAAGCGCATGCTCGGGTGATGTTTTGCGAGGCGCCTCGAGAGCAGAGCTCAAAGGTGATTGGGGAGTATGTGCGCCTGGCGGCGGGCACGGGCGATCAGCTGACGCCCTACGGCGTTGAGCTGCTCGCTCAGGCCGCGGTGCTCGAGGAGCGGGCGCAGCCTGAAGCGGCTGAAGAGAGCTGGAAGAAGGCGGAGAACGCCTGCGGCGGCGCCGGCCTTGCGGCCTGCGGCCGTGAAGCGCTGCGTTCCCTCGCGGAAGCGAGCTGCGGGGGAGGGGAATAGCGGCGGCGCGCGACTTCGTGGACCGAAGCGCGCGCCATGGCGTTCAGAACGGGAGAGTCACTGGCAATAGCCCAGGCCCTCGTAGCCAACTATCGCTTGGCAGGTGCCTTGGGCGCAGTCGCTGCCGCCTGGACGGCAGAGCCACATGCAGGTCTGGTCCAAACACACTCCGGTGTAGAACTCTCCGTACAGCAGGCCGCACAGCGTGCCGTCGGGTTCGGTGCAGGGCTCACCCTCGCTGGCGCTATCTCCCTGGTCCAGGGTGCAAAAGCCACCAGGCACACAGTACTCGCCGCTTCGACAGCCTCCCGTGAGCCAGTAGTCACAGGTCTCCAAGCAGGTGGGGTTCTCGCCTGGTGCACCCGCGCAGACGTGGTCATCAATACAGCCCGTCGATGTGTCGGAGACATCGACGCAATCTCCGAGGTGCTGACCCGTTCCTGACTTGCCGCAGACCCCGTCGCCCGAGATATCGGCGAGGCAGGTTTCGCCGCTTCCGCAGCCCTGCCCGACGGTGCAACCAGTCATGCAGACCCCGGCACCTGAACTGGATACCTGCTCGACGCACACGCCCCCGTTGCAGTTCGTGCTGGAAGCGCACTCCGAGTCGATGCAGCGCAGGGTATCCGGGTCGCAGACGTTGCTGGCGCAAGAGCTCCCGTTCACGCACGCCGTGCCGGTCGGTGAACCCCCGCCCCCAGCGCTTCCTCCACTACCAGAGCTGCCCGAGCTTCCACCGCTGCCTGCCGTTCCGGCACTGCCCGCCGTTCCGCCGTTTCCACCGGTCGCGCCGTTTCCGCCGTTTCCGCCGTTGCCACCGTTTCCGCCGTTTCCGCCGTTTCCACCGCTGCCTTCAATCACGCAGGTTTCGCCGCTCCCTTCGACGGGTGCCGCTTCGCCGGTGAGGTTGTCGATCAAGCACTGCACGGTGCTCTCAGGAATGGCGCGCTTCGCGAGCACACCCTGAGTGCAGCTGAGGAACGTACCGGCGCATCCGAGGCCGGTTGCGCACTCCTCGGTCACCTGATTCACCAGGGAATCACTGAAGGGGAGAATCGCCTGACCGATGATCGCGGTCTCCGGGTTCTCGTCGCTGAAGAAGGCGCTCTCGCAGCCTGGTGCGCCGAACGCGCACTCGGAGCAGAACGAGGAGGCGAGCTGGGTATGGGCTGCAGTGGGGGTGAGGGAGCTGAACCCGGCACCGAGGCACGACGTCATCGAGCCTTCGCCGCGGTTGATGCAGTCCGTGACACCGTTGAGAAACGGCTCACTCAACAGGTCGACGATGCTCGCGCAGTCCGTGACCAGAGCGGTGTCGCAGGGAGTCGCCGCGCCACACTGAGTGACGTAGTCGTCCAGGGATTTGCAGAGCGCCTCTCCTGGAGTCAGTTGGGGGTTGGCTTGATTGCCACCGCCGTCGCTACTGGAGCAGGCGAGCGGGATGACGAGGAGGGAGGCGATGGAGAGTTTTGAAAAGCGAGTCATGATATTACCGCGGGGAAAGTATCGGCCGAGGGCGCAAATCTTGCCGAAATCACGCTGGAGGCCATCGGGCGTGTTGAGGGAAGCATCAGTCTGGCAGCGCGTATCCCCGAGGTACACTCGCGCTCATTCGTGACCCTCGAAACCGAAAGATGTGTGTATTATCCACGCGTTATGCGTGGGTGTCCGAGCTGAGGCCGCTGGGCGCTCGTGGTTCTGGTTTGGGATCGCCAGACACGATAAGAGCGTGGCATATGGCAGCAAAGCGCAAGTCGCAGGACGAGGTTCCGGGAAAACCTCGGCGTATGCCGCGCACGCTCCAGGGGAAGCAGATCGTGGACAGCGTGCTGATTGCTGCGGAGCGAGTCGTTGCGGCTGGGGGATCGGTGGGTGCCATCCGCATGAACGATCTCGCGCGTGAGGCAGGCGTCAGCGTTGGCTCGGTCTATCACTACTTTCCCAACCGCCAGGCCATCGTCGCGGAGCTCGCGCGGCGTCTGGAGTCCCGGGGGATGGAGCTCGCTACCGAGGCGATCGTTACCGTGCGGCATCAAAATACGCTCGATGCGTTGCGGGTGATCGTGAGGCTCCTTCACTCTCGCCGCTTGGGGGACCCGGTGATGCGTCGCTCTCTGCTGCGGGACGTGCCCCCCTCATGGATTGAGGATCACGTACGTCAGATCGACAATGGCGTGCATGCGATGCTGGTGCAGTGGCTGAGCGAGCGACGCAGCGAGCTGCGTCCCGCAGATCTGGAGCTCCAGGTCTTTATCGCGAGCCACGCCGTCGAAGCGGTGGTGGAGCGAGCGCAGCTCTATCGTCCGGAGCTGCTGGAATCCGAGGCGTTCTGGGACGAGCTCGCCGAACTCGCATGGCGCTTCTTGCGCGCTGATTCCGAGCGCGCTCGGGAGCCTAGCTAAACGCGACCGTCGTTCCGTCACCCCGTGTGACGACGGCCGACCCTCCACCGGGCGGATACGTGACGCTGTACGGGAACGCGGAGGGCACCCCTGACTCGCGGATCCTCTGAGCGTTGGTTGGCCCGACGTTGCGGACTGGTGACCCGCCGTTCGTTGGGGGAGTGACACGCTCGAAGAGGTTCACCCCCGAGACGTCTGACAGGTGCGCCAGGCGCTGGGTGCAGTACATGCAAGGCGGGATCGTCGCGCCCGCGCTGCCGTCTCGGTTGTCTCGAGTCGGGGTGATGCTCTGGATTTCTTGAGCCCGGGCGCGGATCGCTTCGCGGTGGTCGGGGTTGTTGGGATCGAGCCCAGCAAACATGTTGTTGAGGGCTTCGACCTCACCACACTGGTTCGGTCCAGTGTAGGTGCCGCCAAGCGGCGGAAAAGCTGGAGGCAGCGAGCCCACCCCACCGCTGTAGTTCCCGTTGCTGTCGTTCGCTGTGTGATAGCCTTGACTGTGACCCGTGGACGTGCCGCCGCCGGTGGTCGTGATAACCGTGGTTGACGGTCTCGCTAGACCGCTTGGGTCAATTTCCGTAAGGAATCGATTTTCGGCGAAAGCGTATGCGTTCAGACCGCCCATCGGTCCGATCGGGTCCGGACTGATGAAGCGGCCCGAGGCCGCGTCGTAGTAGCGATGTAGGTTGTAGGTCAGACCCGTATCATCTGCGAACTGACCGGCGAGGCGCAGCGGCTGTGAGGAGCGGCTGTTCCCGAGCGCATCATACGTGTGGTCCGAGCCGTGGCCATGGCCATCGAACTCCCACATGGGACGGCGCTGCAGATCGGTGACCAGTGAGTGCCAGTCCCCGTCGATTGCGGTGGCGATCGGCTCGTGGGTCTGGTCGGAGTAGAGGATCTGACGCGATTGTTCCTGGATGGTCCCCCCGGTCAGCTCACGGGTAGCCACCCGTGTGAGCTTGAAGTAGTTCCACGCGAAATGCCGCTCCCGCACCAAGCGGTTCTGGGGGTCCACGACAGACTCCGCGATCCGACGGTCGAACGCGTCGTATTCATAGCGAGTCTGATTGCCCGCGCCGTCCGTGATTTTCGACAGTTGGCCTCGGTCGCTCCACTCGAGGATTTGTTGTTCGCCAGTCGAGAGCCGGGTGCGCGACACGACCTGGCCGTCGGCGTCGTAGGTGTAGTGGACGTCGCCGAACTGCTCTGCTCGTCCTCCGGAAAGCAACGTAGTCTTTCCGTCCAGGATGAGCTCGAAGTCCGGCGTGGTGCGAAACTCCTCGACCAAGCCGTGCGCCTCGCTGCGAACCAGCTGACCCAGTTCGTCATGTGTCGCATAGAACGGGGTTCCGTTGTCGAAGCCACCTAGCAGACGGTCGCCCGGGTCCCACGACCAGCGACGTTCCATCGAGGTCGAAGGACCCTGCATGGTCTGCTGTGCCACGCGATCCCTGGGGTCGAATCGAACCTGGAGTTGCAGGCCGCCTGGCGTGCTTCGTTCATGCTCCCGACCCTTGTAGTCGTACCGGCTCTCACACCACCACCCGCTCGCGAGTTCGATGCGCTGGGGGCGTCCCATTGGATCCCTGCGGATGGAGTAGTTACCCTCGGGGCCATCCACTCGAATTGGCTCGTAGCCCTGGTCGAACTCTCGTTCCACCGCGAAGCTGTGAGTTGGCGCTTCGACCTGTTCCTCGACGCGACGACCCCGAGGGTCGTACTTGAAGAGACACTGGACGCCGTTCGAGCTGGTGGCGCGCACCAAGTGTCCATCCGCGTCGTACTCGAACTCGTCCTTCGTGTTGTCGGAGTACTCGCGGGAGAGCAGCCGACCCGCGGGATCGTACTCAAATGTGGTTCGTGCCCCGCTCGACCTGAGCTCTTCGATGACTCGACCGCAGGCATCGTTCCGATACCGAGTGAGCCGACCATCAGGGGACTGCTCGGACACCACGAGGCCAGAGCTGTCGCGCTGGTAGCGCCACGTCAGGCCACCCGTGCGTTCGACTGAGACCAACGAGCCCTCCCAGTCCAGTCCATAGCGAATGGTCGTTCCGTCGGGACGGATCGCCCGACACAAGATGTCGGCGCCGCCGTACTCGAAACGGTGCACTCGCTGAGCGGGATCCGTGTGGCGACACAAGCGACTCTGGGCGTCGTACTCCAAGAGGGTGGTCAGCCCATTCGGCGCGTCCACTCGAGCGAGCAACCCGCGACGATCGTAGTGGTAACGGGTCACTTGGCCACGGGCGTCAGTGAACTCCACGGCCCGACCCAAGTAGTCGAACGCGATGTGCTTGGTGTCGCCGTTCGGCTCCACGACCCGAATCCGGTTGCCGTGGGCGTCATAGTCACAGTGCGCCGCGCCACCGTTGGGGAAGATGTACTGGACGGGGAGCCCTCGCGACTCCCGGGAGACTTGCAGCAGCGTGCCCATGGAGTCGCGGATCACCGAGCAGCCGCCAACCTGGTCGTACTCGAACTCGAGCCAATGCCCGAGTGGACTGGTCTGACGTATCAGCTGTCCGTCGGCCCGATACTCTCGACGGGTTGACTGACCGAGAGGGTTGGTCGTCTCCAGCACCCGATGGTTGACGTCACGACTCGTCTCCCAGCGCTCGGCGTTTGGATCCACGTAGCACGTGACGTAGCCGTGGTTGTCCCGCTCATGGGTGTGAATCGCGGACCCCGTCGTTCCAAAGAGCAAACCGCCGTGCGCGCCATTCTCGAATCGGCGCTCCTCGCGGGAGTTGACCACGCTGCGCTGCCCATCTTCGAAGTACTCGACCTTGCAGTGGTACATCCCCTTGATGGGGGTCCGATCCGCGAGTTCGGTGGGAAGGCCGTCGGCGAGGGCTGGGTCGCGTCCCGAGCCATGATCACACCAGGTCTCGATGCAACGGTCGAACTTATCGTAGCGGAAATGAGCCAGTAGCCCCCCTGGCTGACGTTCCTCCGTTAGGAGGTGATCACGATACCAGTACTCCGTGAGGTTGCCTTCCGCATCGGCGGCCGCGGAGAGGTTCCCGTCGGCGTCGTAGGAGTAGGAACGGAACGTGACCCACCGACCTCGGACCGCGGCGTTCTTCACCTCGAACGCCCGGATGTAGCCGTTGGCATCGTAGCGAGGTTTGATGACGCGGCCGACGCTATCCTCGATCAGCAGTAGCCGATCGTTCTCGTAGGCCAGATGGATCGTATTTCCGTAAGGATCAGAAATAGCGGAACACTGGAAATGCTCTGGGGTTTCTTGCGGGCGCAAAGAAGAACGTCAGGCGACCCTCGGTGTAGCGAAACCCCCAGGCCTCTTCCTTCAGGAAACGGTCGGCGCCAAGGTCGATCGTCTCGCCTAGCCCCTTGCGTTTGAACTCGATGGGGCCACCCAGCGGACGGTGCAGGGTGCCTCGTCGACGTCCGACCTCGACCTCGTACGCCAGCGAGTGACGCCACCCAAAGCCCAGGCCGACGTTTCGGCCCCGCCACTTCGTGTTGTACTGCCGGGTTAGTGTGAGCGCGAGCGGACCTGGAAGGTGAAGATCGACGACGGGGGTGGTGAACACGGCGCCCGACCCAACGTCGACCGGGTGGCCGGCGGTGGTTCCATTGCCTCCGTGAGGCCCAGCGCACTCACTAGTGCCTTCTCCACAGGCGTCGGCATTGTTGCCGTCGCCGTTCGCGTCTTCGTCCCCTTCACCCGTGCCCGCACCCTCTTCGCCGTTGCCGTTCTTGCCGCCTTTGCCGCCTTTGCCTCCACCGTTGCCACCGCCTCCAGCAACAAACACACCAGGGTTCATGCCAGGGGGAGCGGGGATGTTGGGAACGGGTGCGGTGCGGGCCATGCTTCGCATATCCTACGCGGCAATGGCCCGGTTAACCCCACGGCAAGCGGCATTGTTGAAAGAGAAGCTCCGCGCAGTTCGAGAGCGCGGGGAAATCTACCGTTTTGCTCCGCCCGAGTCGGACCCGGCTCAGTGGCCAGCAGGGGCTCAACGAGCACCGGAAGTGCTCCAGGGCTTCTGGCGCGATGTGTCCTCCGGTGACTTCGTAGACAGACCCGGGAGTGTTCGCCCTCTGTCCGTCCTCGCTTCGGAGATGTCCGCGGAAACAGGTGTCCCTGCGGATGAATCTGCGGCGTTTCCGGGCGGCTGGGCAGTCTTCAAGCTACGGGATGGGGCCGCACTCGTGCTGAGTGAGGACGGTGCCATGTGGCGGACTCCCAGTCCAAAAGAGCAACAGGCAGGCCGCAAGGCACTCCCGCTCAAGAAGAAGTCGGGCAAGCCAATGGGCTTCGTCGAGTGGCTCGACGGCCTGCTCGCCGAAGCCCTCACCACCGTTCCGACGCTGGTTTCGCAGGGAAATGACGAGTTTCGCTTGAACGCTCCGGTCCAGAGCTTGCCCGACGAGTGGCTGAGTGAGTCCAGCCTGACGTCCCTGATTCTGAACGCGACGCAACTCTCGGAACTGCCACCCAGGATCGGGGAGCTCTCGCGGCTACAACAGCTGATCGTTGACGGCCCCTTGGAATCTTTGCCGGCCAGTCTGGCGCAGCTCTCCCAACTAGCGACAGTCAGGCTCAGCAACACCCGTCTGACCCGCTTGCCCGATTGGTTCGCGGGGCTTGAAGCGCTGGAGCTGCTCGAGGTCCACTCGAGCCCCGTCGAGTCGGTGCCCAGCGACCTGTTTGCGCTGGGGCGGCTTCGCTCAGTCAACCTCACGAAGCTCGCGTTGGGCTCGCTCCCAAAACAGATCGAGGCAAGTCCAGCGCTCGAGGACTTGTGCTTGAAGAGCCTACCGTTGGAGGAACTCCCCGAAGACCTCTCTCGCCTTCCGTTGACCAAGCTGGTTTGTTCTAGCTTGCCGGCCAAGCGGGTTCCGCCGTTGCCGAGCTCGCTAGCTGAACTCGAGATTTCGGAGCTCCCACTCGCGGACAGGAGCTTGGCGCGACCGCTAGCTGACATGGGGGCGCTCCACACGTTGGTGCTGCGTGGGTTGCGTCCAAACGTCATGCGCATGCCCGTGCTCCCAGCTCTGAAGACCCTACGTCTTTACCGCTGTGGACTGACAGAACTCCCCGCGGAGGTAGAGAAGCTCGAAACACTGGTGACGCTGTGTCTGGACGAGAATCCTCTCGAGTCGCTCCCAGACTGGGTCTTTTCGCTGCCGGCGCTGCAGAGCATCTATCTGTTTAACACTCATTTCCCTGAGGAAGTGATTGCTCGCTATCGTGAGAATCATCCTCGGGTCACCGTTCACTGGTCTGCGCCGCGGAAGGTTGGCGGGGCGTGAGCTGGGCGCAGTCAGTTCGGGGCAGGCTTTCACGACTGAAGCGAGCGGCTCCGAACTGCTTTGGTGGCGATGCGCATGCCTTCGAGCTGCGACCTCCCATCGATGCTCAGAAGCTCGCGGCGCTGCTCCAATCGCTCGCCGCGCCTGCTGACTACGTTGAGTTCCTCGCAGAGGCGGGGACCCACGGTGCGGGGCCGGGGTACGGCCTACTGCCTCCCGTGAACTGTTGCGGCTGGGAGCATCCGTTTCCCGCCGGACACGATTGGGCACCGGACATGGCGAATCCCGCGGAGGTTGGAGTCGTGGAGGGGCTGGGTGGCGACTACTACAGTGACTTCTGGACTCACGGTTGCATCGCCTTGGCAGACTGGGGCTGCGGCGTGGTGAGCTTGCTGTTGGTGAACGCACCTGCACCCGTGCAGGGTCGGGTTTTCATCGACGTGCGCTGGGCAGGCGAGGGGATCCGCCAGACCCACGCTTCTTTTCGTGAGTTCTACGAGAGCTGGCTGGAGCTGGTCGAGCGAGGAGACTCCGGGGTCAATGTGAACATTCCGCGCGGAACATGTGCGAACTGGAATGCTCTCGACAACTATTTGGGCGCAGCGCGTCAGCGGCTGGGCGCGCAATTGACGGAAGACTCCGTTCTGCGAACGCTGCGTGACATCCCAGACGGAGGCATCGCGCAACTGACCGACGAAGACTCCGCGTACTACCGGTCAGGAGACTCGCTGCGCCCGTGCCCAGCGTGCTCTGAGCGGATACGAGACTATGTCGCTCGCGGGTTCATGCGCCCCGGGCAGCTAGCTCCTGGCGATGACCTTCGAGCGTTGCGCGAGTGGCGCTAGCTCGCGCCAAGCCCAAAGAACGCGCACGCCGTCTCGGTCGTCTGCCTCGCCACGGCGACCTCCGACAACCCCTTCGCCTGCGCCACCGCCCGCAACACATAGGGTAGGAACGCGGCCTCGTTGCGGCGGTCCTTCGGTTGCTGCTTGCTCGGCATGTTGCGAGGCAAGATGTAGGGCGCGTCGGTCTCGATCATCAGGCGATCCGCGGGGATCAGCCTGACCAGCTCGATCAGGTGCTGGCCCCGGCGTTCGTCGGCGATCCAGCCGGTGATGCCGATGTGTAGATCGAGCTCCAAATAGCTCTCGAGGGCTTGGCGATCCGACGTGAAGCAGTGCACCACACCGCCGCTCAGCGCCGCTCGGTAGTCCTTGAGGATGCTGACGAAGTCGGCGTGAGCCTCGCGCTCGTGGAGGAACACGGGCTTGCCGAGCTCCGCGGCCAGCGCGAGCTGCGCCGCGAAGGCGCTGCGCTGCGCCTTGGGCGGGCTGAAGTTTCGGTTGTAGTCGAGGCCGCACTCGCCGACGGCCACGCAGCGCGCTGAAGCGTGGAGCTCCCTGAGGGTCGCCAGGGCGAGGGAGTCGCAATCGGCGCCGTGATGAGGATGAATCCCTGCGGTAGCGTATACCGCGGGGAGCGGGCGGCCTCGAGCATCACCGGCGGCGAGGTCTTCTGCCAGGCTCACCGCGTCGCGGCTGCCCTGGACGCTGACTCCCGTCGCGACGATGCGGGTGACACCCGCCGCCTGCGCGCGCTCGAGCATCGCGCGGCGGTCCGCCTTGAAGCGCTTGTTCGTCAGGTTGGTTCCGATGTCGACCAACTCGGGGGTGCTCAACTCAGTCACGACTGCACCTCCGACAATAGCTCCGGGGCGAAGCGCGCGGTGACGCGTTTGGCGTAGTCGAGTGCGTCCCACTTGCCCTCCCAGGGGACCCCGAGCCAGCACGTGGGCTCCGTTCGGCGGTGGACGCGGCCGCGCGTGAAGGCGAGCACGCAGTAGATCTCGGTCAAGCTCTGGCGCAGCTGATGAAGTCGGCGCTGGGCGTCTGCCATCGGTTCTTGCCAGGGGGCGCGTAGCCGGCGCTTGAGGGAGCGGGACTCCGCTTCGAACGCCAAGCGGCTCGCGTGGAGTGCGCGGAGGCGGGCGAGACGGGGCGCTTCGGTTGTTTGTGTGGTTTCGATTGCTTGTTGTTGCATGTAAATGTCTCCAGAGGGTTTGAGTTATCGGTTGATGGCGCAGCAGTGCGCGTCCTCTGGAGGGGCTCGAGCCGTAGCTCGCAATGTTGCCGTGCGGAAAATTTGCGTGCGGGGTGCACGTACGCGCACGTGGTAGCGGGGGCTCGAATCGAACGAGCTTCTCCAGGAGGCTATCCTGGTGTAGGAGCCATTCCTACTACCCCGCAGTGGATGGACGTTGGCCCGCGCGCCTCGGAAGGCAGCGATGCGGGGCCGCCCCAGCTGGGCTGCATCGAGTGGAACAGACGCTGAACATCGGCTGAAAGGAGCCGATTGGAGCGCAAGCGACCTGCCTTGGACGGCAGGAGAGCGTTGCACGCAGCGCTGATGGTCTGAAAAACGTCGACTAGAAGCCCGTCACCTCGATGGTTTGGTTTCGGAGGTCCTCACCCCCAAACCCCGTGAAGGGTTCACCTTGGACCTGACGTTGTCAAGGCGTGTGCTAGCGTGCGCCCGCCGATGCGTCAGTGGACCCCCGTGCAAGCAGCGATTGGCGTCGCGATTTTCGGCTCCGTGCTGGCGGCTGCAATCCCGAGCTTCTTCGAGAACTTGCATGCGTCGCGCCTGGCGGAGCCGGTGGACGGCTTGAAGCGCTTGGCGACGCGAGCGACGGCCCTGGCAGCTGGGCGACCTGCGGAGGTTGCCTACCCGGAAACGGTGCCGCTCACGCCTGCTGACGTGCCGATGGGCAAGCTCGCGACGGATCCTCCCGGCACCTGGGACAACCCGACCTGGCGTCAGCTGGAGTTCGAGTGGACGGTGCCTCACGCCTATTCGTTTGCCTTCGAGAGTCGAAACGCCAAGGGACACAGCACGTTTCGCGCTTGGGCACATGGGGATTTGGACGGCGACGGGCTTCGCAGTACCTTCGAGATCTCGGGAGAGACGAAGGACGGCGAGCTCCCAGTCGTCTTCCCCATGGATATCCAGCGTGAAGTCGAATAGCCCCGAAGCCTCCGACAGCAAGCAACCCCCGGCGGCGGCGCCGAAGAGCGATCTGCAGACGCTGATCGCGGTGCTCCTGATGCTGGTGTGTGGCTTGGGCGTTGCGCTGAATCACGCGCCGCTGGTTGCACGCCACGCAGAGCTCAAGGCGAAGAACGACGTCTACCCGTTGCCGAGCCCGGAGCAGACAGTGGTCGCGAGCCTCGGATATCGCTCGGCACTGGCCGATGCGATCTACGCCCACGTGTTGGTGTCGTACGGCTTGCACATCGTGGAGCACCGAGGCTTCGACTTCATCGGCGAGTACCTCGACACGATTTCCACGCTGGATCCGAAGTTCGCGGATCCCTATCGCTATGCCGACACGTTCCTGATCTTGCAGGCCAAGAAGGCGACCCGCGCCGACTACTTCAAAGCGCGTGAGATCTTCGAGAAGGGCATGAAAGAGCTGCCGAACGACACCTTCCTGTGGATCACCGCGGGGCAGTACATCGCGTACATCGCGCCGCCGCACCTGGGAGATGACGAGCTGTTCCGGCAGTGGCGCCTCGATGGGGCGCGCGTCTTGGCCCATGCGTGTGAGCTCGTGGGCACCAACGAGAACCTCCCGTATCAATGCATCACCGCGGCCTCGCTGTTTTCCAGGGCGGGGGAGGAAGAAGCGACTGAGACCTTCCTCGAGCGCGTGCTCGCGGTGAGTGACGATCCCGAGATCCAGGAGATGGCACTCAACTTCATGCGGGTGAAGCTCTCAGAAGGCGCGCGCAACCGCGTTCAACGGCGCCTCGACCGCTTGCGCGAGGCGCGCGACGCGACGCTGCCCGCAGTGGGTAAGGACCGCTTCTTGGTGATCGGGCCGCCACTCGATGCCGCCAAGGCGGCTGGGCGCTGCGACGGGCGCTCGCCAGACGAGGCGACCTCGCCTGATGATCCCGTGGTGTCCTGCACCAGCGACTGGACGGACTGGGAAGAGGCCTCAAAGCTCCTCGAGGCGCAGGGCAAATAGCGAAGCGCCCCGCATCCTGAGGCGGACGCGAGGCGCTTGCTGGTCTGAGCGCGGCGCTCAGATCGGCCGGCTAGGGGAAGCGGACCGCGACGGTGACGCTCTTGCCAGAGTCCACCTTCGCGCTGCGCACCTTGCGGCCGTGTTCGGGGTGCACGAACACCACCGTGTGGTTCCCCGGGGAGACGCTGATGCCCGTCTTGGGAGTTTGACCCAAGGGGCGGCCGTCGAGGATCACGTTGGACACGGGAATGGAGTTGATGTTGATGGTTCCATTGCCTGTCGCCGCGGGCGGCTCCGCGCCTCCACCCGTCGCTGGCGGCTTGGTTCCGCCTCCGGTTGCAACCGGGGGCTGCTTCTCCGGCGGGGGTTCCTTGCCCACCTCGTACATCGTGATTTCGAAGGTCTTTTCGGCTTCGCCGTCTTCGAAGACGATGTCCTTTCGGTAGTTGCTGAAGCCGCTCTTGGTGGCTTCGATGCGGTAGGGCTTGTCCGTCGTGATATCGATCTTCAGGCCGCGATCGCCGCTCAGCTTGTCCGAGGGGATCGGGCGTCGGTCGCTTCCGCTCACCAGCACCACACGCGCACCGGCGGCGTTGGAGCCGAGCTTGATGTGGGCGAGTCCCTTCTTCACCTTGAGCTTGAGCGGACCGATGTCCTTCATCTGGTCTTGCGCGACGGTGACCTTTTGCTCCCAGGGCTCGAAGCGATCACTGCCAGCGACCTTGATCACCTTTTCGCCGGGCGTCATGTCCTTCAGCTCTTGCGGCAGGGGACCGATCTCCTTGCCGTCGACGTAGAGCTTCAGGCCTGCGCCCTCGGCGGTGACCTTCACGCCAGTGCCGCCCGTTGCCGGGGCGAGGTCGACCTTGAGCAGCGCCTCGTCTCCGCCCGGAACCTTGATCGCCTGATCTGCGGTCTCCTGGTAGCCCGAGGCGACGACGCGCACCATATGCGTACCCGCCTCGATATCCTTGAGGATACACGGGGAAGCTTCGCACTTCTTGGCACCGTCCACGTAGACTTGCAGGGCGTCTACGGCGCGGTTGTTCGGACCCGAGACGGTGACCACGAGCTTGCCTGTGCCCGGGGGGCGCAGCAGTAGGATCGCTGCGGCCACCAAGCCAACCACCAGCAGCGCCGCAACGGCGAGCAACGCGGAGCGTGCGCCTGAGCTCTGCTGCGGCGGTGCGTGCATGACCGCTTGCGCAGGCATGGGCTGCATCGACTGCGGCTGCATCGAGTGCGGCGCCATCTGGGGCTGCATTGAGTGCGGCTGCATCGACGGCGGGACCTGTTGCCCGTACCCCGGCTGCTGAGAGTGCGGTTGTTGAGACTGCGGTCCCATCTGCATCGTCTGCCCCAAGCCTGGAGGCGGCGGTGGAGCACCGCTCGAGACGAGGCCAGCCGCCGATGCGGGCGGCGGCGGGGCACCTGCTGCCGGCGGCGGTGCGCTGCGCAGCAGAGCGCGCGCAGCGTCCTCCGTCCCGGACTTGTCGTAGATCGCCGTCTTTTCGTCCTCGTCGTCCCAGTCCATGTCCACCGGAGCAGCCGTTGAGGGCGGCGGCGGACGCGGCGGAAGACTCCCGCGCTGCGATGGCACCGCAGGGGGTGGAAGGCTCCCTCCAGAACGGCTCGTGGGCGGCCCAGGCGGCCCCGAGGTGCGGCTTGGTGGCGGCGCCGGCCCGCGGCTTGGCGGGGGCGCGGGAGCCGCGGTAGGCGCAGGCAACCCCAGCAACGTCTTTTGGCGCGGTGCTGGCGGTGGGGTCGGGGGCCTGGCTGAGGGCGGTCCGGATGGGGGCGCGGGCGCGCTCGGCCCACTGGGCATCTGCACGGTCCGACTCTTCTTGTTGGCTAAGCCGTCGAAGACGTCGAGATCGCTTCCGCCTTTGTCGCTCATGCGGTTCTCCTGATGGACTCCAAGACTGGGGACGGGACTCGAGGCGTTCTGTGGGAAGGCGCCTTGCATGAAGCGTTTGGCACTTTCCCGTGCTGAAGCCAGCCAGCGAGGACCGCTGGCAGACCCGTGAGACGCCTGAGAACTTTGAGGGTTTTGGGGCAGCTCACGTTGCGCGAACGCGCGCAAGTCATCGTCGAATTGTGACGCCGTAGCGTACCTTTCGTTCACATCTTTGGCGAGCGCCTTCAAGACGATCTTGTCGAGTTCCGACGGGATTTTCCGGGCGCTGCCAGCGCTTGCGAGAGCCTGTGAGGGTGAAAGAATCTCTCGAGAGCGGATCATCGAGATGAGCACCACCTCGTTGCTCGCGTTGAACAGCCGCTGTCCCGTCAGGCACTCCCAGAGACAGATGCCGAGGGAGAAGACATCGCTCCGCTCATCGACGCCTTTCCCGGTCACTTGCTCGGGACTCATGTAGCCGAGCTTGCCCTTGATGTTACCTGCTTGAGTGCTGGTGATCCGGCCTTCCGCCTTCGCGATGCCGAAGTCGATCAGCTTCACGTCGCCGTCGAAGCTCACCAGCACGTTGCCGGGACTTACGTCACGGTGCACCACACCCAGGCGGCGACCTCGTCCATCGGTCGCTGCGTGAGCGTAGGCCAAAGCCTGCGCAACCTGTGAAATCACGTAGAGCGTCAGCTCGAGCGGGAGGGCCTCGCCGCGGTCCAGCAGGCTACGCAAGCTCCGGCCTTCGACGAACTCGAATGCGATGTAGTGACTCGCGTCGACTGCACCCACGTCGATGATGCGAGCGATGGCGGGGTGATCCAGCTGACAGGCGATCCGCGACTCGTCGTGGAACTCCTCGATGAATTCATCATCTTCGGAGACGTTCGGCAGGATGCGCTTCAGCGCCACGACCTCTCCCGACTCGCGGTGGCGAGCGCGAAATACCTCAGCCATACCGCCAACGCTGACGCGCTCGATCAGCTCGTACTTGCCAAAGCTGCGAACAGGCTCGCTCAAGCCGGGCCCTTTGGAAGCGGCTCACACAGGCGGCGAGCGCAGGGATGGGGGGAGGTGCTCATCAGAAGCGCGGATCACGCCAGGATCCGCGGACATCTTCGCACATTCAGCGCGCGCTTTGGGGAACCGCGACGCAGGAAACGCGCGTTCTTGCGCGCTTCGATAAGGCGGCTGGGGCGCTATTCGCCCGCAGGAGCGGGTGCTGGGGTAGGTGTGTCGCCGCCTCCAGCGGGCTTGCTCGCACCTTCGCCGCCGCCACCCTTGTCGCCGCCCGCTTCTTCAGCCGGCTTGGGCTTTCTGAAGTAGCGCACGCGCTTGGCTTGCAGCGGATACCACTCCTTCGGAGGCACGATGGGCGTTTCCGGGAAGATCCGGCCAGCGCCAGGAGTCGGCTTGCGTAGCAGACGTACCCCGCCCGCGTGGCGCGCCACCGGTGAGCCTGCGAGATCTCGATCACCGCCGATGGCGACACCAAGGGGCTTCTCGAAGAAGAGCGTCGCCGAGCAACCGATATTGGCGAACAGCTGGCTCAGCAGCTCCGAGTCCCTTTGCGGCTCCGGCGCCGTGGAGATTTCCGCGTAGTAAAGCATCCCGCTGCCGGCGCCGATACACGCTCCAGCGCTGATTGCCTTTCCGCCGACCTGATCCGCGGTGAAGCCCCGACCGATCAGCGTAGGCTTCGTACCCTCAGCCTCCGCCTTCGGCTCGCTGCCAATCACGAAGCTGCCGCCTCCCGGGGCGCCGCTATCGAGCCACAAACCGGTCGGAGCCGCCGCGGCTTCCTCTCCATGGAACACCGCCACCAGCTTCGGATCGTCCGCTTGTTTGAGTTCGGGCGCCAGCGCTCGTGGGTCGAGCTCCATCACGTGAACGCGCGTTTCCTTGCGGCTCACGTCGGGGCGAAGACTGGTTGTCGCTACAGCGTAAGGCCAGCCGTGTTGGGGTAGACCTTTGACGGTCCACACCCCCTCCTTGCTGTCCGGCCCCGGAAACGCCGTACGCAGTGGCTTGCCTGGGACGATGTGGCGCAGCGTCAGGTAGAAGAAGTCGCGGGATTCTCGGCTGATGTAGCGCGGGAAGTTCATCAGGCCCATGTAGCGCAGCATGCGCCGCCCAATGAACTTCCAGCCCGGCATATCGGTGACTTCGCCCGTCGCTTCCCACTGCTTGTCTAGGTCGTGCCCGACTTCAGGCAGCTCGCCCTCTTTTGCCGCGTGGTAAAATTCGAGGCCGGTATGCCCGGGGTTCATGTCCAGGTGGATGCCGTAGACGCAGCGCGCCCGCTCCATGGCGAACGCCAGATGATCCGCGTCGATGCTGTTGCCGTACAGATACGCCACGAAGTTCTCCTTCGTGAGGCAAACAGCGCTGCGCGTGGTGCGGCTCTCGTCTTTCCAGCCTGGGGGTACGCCTCCCCACCAGTTGCGCTTGTAGGGGTTGATGACGCCGTCCATCACCAGCGGCGACATGTTCTGGCGGAAGCCGATGATGTTGTCGGGGACGGTTTCGTCGTTGGGCCAGGTGCCGAAGCGCGTGGTTCCGTCCTTCAGTTCGGCGACTGTCGCGGCGTAGGGCTTGGGCGGCAGATACATCACGTTGTCTGCCTGCATGCCGAATTCACCGTGGGTCGCCTGGAAGCCGCCGTTGAAGCCTGCCAAGAGGCGTCCCATCACCTCCGGCTTGCGGGGGACCAGCCCGGGGCCTGTTTCGCCGGTGGCACTCTTCGGCTCCACCGTGCCGCTCATCGTGTGCAGCTCCACCTGGCGGCCGTCCCACACGGTGACGTAGATCTGCGTGTAGGCGCGCTTGCGATCCGTGCGGATAAAGGACGTGACGAAGGGTGACGGCGCACCTGGGTTCTTGCGTACGTAGGGGTCGTCGTCGAGAGTACGCCACTTGCCTTCGCCCTCGAGCGCCGGCGAGAGCATGGGCTCCATCGGAGCTGGTGGCCAACCCGTCTCCGGATCGGTGTATTCGACGGGTGGTGGCAGGTCCTTGAACTGCTCCTTGACGGTGCTCGAACCGTCGTCGCCAGTCACGCTGCCCATCACCTGCTGCAGTTGATCCAGGCCGGCGAAGGCTACGGCCTTCAAGAGCTGCATTTGGTCGTCGCTGAACCAGGGGCTCTGACGGACCCGGTCGACTGCCCAGGTGACCAGGTTGCCCGGTTGGGCCAGGTGGTGAGGCTGTTCCTTGAGGAAACGCTCACCGTCGATGGCGTCGGAGCCCTTCAGGGGAATACGGATGGCGTGTCCGTCGGCGTCGATCAGGAGCGCCGGACCTTTTTCGCTGCTCGCGCGGGAGAAAGCTAGCGCTGTCTTCGCCGAAGGCGGCTCGAGCTTGAACGACCGACGGCCGATGCCGCTCCGCTGCCCGGTTTTTTGCAGGTTGGTGATCGAGTGCTGCCAGCGCTTCATGCCGCCCCACTCGGCCATTTCGTTGTCGAGCTCGGGCGTTGCTTCGCCGCTCAAATCGGCCAGGTGCACGCTGAGCGTCTTGTCGCCGCCGGTGATGACCCAGGCGGCTTGTTCGCCGTCAACAATCAGGCGCCGCTCATCGACTGCGCTGGTATCGCTGAGGTTGTAGAGCCCGACGACGTCGAGCAACCTGCCCTCAGGCGAGAGTCGCGTTGCCGCGAGGTAAATATCTGAAGGCTCGTCCGCCTTGCGCGCCCTGAGTAGCGCCCGAATACGGGCGCGGGGAGCCGTGAAGGTGCCGGGCGGGGCGTCCAGCCAGCGCACGTCGACGGCGTCCGCAAGCAGCCCATCGGTCTCGAGCGCCTTGACCAGCGCCTCACTGCGGTCGACCTGGGCTGTGGCCTCGCGGGGCACGCCGCCGTGGGAGTGCCACCAAGCGAACAGCAACGCGAGGGGCAGTACGGGTCGCAGCAACACGGCGCGACCGCGCAGCAGGCTCCGGAGACGCGAGGCGGCGCGGGGCTTTGGCTGACCTCCCGAGGGCGCCGCGTTGGGCGTCACGTGGGGATCTGGTTCGATACCTTCGAGGGCTGTGGTGTCGCCGGCCATTGGCGTGAATCGGTGTTCGTCAGTGTCACGCCTGGCGCGGCGCGCGAATCGTCAGGGACTGGAGGTTTCGGGATTTTTGGGGGTGAGGGGAGTCGGCACAAGACGGCGCGCGAGCTGCCCTGTCCCTGGAACGCGAGGGCGCGGTTAGCATCTTCCCGAGCGCGCGACTACGCCACCAGCTGCGCAGGCTGACAGTGCTCCAGTTGCCTACATAGTTGGCACCATCTGCCAACCTAGTTTGCGGTTGTACCCACTCCGGGTCGATCATCGGGGCTCGCCAGCCTTCGCGATATTCAATTATTTCATAGGGTTAGCTGTGTTGGGAGGGTAACCCGGGGCCGCCTGAGAGTGGTGCGATTCGTGCTAGGCTGCTGGGAATGGCCAAAGGACCCAAGCTGCCGAAGCCACGCCGCGCGCCGGGCGCGCGGCGCACGCGGCGCTGGATGCTGGCCGCTATTGGTGCCGCGTTCGTCAGCGTGGGCTGCCTTTCCCCGACGCTTCCGCTCCCGCCGCCAGACAAACCTGATGTGGAGGGCCCGGATCAGGACGGGTACGTCACGCTCACCGGGGTGGTGCCGTCCTACGCTCTCGCGCAAGCGCTCAACCTGCGTACCGGCGAGATTGCCGGCCAGGTCACCGATGAGACCGGCCGCTACGAGTTTCGTCTCCGCGCGGAAATCGACGACGAGTGTGTGTTCTGGTACAACGACGACACCGAGCGCAGTCCCAGCGTGCAATTTAAGATCCGCTAGGCAGTGCTCGCGACGAGGAAGCCCTAGTGTCCTGTCTCCGTAGTTCGCTGCAAAACTCGCCCGCCCCCTCAGAGTGTGGGCGTACGAGTTTTGCGCCTTCGCGCTACTCTTGAGACGAGGAACGCTGTGTTGATTTTTTCAGCGAATCACAGATTCGCCTCACTAGCTGGTGCCGAAGTGAGGAGCGCTTCGGTAAGGAGCGCTTCGGTGTTTTTGGCACTGGGTGCATCGCAGCTGTGCGAAAGGCGTTCGGCTAAATTCCATACAGGATATGCAGGCTGCTGAGCGGTCCGAGGAGCGATCGCGTCGCGAATCGCTGCCAAAGTCAGGACCTCGCGCTAGTCTGGGGGTCGCTTTGCAGATCAAACTTCAAGCACTACTGAACGGCGCCACAGAAGTCAGAGAGCGGTTTGGCGACGGCGGGCTAGAGCGGGTGCTGAGCGCCTGCTCTCCAGCAGTTCGTGATCGGTGCGAGACGGGAATCGCCATTGAGTGGCATCCGCGGCGCGAGTTCGATGAGTTCCTTGATGTCTCGGAGCGCCTGCTTGGGCGCGGTGACGGCGGACTGGCGCGGGCGATTGGCGCTCGGGGCGCTTACCTCAACACTCGGGGTTGGGTCACGCGCGCGCTGCTCTTCGTGCTCAACCCCAAGTGGGTGCTCGAGAAGGCAGCAAGCACATTTCATCAGTTCAATGACACCGGTGAGCTGACTCTGCCGGAGTTCCGCGATGGTCATTGCCGCATGGAACTTCGGGGGATACCCGATCCCAACGCACTCTTTTGCGAGACTTTCAGCGGTTGGGCGGAGGTGATGGGAGAGCGCATCGGCTTCGGGCGCGTGCGTGTCGAGCACACTAAGTGTCGCGCGAGGGGTGACCGCACGTGTTCCTGGGACGTGGATTGGCAGCCCAAGGACGTTTGAGCGCGCTCCTCTCCCCAAGCAAAAGGAAACGGCAGAGACGCTAGCTTGGGCCGTTGGCTTCGAACGGGATCCCCAGCGCAGGCCAGGCGTCGTTGAGCTCTTTCGCGGTGGCGATGCGGAGCGCCGCGGCGTCTAGCATGGCGTCGTCGGCAACGTCCGTGGCTGGCCCGTCGGGGCCAAACATCCGTGTCAGGTCCAGGGGAGGGCCAAAGCGCGCCCAGTACTCGGCGGCTTCGCGGCGCTCTTGGGCAGGCGCGGTCTTGTCCTTGAGCAACTGTTCCCCAAGATCGAGCGCCTCCGTACGTCGCCCGGCGAGCATTGCCACGCGGAATCGAGCGCGCAAGCGCGCCTGCTGGCCCTTGGAGCTGTACTCTGGGGCCTTGGTCAACGCCTCCACCTTGTCGACCTGCGACAGAGCGTCTTTCGCCGCGGCGTAGTCCGGCTTTCGCTCGAGCGCGCGGTTCAGCAACACCCGCGCGTTCGCGAAGTGCAACAGGTGGAGCTCGCCGAGGCCGGCGTCGAGGCAATAGACTGGGAGCTGAGGGTACTTGCTGCAAGCGGGTATGAGGATGCCCTGGGCCTCCAGGTACTGACCCTGCTGCGCGAGGGAACTCGCTAGGTTCATGCTCGGTAGATGCTCGCGGGTGACGTCGCGATCCGCTTTGCGGAAGATGGCGCCTGCTTGCTCGAACAATCCCGCACGGTAATAGACATTGCCAAGCTCGTTCGCGGGGAGTCCCTGGGTCTTTGGCGTGAGCCGGTAGGCTCGGCTCCAGAGCGCGATTTCGCTCGACCAGTCACCAACGCGGAGCCAAGTCCCGACGACGAATGAGAGCGTCAAGCCTGCGATCAGCACAGTCTTCACTCGGTTCGAAACGGTTCCGAGCCAAACCTGCAGGCAAGGGGCGCAGAGCAGGCAGAGGCCGAGAACAGGGAGGTAAAGGAAGCGATCGGCCGCGACGACTCCGACCGATATCGGAATCAGGTGCAAGACGAGGCCAAGCCCTCCAAGGCTCAAGCACAGCCCGACCACGACGAGGGGGCGGACGTTGCGCGAACGCCGCCGGAGCTGAGCCTTTCCCCGAACCAACGCGAAGAGGAGCCCGAGCGCGGTTGCGCCGCCGAGCGCTGCCATGCCCAAAGCGGGCGCGCGCGCCTCGCCGATTTGGAGCTCCGGTCGCCAGGGAACGAGCAGCATTCGCGTGTAGCTACCGAGCGCCGCTGCGGCGAGCTTCAACCGCCCAGCGACACCCAGCTGAAGTATCGTGAGCGACTCGGGTGCGCCGCTCAAGGCGTGGTGGCGCAGCGCGAGATAGATCCCGGCTGCAATGACGGGCAGCGACGCCAGGGCGTAGCGCCCGCTTTGCTGCTTGCCGCGTGGAAGCACCTCGAGGGTGATCAAGGCCACCACGCCTACGAGCGCCACCTCCTTGCACAAGAGGCCGCACAACACGCACAGCGAGGCGAGCGCATTGCGAGCGGCGTTTCCCTGGCGATGCAGCAACAGGCCACCGAGCACGAAGGTGGTGCTGAGCACGTCGGTGCGCCCGGAGATCCAAGCCACCGCTTCGCTCAGGCGTGGGTGGAGCGCCCAGCAGCAGGTCATGAACAGCGCCACCAAGGGCGCCACGCGGAAACGCCGCATGAGGCCATAGGCAAGCAGCGTGTTCAGCGCGTGGAAGAACAGGTTCGTGAGATGAAACCCCGCAGGGTTGTCTCCGTGGAGTTGCCGGTCCAGCGCGAGGCTCAGAATCACCAGCGGCCGGTAGTAGGTGCGCACATCACCCGCCTCGGGCGACGTCCAAAACGCCGAGCCGAAGTAGCTCCCGAGGGGCTGGAGCGCGCGCACCATGGGTGACTCGAGCACCAGGTAGCGGTCATCCCACACGAACGGCGCCCCCAGCGTCCGCACATAGGCCACTACGACCAACAGCAGTGCGAACCAGGGAGCCCAGCGCCGAAGCATACTGGTGCGGAATCTCTCACGGGAGCCGCGGATTCTCCAGCCGAACGGCCGCTTGCGGGGAAAAAGCCGCTGGCGTTCTGCCGACGACGAGCCGCGGGCCGGCTGAAGCTCAGTCCGTCGTTCGCGCTGGTTCGCGAGAGCTCTCCCCAAGCGTTGGTCCCAGCCGAGTCAGCCGCTCGAACCGCCGCGTCAACGCGACACGGGCCAGCTCAGGAAGAAGCTCTCCCCAGCTAGCCCGTGTTGGTACTGCTCGGCGCTGAGTGACCGCAGCCGCGACCGCAGCCGCTACCGAGTCGCCCGATGCCCCCGCTAGATGGTGCGCGTACGGCCCACCACCAGGCTGATTACCGCGAGGATCAGGAAGCCGACGAACAGGATCTTCGCGATACCCGCAGCGGCTCCGGCGATGCCGAAGAAGCCGAAGAAGGCGGCCAAGAGTGCGATGATGAAAAATGCGAGGGTCCAGCGTAGCATGATGTTTCTCCGTTGAAACAGAATGGGTTTGACTGGGCCCAAACGTTGCCGTCTTGGCCGCCCAGCTGCACTCGAGCGAGCGCAATGGGAGCTTGAGCAACCCCTGTGCCAAGCCTCGGAGACGCGCCGAGCCGCGGTCACGCGATGGGTCGGCGACGCCGTCCGGGTCCAAGGAGCCGCGAAAGGCGGGCGAAATGCACGTTCTTGCGGAGCGTAGGTAGCGATTTGCCCCTGCGAGGCACTCCTGGAACAGAGCGCGGGCGTCGTGCGCGTCGGACACCCCCCGTGGCCAAAAGGCGCGGCGCTCCCAAGTTAGTGGGACTTACGTCGGGCTTTTTGCTGTCCAGCCGCCGCCGCTCTACGGCATGCCCCTTGCTCCCATTCCTTCATAGAAACGCGCCACGTCGTGTGGCGTGTGAGAGGAGGAAAGATCATGGCCAAAGAAGCGGCACCGTCCAAAGAAGCTGCGTCGTCCAAACAAGGCGCACAAACCAACTCGAGCGAGCTTCGCTCACGCCTCGCGGCGAACGCCAAGCGCGGCACTCATGTACTGAGCGAGCGTCTCGAAGAGTTTGCGGCGTCCCGCTCCGGCGCTCCGGCGAAGATCGCGAGCCAAGCCGCGTCGCTCGTGGCACGCGCTGGACGCGCAATCGTGGTGGATGACGACGCGCTGGAGCGCCTTGGCCGTCCTGGCGCCATGCCTGCTCAGCGCCAAAACGAGCCGAACAAACAGGCAGGCGACAAGCTCGCGGGAGCAGCCAAGCGCAGCTCCTCCGCCAACGGCAGCGCCACCCAGGAGTCACGCGCGGCGATAGCGCGTGCCGAAAACGAAGGCATGGTGCCGTAGCGATCGCCGCACGGAAAATCACCAAGAGGCCCCCGCTAGCGATCTGGGACGAAGCGCGGGGGCGCTAGTGTGCCGTCCCCGCGGGTTGCTCACGGAGCCGCCTGCCTAGATCAGCGTGCAGAGTTGCTCTAGCAGCAAGTCCTCGCTGATCCCGAGCGCTGAGGCTTCGCCGAGCGCGATAGAATCCGCGACGCGTTCGAAGGCGAGCAGGATGAGCAACGCCCGGGGTCGCTCGTCTGCTCCGAGCAGCGGGGTCAGCCAATCGAGCTGACGTGCCCGGGAGGCGACGCGAAACGCCGCGACCTGCGGGTCGCTCGCTACCAGACCGAGCAGGCTCGCGCGCAGGCCAGCCCAACGCTTGTGGTGGTCAACGACCGCTTGCGCCAAGGCGCGCTTCCGAGCGGTGCCCTTGAGCTTGGGGGTTTGCGCATCCAGCCGCGAGAACAAGTCGGACCACTCGGCCTCCACCCAACGCTCATACGTGGCGAGGAATAGCGCCCGTTTGTCTTCGAAGTAGCGGTACAACGTGGCCGGGGCAAAGCCCGCCTCGCGTGCGATACGATTCGTGTCCGTCCCAAAGTAGCCGTCGCGGTCGAAAGCGCGGGCGGCCGCGGCCAGAAGCAGCTCACGGGTGCGCTCGGGATCCCGCGAGCGGGGTGAGCGGCGCGGGGTTGCCTTGGGAGGCGCGACGGCGGCCCGGCGAACCGCGTTCTGGGGCTTGACCATAAGCGATGTATACATCATTTATAAGTGATGGATACATCGTTTATCGCTCTGAGCGGATCGGGGGGAGAGGGCGCAACAGCCGACTTCGGGAGTCACCGCATCGCCCTGGGCGAGAGCACGATCGAGCTGAATTGCCGCGCTTCCGGTCCGCGAGATGCATCGCTGTGCCTTGTTTGCCTGCACGCGGTAGGCCACGATCAAGAAGACTACGCCGGCACTCATGGGCTACCCGGGGTGCGTGTCTTGAGCTTCGACTGGCCCGGGCACGGCGGCTCTTCAGCGGACCAAACGCCTGCGAGCACTGAGCGCTATGCCGAGGTTGCCGAGCAGCTGCTCTCGACGCTAGATGAAGCCGCAGGGAAACGTCGCTACGTTCTGCTGGGAAACTCGATTGGCGGGGCGGTGGCGTTACGGCTCGCGACGCGATCCCCCATCGCGTCCAAGATCGCCGGCTTGGTGGTGATCGATGCGGGGGGCCTGGTCCCGATGGGCGCGAAGGAGCGCGCCTTCTGCCGGGCTTTTGCCTGGGCCTATCGCGCAGCGAGTCGGGGAGGGCTGGCGCGCCGAGTATTGCCTTGGTGGTACTCGAGGATGTATCGGCGTCTGTTGGTGGGGCCCGACGCAGCAGCCCGGCGAGACGCGATCGTCGCCGCGGGGCTCCAGCGCGCTCCCGTGCTGAGCCAAGCTTGGCGTAGCTTTGCGGCGCCGGAGGCAACGGTTATCCCCCACTGCACGGAGGTGCGCGTCCCGACACTGGTATGCTGGGCGCGCTCCGATCCGTTCAATGCCCTGAGCGCCTCCTTGCCTGCCATTCGCAGCATTCCGCACCACCACCTTGCGGTCTTTGAAGGTGGGCACGCGCCCCACGTCGAACAGCCTGAGCGTTTCCGCGAGGTGCTGCTCGAGTACTTGGATGCGCTTCGCCAGTAGATGCTAGCTCACGGTGCGGAGGCTGATCTTCCGACCGTCGCTCGAGCGGTGGCTCAGCGCACTTCGGTGCGCCTCCCCCCCAGCCAAGGGTGCAGAGTCTTCCGCGACCTCTGCCAGGAGGTCGTAGTCGGTGACCTGCGTGATGCGCGCGCGGTGGATTTCCCCCGGGGCGACCTCACCACCAGAAATGAAGACGGAGCCGTCGATCTCCGGGGCTTGCCCTGGATGGCGACCGACCATCACCAGCTCGTGCTCTTCACTCGGGCCCTCGACCAGCACCTCGAGCTCCTTGCCGAGCAGCGCGCGGTTCTTCTTGCGGCTGATTTTGCGCTGGATCGCCATCAGGTGACGGGCGCGATCGTAGGAGACACGGGCGGGCACCTTGTCACCGAGCTGGTAGGAATGACTCGTGGTCTCGTCGCTGTAGCGGAAGACACCGACGCGATCGAACTCGGCCCAACGCACGAAATCGCAGAGCTCGTCGTACTCTGCTTGGCTCTCACCGGGGTGTCCAACAATGAATGCCGTGCGGAAAGTCAGATTCGGAACCTGCTTGCGCATGCGCTCCACCAGCTCTCGCAAGCGCGCGCCACCGTGACCCCGGCGCATGCGGCGCAGCATGCCGTCCGCCGCGTGCTGGAGCGGCATGTCGACATAGGGCAGCACACGCGGGTGCGAACCGAGCAAATCCAGCAAATCGTCGCCGAGCTTCTCGGGGTACAGATAGAAGAGCCGCACCCAGCGGATCCCAGGCACGTCCGCCACGCGCTCCACGAGTTTCCGCAGGGCAGAGGCATCGAAGCGCTTGCCGGTGACGCCGGTCTCGATCTTGGTGGAACCCGAGAGATCGCGGCCGTAGCTCACCGTGTCTTGGCTGACTAGGTTGACCTCGAGCACGCCGGCTGCGGCAAGCTGCTCGACCTCGCGCACGATATCGTCTGCGCTCCGGGAGCGCTGTTTTCCGCGTAGATCTGGGATCACGCAGAAGGAGCACTTGCGATTGCAGCCTTCAGCGAGCTTCACGTAGGCGCTGGCGCCGCGGGTGCTGATGACTCGCGGATCACTGGCGTGTACGACCCAGTCTGCGGGTTGTCCGACCAGCATGCGGTCTGCGCCGCCCTTCAGCACGCGTTCGAGTTTGAGCATGTCGCTCGAGCCGAGCACATGGTCGACCTCGGGCATGCCATCGGCGATCTCATCCGGGTGCCGTTGACTCAAACAGCCGGCGACCACGAGGCGCTCGCAGCGACCGCTCTCCTTGAAGCGCGCCATCTCCAAAATGGTGTCGATGGACTCTTGCTTCGCAGCGTCGATGAAGCCGCAGGTGTTCACTACGATCACCGACGCATCGTCGGGCTGCTCGGTGTGGGCGTAGCCAGCGCGCTCTGCCACGCCCAGCATCACCTCGCTGTCGACGCGGTTCTTGGGGCAGCCGAGGCTGACGAAGTGGATGGTGGGAGTCTTCACGCTTCCTTTGGGCCGGTCGGCGGCCGGAGTCGGCTGAGCCGCACAACTGCCAGACGCGCGACTCAGGTCGCCTCGTTTAGCTCATGCGGTGCAAGCCCGCCAGCCGGCGGAGCGCGTGTGGTTCCGGACCGGCGCGACTCAAGCTTGCTTCATCGAGTCGATGAAGCGGTCGAAGAGGTACAGCGAGTCGTGGGGACCGGCGGCGCTCTCCGGGTGGTACTGCACGCTGAAGGCCTTGGCTTCTGGCGCTGCGAGGCCCTCGCTGGTCCCGTCGTTCAGGTGCAAATGCGTGGTCTTGGCGAGGCTGCCAATGGACTCCACATCGACCACGAAGCCGTGGTTTTGGCTCGTGATTTCCACGCGGGAGGTCGTCAGGTCCTTCACGGGCTGGTTCAGGCCACGGTGGCCGAACTTCAGCTTGTAGGTCTTGGCCCCGAGGGCCAGCGCGAGCAGCTGATGACCGAGGCAGATCCCGAAGATGGGCTTCTTGCCGAGGAGACCCTGGATGCTCTGCACCGCATAGTCGACAGCGGCGGGATCCCCAGGGCCGTTGCTGAGGAAGATGCCATCGGGGTTGAGGGCGAGCACATCAGCCGCGGACGTGGACGCTGGGACCGCGGTGACGCAGCAACCCGCGTCGACCAAGCAGCGCAGGATGTTCTTCTTGGCGCCGTAGTCATAGGCCACGACATGAAACTGCGAGGTTCGCGGTTTGACCTGATCCGGGCGGTAAAGATCCGAGAACTGGAACGGCACCGCCCAGTCCGTGCGCCCCTGGGTGAACTCGTAGCGCTCCTTCGGCGTGACGCGGCTCACCAAGTCGAGCCCGGACATATTGGGCGCCGACTTGGCGCGGTCGACCAACGTGCTCGGGTCTTCAGTGCCGATGGCGCCGTTTTGCGCGCCTTTGTCCCGCAAGAGACGGGTCAGGCGACGCGTGTCGACGCCGCCAATCGCGACGATGCCGTGCTGCTGCAGGTAGTCGCCGAGGGGCTGTTCCGCACGGTAATTGGATGTGTTCGGGCTGGGGTCGCGGATGATGAAGCCAGCGACCTGAGGCTTGCCGTCGACGCTCTCCGGGTCGTCCATGTTGACGCCGGTGTTGCCGATCTGCGGAGCGGTCATCGTCACGAGCTGCCCGGAGTAGGACGGATCCGTGAGGATTTCTTGATAGCCCGTCATCCCGGTCGTGAAGACGACCTCACCCGTGGTGGCACCATCGGCGCCCCAGGAGAAGCCTTCGAACACGCTGCCATCCGCTAGGGCGAGGTAGGCCTTGCGTCGGCTGTTTCCGGCGCTGGAAGTCATGCGGTGGCTCCTTTCTCACTCACTTCACTGGCTTCGAAGGCAATGCGACCTCCGGCGAGAGTCATCAGCACGCGGCCGGTGATGGGGTGAGACATGAATGGGGTATTCTTGTTCTTCGTGTGCAGGGTGACCTGATTGGGCTGCCACACCAGCGAGGGATCCACCAGGGTGAGCTCGGCGACGGCGCCGACGGCGAGCCTGGGAGCCTCGATACCCACGATCTTCGCGGGGCCGGTGCTCATGGCGTGCAGCAGCCGCTCGAGGGGTACCTTACCGGTGCGCACCAACTCAAGCAGAAGACCGAAAGAAAGCTCGAGCCCCATCAGGCCCGGCGACGCAGCATCGAACTCGCACTCCTTCTCGAGGGGCGAGTGGGGCGCGTGATCTGTGGCGATCGCGTCGAGCGTGCCATCCGCCAGCGCCGAGACGAGAGCATCCACATCGTGCTGCTCGCGCAGCGGCGGATTCACTTTGCAGAAGGTGTCGTATCCGATCACCGCGCCGTCGGTCAGCAACAGGTGGTGCGGGGTGACCTCGCAAGTCACCTTCAAGTCGCGGCTTTTTGCCTCGCGAACCAAGCGCACGGCGCCCTCGGTCGAGATGTGCGCGGCGTGGTAGCGGCTCTTCGTGTACTCCGCGAGCAGGATGTCGCGGGCGATGATGATGTCCTCCGCAACCCGTGGCCAACCTCGTAAGCCTAACCGCGAGGAAACTTCGCCTTCGTGCATGACGGCGCCCGCCGTCAGATCGTGATCCTCTGCATGTTGGATCACCGGCATGTCGAAGTTGCTGGCGTACTCGAGGGCGCGCCGCATCACCTGGGCGTTCATGACGCACACGCCGTCGTCGCTAACGGCCACCGCGCCGGCGTCTCGCAGATCACCCATTTCCGTCAGCGCCTCGCCGCGCTGCCCCAGGGTGATGGCTCCGATTGGGTGGAGCTTCGTGCCTCCGACCTCCCTGGCGCGCGTGAGCATCAACTCCGTCACCGCGCGGGTATCGTTCACCGGCTTGGTGTTGGGCATCACGCACACGTGGGCGTAGCCACCGGCTGCAGCAGCCCGCAGGCCCGAGCGGATGTCTTCTTTGTATTCCTGCCCTGGTTCCCTGAGGTGGGCGTGAAGATCGACGAACGCGGGAACGAGCCAGCGCCCGTTCCCATCGATGACACGGGCCTTCTCCGAAGCGAGCGCGGGCTCTGCAGCTCCGACACCTAAGGCCTGGATCCGATCCTTTTCGATCACCACGTCGACGACTTGGTCGAACCCCGTCGCGGGGTCGATCGCGCGAACGTTTCGAAAAATCAGGGTCTCGGGGTTCTGGTTGGACGGGGCAGAACGAGCGCCGGACACGGGCCCGCTCATAGCACATGGGGCCGCTTGGCGAAGGCCGAAGTTCCCTGGGCCTTGCGATGGCGCGTCAGGTGCTCTTGGCGCCGGTTTTCTTTGCTTTGTGTTTCTTGCGCCGGCTTTGGGACCACAGTCCAGCGAGGATCAGTGCGAGACCGGCGAAGAACGCCCCGCGGCGTGCGTCGGAGGCTGGGGAAGTGCTGTCTGCGCCTGGCATGCGACAACCACAGCCGCCACCGTCGTCCCCACCACCGTTCGACCCACCGCTGCCGCTACTCGTGCCGCCGCTGCCATTGCCAGCGCTTCCGCCTGCACCGGCGTCTTCACCTGGAACGCACTTTCCGATCAGCGCGCAGGTGCTTGGCCACTTGGCTGGGCAGTACTGACCTGCACGGCTCTCGGCGGGGCAGCTCAACACATCGTCGACCCCGCTCAGGGTCATCACGGGTTCGAAAGTCTTGCCGTCGGTGGAGCGACCGAGCTCGTAGCCGTGAAAGAACTGGCTGGTGCAGGCGTACAGCTCGGGCCCAATCCAGCGCAGGCAACCGATGGCGCCGTCGAGATCTCGGGTGAAGCTCGTGGCGCTCAAGCCGCTGATCGCGGACGAGTAGATCCCAACATCGTTTTCGTCCACGTCGAGCGTCGGGTCGCGGGCGTCGCCGAAGCCGATCCGCAGAGTCGTTCCATCGGGGTCGACGGCAAAGCCGAAGAGCTCCGCTTGTTTGTCGAGGAGCTGGGTGAACGACTGGCCTGCGTCATTGCTCACCAGCAGCTGATCGCGCGCGTCGCCGTCGATGCGGACGAACACTTGATCCGGATCGGTGGGATGGACGCCGAGCACATGCGGAGGATTCGTTGAGTCGGCGCCAGGGATCGCCCGGTAATCCCAGGTCTGGCCGCGATCGCTGGACACCAGGAGCATGCCCTCTGCGGCGCCGCCTCCCGCAGGCTTGAGGTTCCCGGTCACGTAGATGCGCTGACCGTCGCTCTTGGCGCTAACCACCGCGAAGGCGAGCAGCCCGGTGTCCAAGTCTGCGCCCAGCTGAGTGAAGCTCTGCCCGTCATTGGCAGACGCCCAGACTTGGTTCAAGAACACATTGCCCGGTTGCCCCATGGAAACGAGTGCGAGCACGCTGTGAGGATCGGATTGCTCCGTGTGGACGTAAGATACGAACTTGTCCTTTGGACCATCCGGGACCGTCCAGTCGCAGCCGAGGCTGCTGCTGACGGACACGCCATCGAAGCTGCCAACGAGCAGCGCGCCATTCGCGCTCACATCCAGCTTCGGTTTGACGCCTTCGTAGTCGGGCGCTTCCTCGCACAGCCAGTACCAAGTGTCTCCGCGGTCCGGCGAGGTCAAAAGGCCAAACGACGCGCCCACCCAGAGGCGGTTCGCGTCGCTCGGATCTTCATACACGAACGCGGACTGCGGAAACGCGCCGTGGGCGAGTGCGGTCGTCGTAGCTAGCGAACAGGCGGCTGCTACCGCGATGCTCGCGAGGCGCCGCTTGATGCCTCTCACCATCCAGAAGCGTGAATTTTGGGTGACGTCGGGAGTCTCAGGCGAAGCGCGCATGGGCTGCTGCACCCTGACAGCTCCGCTCATCGGTCGCAAGACCTGAGCAAGCTCGCAAAGGGGACAGCAGGCCCTAGCTGCGCCGCACTTGCGAGGCGGCGGCGAGGCAGTGACGCCTCGCTGATCCAGATGGGAGCGCAACTCAGCGAGTGAGGCGCGGTACGTCGCTCGCTGCAGGTATGAAGCCTTCAACGGCGTTGCCCAAGCGACGGGTGACGCTCTGCACGTTCAGCCCGCGGCGTGGCACGAGCAGGTGACCGCCGAGCTCGGCGTCGGCGTAAGGGGTGTAGTACCCAGTGAGCCGAGTGTGCTCGCCGCTCGTGAGCACCACATCGACCTCGCGCGCTTCGCCCATCGCGGACTGACGTAGCTCGACGACTCCCAGGGCCTCGAGCTTACCCGCCGCGGAGACGCTGTAGCTCGCGAAGCTCCCGGCTTTGCGCAGCGGATCGTTCGAGATGAGCTTCGGGTTCGCATTCACGTAGCTCACGCGTTCGAAGAGCAGGCTGTAGTTGTAGTCGCTGATCCAGGTCGGATCGCAGTAGCCCATGAAGTCGTAGAGTCCGCTCGGCGAGAGCGGCTGTCCGCTGCGTTGGTCGAAGCCCCAGCTGCCAATTTCTCCGCCCGAGTAGGGGTAGTTCCCGTCGGGGCCGCCTGCTCCGCCGCAGGGCGCATGAGGCCTGCCAAGAGCGTGACCGAGTTCATGCGCCATCGTGTCCGGGGAGCCACCGAAGCTTCCATCAGGAAAGAAGCCAAGGCCAATTGCCCCGCGGTAATAGTCGCTGTTCGGTCCCGGTACGGAGCCGAGCCCCGCAGTGCAGCCTCCACTGCAGAACGAGCCCATGGAGGGAGCTGGGGTGAGCAAACCATAGTAGTAGGTGTTTGGTGCAGGGTTGTCGTCCTGGCGCAGCGCCTGGACGGTGTCGAGGAGGTTACCCCAGCCGCTGGAAGCGGTGACGTTGCCGCCGTAACCGACCGTCTCTCTCACGTTCAGCTCGATGTCCGCGACGGGGAACATCGCCTTGAGTTGTTCACGATAGGCTTCGATGCGACCTGGGCTCGTATCTGGGGTGTAGCCGTTGATGGTCACAGGGACGAGGGTCACCTTGAAGGCGCCGTTCACCTCACTCGCTCCGAGGAGCGTGTCGCCATCCGCGGGGTAACGGGAGCCCTCGACGGTACCCGGGTGCTGACTCTGGTCGAGCTCGAAGAGCGCGACGCTGTACTTGGCGCTTTTCGTGATCAGACTGCCTGGCACCTGGAAGTTGATCGAGCTCGAGAGGTCAGCTGCGTTGGATTCGCCGCTCGGGGTGAAGGTCTGTGCGCCTTGTTCGACTCCGTCAATGTAGAGCTTCGCCTGGACCGCGCGCTGCTCCCACTCTGCCTCTTTTTGCACGTAGACGCGGAGCAAGGCGTCCCGCCCCGCGACAACAGGTGCGTTGAGGCTATCGGTCAGTGACTGACCGTCACGCATCAGCTTTATCTTTACAGATTGCCAAGCGGAAATTTCTAGCAAGTCGAGCCCAGCTACTGGTTGGGGATCGGGCTCGGGGGGGTTAGGGGAGCCGCCGCTGCCTGGACTGCCCGTGGTCCCGCCGGTGCTGCTCGGCGGCAGGTCGCTGCCTCCGGCTCCGCCGTTACCTCCGGTCTCGGACGGCCCGGCGCCGCTGCCGCCGTCGCCGCCCGGCCAACCGCTGCCGCCGGCACCTCCTTGGTCACCATCACAGGCGGCCAGGCACGCCTGCTCGTCTCCGGTGGAGCACACGCAGCGGTCCCAACAGGAGAGCGCCTCGGCGCAGCTCTGGGGCGCACCGTTGGTGGCGTAGCCACCGCCGCCCGACGCGTCACAGCCTGCAAGCGACACCAGGCAGACCAAGGTAGCAAACCCTCGAGACAGCTTCCACGAACGCATGGGGACCTCCTGGACGCAGCACGGCACGCGGCGACGCGTCATGGGACTGCGCGAGCCGGGCCGCCTGCTTCAGCGGATAGTGTGTGGGCGCGACGCCTTTCCTCGGGGGAACGAGCGTCGCTGGGTGTGCAATAGGAGTAGCTGTCAGCTTTTGGCTGCGCAAACCGCGCCCGCACTTTTCTGCAGTGGCTCTGGCGTGCTGGAAAACCCGCGATCTGACTGCAATTCCACGCGGACTTTGCATCCCTCAGCGAGAAGAAACGATCACGGGCGCCGCCTCTGCGAGTCCCACCAAAGGACCGTTAGGCGAGCGTGCGCGTGCGGCAACTTGGCTGAAACCGAGCCGAAGACTCGCGCCCAGAGCGCCCCTGCGATGCCGCCCTGGCTGAGCACGCCGGGCGAAGTCGGGATCGCAGCGGAAAAGTTCAGTGCTTGCGGCTCGCGAGTCGCTCGCTCATCAGCCAACTGAAAGCACAGATGCTGTGCTGGGGATTGACGCCCATGTTGGTCGGGAAGGCCGACGAGTCGAAGACGTAGAGCCCAGGCGCGTCGTGTACCTGAGCATTTAGATCCACCACGCTGGAGTATTTCGAAAGGCCCATCTTGGCAGTGCCGAACAAGTGCGCGGCGATGCAATGAAAGAGCCGCGGGTCATTGGGCAAGCTGAAGAGCTTCTCTGCTGCGTCCGCCGAGTCGATGCGATCTGGCAGACCATGAATGCCGGGCAAGACTTCCGTGGCACCCGCCGCGAACATCATGCGGATCAGGCGCTGGACACCGACTTTCAGGATCTCGATGTCGCTATCGAGCATGTCGTACTGGATCTTCGTCCCGCCGAAGAAGTTGCGGTGCACGCTCCCCAGGGCCTGGGCGCGCACCTGCACGCCCCAAATGGCGAGGTGATTGAAGCTCTCTAGCTCACGCATCAGCTCTGGTCCCACACCCGGGAGGCGAGCAGCGGCGAACTCGAGGGGCATGGCGACGCTCTCGAACTTCATGCGCTCATGCCAGAAATGCGTGGTCTCGAAGCCTTGAGTTGCGCCAAAGCTGAGCTTCACCGGATTCGGGAAGACGCCAACGACGCCGGTGCCCGGGTGGCACTGCAAGCGCTCGCCGACCAATTGACTGGCGCGCCCGAAGCCGTTTGCTTGCAGGAGTTGCGGAGTTTGGATGGCGCTCGCACAGAGCACGACAGCGCGCCGAGCATGAAAGCTAAAACGCGGCCCTTTTTCCTTGGTCACGGGGTCCAAAAATCGGCCCCTCACCCCCGAAACCCGCCCTGACTTACTCAAGATTGTTTCCGCGCGACACTGAGCATACAGGCGCGCGCCTCGCTCGAGCGCGCGGGGAACATACGAGACATCCATGCTCTGCTTGCGAGCGGTCGGGCAACCTTGATTGCAGTGAGCAGAGCCTTGGCAGTCCTTCACGTTGCGACGGATGCGATTGCCTCGTGCGCCGATCCCCTCGACGCCGAGCTGCATCAGCTGATTGTTGACCCCGAACACATCGTCAGGGGCCGTGCCGACGCTGAGCTCACGGTCCAGCTGATCGAAGACATCCGTCAGCTGCCGGTAGCTGAAGCTCTTGTCCAGGGCGTGCTCCGCGGCCCACAGGTCATAGATCGGCTCTGGTAGGCGATGAATGATTGCGCCGTTGACCACAGTGGTGCCACCCACGGCGCGACCCTGGAGCACCGGCGTGAACGCGCGCCCTTCGGCGACTTGAAAGCCCATATCGCGCCACAGGTGCTTGAACGAGCTGTACGCATCGGAGCGAAGCTTATCCGTGGGGATATGTGCGCCTTCTTCGATCAAGATCACGTCGAGCCCAGCGTCCGTCAGCACGCGCGCTGCCGTGGCACCCGCGGCGCCGCTACCCACGATCACGACGTCGGCGCTGTCCTCAACGGAGGTTTGGCTCCGTACGTCCTTCAGGGAGGCAATCCCGCGCTTTGCGAGCTTCTCTGGGCCGCTCACGATTTCGCTCCCGGGCGCGCCCAGTCGGGGTCGGTGGAATCCCTGGGTTCGATATCCAGCCGAGCTTGGATGCGGGGCAGCCCACCGTAGCCAAGGCAGCCGATGGTCTTGAACAAGAGCGGCATCTCACGGATCAGGTAGACGTCGCTCGAGCGCATCACGTCGAGTACGCGATACTGCTCCTCGGCACTCAGGGAGTGAAAGCTCTTGAAGCGCCCGAGCACGACGAGCGGCGCCCACGTGATCGCCCAGGTGCAGGCGCGCATTCCAAGGCAGAACTGCGCTGGCGCGTGGCTCAGCAGGTCGTCGATGAAGCCGTCCATCGGCACATCCGCCGCGCCTTCGGGGAGCAGGCGGCTCTGACCCGAGGGGATCACGCAGTTGAAGATGGACCGCAGCCAGCGTTTCTCGAACTCGAAAAAGCCCACGCGCGGTGACTTAGCCAAGCACCCAGGCGGGAGCAACGGCGAAGCTCCCGCGGCCCCGAACGGCGCCACCAGTCAAGGAGCCGCGGTAAGCGCTGCCTGGGTTGAATGGCTTGGATCTGCTGGATTGGTCTTACTGCGCAGGGCAAGCGCTGCTTGGCGCACCGTAGCCGAAGGTCATGAAGTTGATGGGGTGACCGCCGTTGAAGGCGCTGCTCGGCAGCGTGGTCCAGTTGATGCCGTCGGTGGAGCGGTAAAACTCCTGCTTCGAGTACCAGACCTGCCAGCCGCCGCGGACACCCACGAACGTGCCCTCGGGGCTGACGGCGACGGCACCGATCTGGATATTCTGCGAGAGGTCCGTCGTGTTCCAGCTCGCGCCGTCGCTCGAGGTGTGGGCTTTGCCCTGGCTGAAGGCGATGAAGCGTGAGCCGTCCCAGAGCACCGTCGAGGTGACGTTGGCGCCCATGGCTTGAGCGATGAAGGTCTTGCCGCCGTCGGTCGAGTGACACACGGTGCTCTCTCCCATCACGACGATTGCTCCTGCGCCATACGCTACCCCGCGTACGTTTGCGCCGCACTCGCCGGGGAGTGTATCCGGGTGGAACCAACTTTGACCCGCGTCCGGCGAGAGCACGATGTCTTGCTGGCCGCCGTCGCCGCCGACCACCACGAACAGCCCGTTGCCGTGGGCGGCGTAACCGATGGTGCGCGCGTTCCAGACACTCAGCATCGGATCCGCGGTGTTCTCCCACTGCACGCCCGTGTCGCTCGAGCGCATCGGGACGTGAGCGCCGGCCATCAGGGTGCCGCTTCCATAAGCGAGCATCGCAAACGTCTTGCCCGTCAGGGTTGGCGTCCAGGTCACACCGTCTGTGCTGGTCCGGATGCTCCCGGGCTGCCCCCAGCCGAAAGTGGTCACGAACGTTCCCGGCTCATCAGCGGTGCTCGGCACGTACACCAGGCCGCGACCGGCGGTGGACTGGTGATCGCACTCGATGTCATTGGCGTCTTGGCTCCAGCAAGTGTGCTGATCGTCGTCGGAGCGGTCCGCTGTCCAGGTTTGACCATCGTCGCAGCTGATCAGCGTGCGCCCGAGATGTCCCTGAGCCACGAACAAGGGGACGCTGCCGCTCGGCTGCCCACCGCCGCTGCCTCCAGCACCTGCGCTGCCCGCGCTGCCACCAGCCCCGGTGTTGCCGGTGTTTCCGCTGCCGCCAACGCCGCTGCCTCCGCTCGTGCTGCCGCTGGCACCTCCGTTTCCGGAGCTTCCGGCGACGCCCGCGGTGCCACCATTTTGAGTGCCACCAGTGGCTCCGTCGCCGCCGGTGCCGCCACTGCCTTCGTCGTTGCCGCTGTCTCCACACCCCGCGAGCGCCAGGCCGGCGAGCAGGGCGCACCCAAGGGGAGCGTAGATGGAGAAACCGTAGGGGAAACGCTGGCGGGGAGTTTGAGTCATGGAAAGAACCTCCAAGCCGCGGAGTTTAACCGTGCTGGATATGAGTTGGGCTCGCCTTGACCCTAGCCACCAGACTCGGCTTTTTCTGCATGAAAAGACCGCCCCCCGGAGGGCATCACTCAACCGACGCGCCATGGACGGGAAAGCAGCTTCGGTCAAACGGTGGGGTCTCATCAGCTGCTGAAGCGTTCAGCTGTGGCGGGGTGGGGAGCTGTCTGCCTGTGACGCCGTATCAGAGGATCGGTCCGTATGGGGGAGTGAGTCGGGTGGTGACGGCAGTCAGTGTCAGGGCAGGGAATACACGACGTGCGTTGCCGCGAGGCACCCGCGAGCGGTCGCGTACGTTTGTGCGACAACGTCTCGGCGAGAGCATGTTAGGGTCGCACTCATGAGGGATGGAGGGCGAGGAGGCGCCCAGGGCTTCACAGCACCTGGGTCGCTTCGCGAACCTGTTGACGCAAGCTCCGGCGCGCGGATCCGGGTGCAGCCAGTGGACGTTGGGTTATGCAACGGGTTGCCGCTGCGTGGCGTCTACGGGAACCTCGGCACGCTGTTCGGTTCCCGAGGGCAGCAACAGATCTTGGAGCTGCTCCCCGGCGAGCTGGCTGAAGGGCTCGCATACGGGCGCATCATCGCAGGGGGTTGGTACCCCATCTCCTGGCTCTCGGCGTTGCACGAAGGGGCCCAAGAACTCAGCGGTAGCGGCAGAGAGCTAGCGCGTAAGCTCGGCTACATGGGGTCCAAGTCCTATTTCCGTGGGGTACATAAGGTGTTCATCTCCTTCATGGACCCTGGCTTTGTGATCGGCAAGACACCGCTGATCTTCCGCAAGTACTACGACACCGGCGAGGCGCTAGTCGTCGAGAGGAACCGCGGCAACTGCTTGCTGCGCTTCAGCGGATGCTCCGGCTTCGACGCGAACCTCTGGCAGGGGCTGTTCGGGGCTTGCGAGGCAGTACTGGAGCTCTCCGGCGCCAAGAACATCCGGCTGCGCGCCGTGTCCGGCGGCGGAGAGCGGGACGTCGCCGCAGAAGTGTCTGCCTACTGGACCTGAGGCGCGCCTCTCGTTGGTCTAGAGCTGCGGTTCGCCGGCGATCAGCACCTGGCGGACCGGGCTGTAACCAAAGGTGTAGCCCAGGTAGCGATAGTCTGGCGCGTCGACCAGCTGCACGTCGCAACGCTTGCCGACTTCGATGGTGCCCAGGGCGTCGCCGCGACCCACGGCGCACGCCGCGTTGCGGGTCGCCGCGACAATCGCCTCAGCCACGCTCAGCCCTTGAGTGCGCGCCGCGAGAGCGATCATCAAGGGCATGGATGGCGTGGGGCTCGACCCAGGGTTGAAGTCCGTGGCAAGGGCCACCGGTACTCCGGCGTCGACGAGCGCTCGACCCGGCGCGTGGGTCTCGAGCCGCAAGTGAAACGCAACGCCGGGCAAGAGCACGCAAATTGGCGGATTTTCGCCTGCCGCGAGGCTCTTGATGTCCTCGGGCGTCGCGACCTCCAGGTGGTCCACGCTGGTGGCGCCGAGCTCCGCGCCGAGCAGCGTGCCACCGCTCGAGGTGAATTGTTCGGTGTGGAGCTTCAAGCCGAGCCCAAGTGAGCGCGCTAGCTCCAGGATATGACGCGTTTCCGCGAGGCTAAAAGCCTCGTCTTCGCAGAACACGTCGACGAAGTCACACAGCCCCTCGGCTGCCGCCTGGCGCAGGGTTTCATCGACGAGAGCGAGGTACACCTCTCGTTGTTCTCGATGTTCTGGCGGCACCACGTGAGCGCCGAGATAGGTGCTGGTGATGCCCTGAGGCCCCTCGGCCGCGAGCTCTCGGTGAAGTCGTAACATCTCGAGCTCGCCGTCGTGGTCGAGGCGGTAGCCCGTCTTCGCCTCGACGTGAACCGTGCCCTGCTCGAGCATCCGCCGCAGCCAGAGGCGGGCGTGGCTCTTCAGCTCCTCGCGCGTTGCCGCGCGGGTATGCGCCATTGTGCGACGGATCCCGCCGCCTTGCTTCAAGATTTCAAGGTAGCTCGCGCCTCCCATGCGCTGCTCCCACTCTTCGGCGCGGTTGCCGGCGAACAGTAGGTGGGTGTGGCAGTCGACGAATCCAGGCAAAATCAACGCGCCTTGGGCGTCGACGACTCTTGCCTCAGGAAAGCGCGCCGCGAGCTCCGCGCTCGGGGCAATGGCCTGAATGATGCCGCCGCTGAGGGCAATTCCCGTGTTTTCGAGTGTGCCGAGCTCCCCTTGTGCGTTGCCTCGGGCTGCCGATATCCCGCCCGGTTCGCCCACCTCCGCGCGGGCGCGCTCCGCAGCGCTGGCACACGTGATGACTTGTCGTGCCCCGAGGACCAGGCAATCTGGGGCGCCGCTCACGGCAGCTTCATGCCCTTCTGCTTTGCGGTCTCCTGAGCGATCTCGTAGCCGGCCACGGCGTGACGCGCGACGCCGATCCCTGGATCGACGGTGAGCACCCGGTTCAGTCGCTCGGCGCGTTCCGCCGTTCCGTCGGCGACGATCACCATGCCCGCGTGCAAGGAGTTCCCGATGCCCACTCCGCCGCCGTGATGGAAGCTCACCCAGGAGGCGCCCGAGGCCGTGTTGAGCGCGAAGTTCAAGAGCGCCCAGTCAGCGATGGTGTCCGAGCCATCCTTCATCGCCTCGGTTTCGCGGTCAGGTGACGCCACGGAGCCGCAGTCGAGGTGATCGCGCCCAATCACGATCGGCGCCTCCAGCTTCCCGTCGGCGACCAGGCGGTTCATGGCTTCGCCAAACTGCGCGCGCTCCCCGTAGCCCAGCCAACATATCCGCGTGGGAAGTCCGAGGAAGGGGATGCGTTCGCCTGCCAACTTCACCCAGCGGGCGAGCCCCTCGTTGTCAGGGAACAGGCGCAAGAGCTCCTGATCGAGCACGTGGATGTCGTTCGGGTTTCCGCTCAGCGCGGCCCAGCGGAAGGGCCCCATGCCCTGACAGAACAGTTCACGGATGTAGGCGGGGACGAAGCCCGGATACAAGTACTGGCCTGAGGCGTCGCGGACGCTGAGGCCCGCCGCCTCAGCCTGAGCGCGCAGGTTGTTTCCGTAGTCGAAGGCGATCGCGCCCCGGCGCTGCATCTCGAGGATGGCCTCGACATGTTTGGCGATGCTGGCGAGAGACCGCCGGTGGTACTCCGCGAGGTCCTTGCCGCGGAGCTCATCGAGCTCGGCCAGGTCGCCTTCAGGGATGTACGCGCCCAGATCATGAGCAGACGTTTGGTCGGTGATGATGTCGGGGATGGCGCCTTGCTTGACCATTTCCGGGAGGATCGTCGCGGCGTTGCCAACCAAGCCGATGCTCAAGCCTTTTTTAGCTAGTTTCGCTTCCTCTGCCCAACCGAGAGCCTCCCCGAGGTCGCTCGTCATGCGGTCGCAATAGCCCTCATCGACCTTGCGCTTCACGCGGTCTCCGCGCACCTCGATGTTGATCACCACGCCTTCGTTCATGGTGACCGCCATGGGCTGCGCGCCGCTCATGCCACCAAGTCCTGCGGTGACCACCAGCTTGCCCGCCAAGGTCGAGACGCCGTAGTGCTTCTCCGCCAGCGCCAACAGCGTCTGGTAGGTGCCTTGAAGGATCCCCTGGGTGCCGATGTAGATCCATGAACCGGCGGTCATTTGCCCGTACATGGTCAGCCCTTGACGATCGAGCTGATCGAAATGGGACTGGGTGGCCCAGCGCGGGACGATGTTGCTGTTTGCAATCAGCACCCGTGGGGCGTGGACGTGGGTCTTCGCGACGTAGACCGCCGCGCCAGACTGAACGCACAGTGTTTCGTCGGGTTCCAGCTCCTGCAGGGCCTTTTGGATCTTGTGGTACTCGCGCCAGTTGCGCGCCGCTCGCCCGCTACCGCCGTAGACGACCAGGCTCTCCCAGTCGATCGCGTTCTGCGGATCGAGGTTGTTCATCAACATGCGGCGCGCCGCCTCGGCGTCCCAGCTCTTCGCCGTGCGCTTCGACCCGCGTGGCGCACGGATTGGCTCCGAGGGTTTCTGCGACAGGTGCATCGGTCGCCCGTACCGCGCGAGCTCCGGACCGAAGTCGTCGGTACACTGATAGCGGGCTCGTTGGGCGGCGATGATCTCTTCGTCGGTCATTGGGGACGTCCTCGGTGAGGTTGGGGCGCGACCTTAGCCAGAGCACCCCAGCGTTTTCAAACTCCGCGGCGCTGGTCGTTTTTGGGGGGGAGGTCAGGCGTTCGGGCGGAGCGACGTTCCGTACGTGACTCCGGGAGCATGCCGCGCTGCGGCTAGCGGAGCAGGACACTCGATTCGCCGGACGCATGTGGAACCAAATTTCCGCGCGTTTCTGCTAGCCTAGGTCGGCGAATGGCTGACAAAGCGAAGCCTCCTGCCGGTGACGGCTCCGTGCCGCGTCCACCGCGGCCGGACGAATCCGACGACACCAGTCTCCTCGAGCCGATGGAGGTCGAGCCGGACCAGGCCAGACCGCCCAAGTCGGTTCGGCCACCGCCTCCTCCGCGCAAGACGTCTGGAACGGTGCCCGCGGTTCGGCCGCCGCCACCACCCCGTGGCTCGCGCGCGCCGGCCTCGGTTCGGCCACCGCCGCCCCCAAGGCGCGGGGATGATGAATCTCCGCGGGGAAAAGAAACTGGCAGCAACCCTCGGGCTTCTAGCAACCCAGTTGAGGTGAAGCGCGATAGTGATCCACGAGCCTCGGGTTCGCCGCCCGAGCCTCCGCGCAAGAGCGACCCCAAGGCGAGCGCTCCGGAGCGCACCAGCGATCCCGGTAAGCGTCCCTCGGATCCCAAAGCTGCTCCCCCGCGACCGGTGGAACCCAAGGTCTCGGACTCCGGCGTCAAGGACCGAGCGAGCGCCGCTTCTGGAACCTTGCTCGGCGTCCCTGCGCCGACCTATCCATTGGCGCCTGGGATTGCCAAGGTAAACCGCATCAGCGATCCGGGTCGCCTGTCTCCCGCGCCCGCTGCGAGCGGGACCGCAAAGACACTGCTCTCCGGCACGCCTGGGGAAGCGCCCGTACTCGCGACGGGTGATCGCGCCTCCACTGCCGACGCGACGCAGGCTGACCCGCTTGCCGCGTGGAAACGCCGCATGGGGCAGGAGGTGAAGGGACTGGAGGAGCTGATCCGAGACGAGCGGGACGCGCGTCGCCGTGGTCGCTTGCATTATGAAGCAGCGAGGCTCTACGAGTTCCCCCTAGCTGATCTCAAGAAGGCGGAGCACCACTATCGGTCTGCCGTCGATTTGGCTCCCGAGCTGACCGCGGCCCTGGCCGGCGCGCGTCGCCTGCTGATTGCACTCGGAAAGCACAAGGAAGCGCTCGCACTCTTCGACGCGGAGGCCAAGGTCACCGCATCGACCGAGCGCAAAGTGCAGATCTGGTACGAGAAGGGTCGGCTGTACGAGGACCAACTCAAGCTGCGCTCCGAAGCCCGCGCGGCCTACCAGCGCGCCCTCGAGCTGGACAAGCAGAACACCACCGTGCTGCGCGCTCTGGAGCGCTTGGCCGCCCTGGAGAACGACTGGCCGGGGCTCGACAAGGCCCTGGAACAGCTGTCGCTGGCTTTTGCTAGCGACGCCAAGGCTCGAGCCGCGACCCTGGAGGCGCGGGCGCGCCTGCTCGATGCCCACCGCGATCAATCAGGGGACAGCATCGAGCTTTACGGCGAGGCGCTGGAGGCTGAGCCGCGCTCTGCCTCGGCCCTGGTGGCGTTGAAGCGCCTGTTGCATCGCCAAGGGCGCTGGCGTGAGCTGACCGCTGCTCTCGGGCGCGAGGCACAGACGTCGACTGACCCCCGCGTCCGTGCCATGGCTTGGTACCGTGCGGCATCGCTCGAACGGGATCGCCTGGCAGATGCGGACAAAGCCATCGCGGATCTCGAGCGGGCGAGCCATGAGTCACCTGACGACGTCATGATCCTCGAGCAGCTCGCCAAGGCCTACGATCTGTCCGGCAAGCACGCGGAGCGTGTCGGCGTGCTCGAGCGCCTGGTGACGCATACGAAAGACGCCGCGAGTCGCGTGTTGTTGTTGCACCGGCTTGGGCAGCTGGTCGAGGAGCGGCTCAACGACGATGCCGCAGCTCAGGTTTGGTACAAGCGAGCCCTCGAGGTGGACGCAACTCACGCGCCGACTCTGGCCGCGCTCGGCTCTTCCTACACGCGGCGTAAGGAGTGGGAAGCACTCATCGCGATGCATCTCGCCGAGGCGGAGGCCACGAAGGACACCCCGCGGAAAGCACAAGCGCATGCTCGCGTGGCGGACGTCTTCGAGGTGCAGCGTTCGAACCATGCCGAGGCGGAGAAGCACTACGGCCGCGCGTTGTCCCTGGACCCGAAGCACCCGGGCGCCTTCAAGGCGCTCACCCGGCTCTTCGCCCAGTCGGGCAAGCACCGGGAGTTGCTCGAGCTCTACGAGCGCGGCGTCGAGAGCACCGAGGACGCTGACACCAAGATCGAGTACCTGTTTCGTATCGGGCGCCTCCACGAGGACGAGCTCGAGTCTCCCGGTCACGCGGTAGCCACGTACAAGCGCATTCTGGAGATCGACGGAAAGCACCTCGGCGCCATCCACGCTTGGCAGCGCGCGGCCGAACGCGCAGGACGTTGGAAGGAGCTGGTTGGGGGCCTCGAGGCAGAGGCCGAGCGCACGACGGACAAGGCGCAGGTCGTGCCGCTTCTGCATCGCGCTGGTGAGGTCATGGAGCACCACGTTCGCGACGACGAGGCGGCGCTAGAACGTTACCGCAAGGTACTCGAGAAGGACCGCTGCTTCGTACCCAACCTCGCGAGCCTTGGTCGCGTCTACTTCCGCCTCGGCCGCTGGGAGGACTTGGTCAAGACTTACGAGCTCGAGCTAGCCATCCTGCCGAAGGGCAGCGAGTCAGCGGCGCTGCTACACAAGATCGGTGAAATCACCGAGGAGCGCATCGGGAGCGAGACCGGAGCCATCAAGTACTACCGCCAAGCGATCGAGCACGATGCCTTCTACACGCCTGCGCTCCAGGCGCTGGGACGCAAGTACGCTGAGCGTGGAGAGTGGTCCGAGTACGTGAAGCTCTTGGAACTCGAGCTGACGGCCTGCAAAGAAGACGAGCCGAAGGCGCGCATTGCGCTGGCGGTGGGCGAGGTGCATGAAAATCGTCTGAGCCAGCCTGACCGAGCCCTGGCAGCGTACGAGACGGCCATCACGGCCGTCCCCGACTTCAGGCCCGCGCTCGATGGACGCGTGCGTATCCTCGCGGCACAGAATCAGCACAAGCGGCTAGTCGACGAGCTCGAACGCCAGGCGGCAGAGACGCGAGATCCACTCTTGGCCGTTGGCGCGCTCACGGCTGCCGGAGAGATCCTGCGAGACGACCTGAACGAGCCAATTCGGGCAGCGAAGTGCTTCGAAGGCGCCATCGAGCGCGATCCGTCGCATCTGCCCGCGCTGCTCTCGCTGTGCGGCCTGTATGAGCGATTGGGCACTTGGGATCGCTTGGGAGTGACCTACGCCACGCTCTCTCGGGTGCTGAGTCACCCCGGGGCCCGCGTTGCGGCCTTGCGAGATCTTGCGCGCCTCCAAGCGGCCAAGCAGAGCGGCGGCGATCCCAAACACACGTACATCTCGATCCTCCACGTGGACCCCAAGGACCCGCTGGCGCTCTCCGCGTTGGAGTTCGCGGCGCTCGAGGACGGCGACCAGTCGCTGTTGACCCAAGTCGACGCCCGCTTGGGTGCGGCCCTTGACGACCCTGGGCTGTCCTCGGCTCACCGCACACGGCTTGGTGAGTGTCTCGAGCAGGCGGGCGACCAGGCGGCGCTTTCTACCTACCGAACAGCGCTCGAAGCCGATCCAGACAATTACCGTGCGGCTAAGGGCTTCGCGCGGCTGGCCGATAAGTCTGGAGATCGCGCGCTGCTCCGCGAAGCCGCGGAGTACGAGCTGAACGTCTCACGTGACTTGGATCGCGGCGCGGACCTGTTGGTGCTCGCCGCGAAGGCCGAGCGCGAGCGCGGCGATCTAGATGCTGCGGCAAAGGACCTGCTGCAAGCGCTCGAGGTTCACCCGGATCACGCTGGGGCGGCTGAAGGCTTGACTGAGACCTTGCTGCTCCAAGACAAGGTGGACGAACTTTACGACGCTCTGCTTCACGCGGCGAACTCCGCTCGGCTTCAAGCCCGACATGCCGCGCTTTGGAACGCCATCGCCGACCTCCTCGCGGAGCAGAAGCAAGACTTGCCGGCGGCGCTCGCCGCGCTCAACCGCGTGCTTGGCGATGAGCCAGACAGCCCCGCGACATTGGTGAAGCTTGCGGAGTTGTACGCGCGTGACGGTCAGTGGGCCGAGACCGTAGACCGCCTGTCGAGGGCGATTCAGATGAAGCCTGATGACAAGCTGCTCAGCCGCGCTCAGCTGCTCCACGCGCAGACTCTGTCGGAACATTTGGGCGACGACCAGCGCGCGCTGGGCAGTGTCCTGGCGGTGATCGATCGAGAGCCCGAGAGCCGAGAGGCGCTGCAGTGCCTGATCGGGATCCAGCGCCGACGTCGAGATCTGGATGCTGCGTATTCGAGCGCAAAGCAGCTGATCATGGTGTCGGGTACGAAGCTCGAGCGCGCGGAATCGTATCAGCTCCTTGCGGAACTGGAGGCCGAGCGGGGTCATCCCGACGCGGCTGCCCGTGCGCTGGCAGACGCGGTGGCGCTGGTGGGCATGAGCGCGGTGCCGGACCTGGAACGTCACGCGCGAGCGCTGGACGGAACCGCGAAGAAGCAAGTGCTCGAGCGCGAGGCCGAAGCGCTGATCCAATACGCGGCAAACCACCAGCTAAGCTCGGAAGACCGCGTCGCCCTGGAACTCAAGGTCGCCGATGTCTTGGACGAAGGCTTGGGACAGCGGGATCGCGCATTGGCAGGGCTGCAGAAGGCTGCGGCGGCGTTCCCGGAGGATCGGGGCTTGCGTCACGCATTGGCGCGCCGCTTGCGATCCGCGGGGCACCACGCTCAGGCCGCCGATGAGCTGAGAAAGCTGCTTACGGTCGACGTGGATGGCGCGGAGTACTGGCGCGAGCTAGCCGAGACGCTGGGCGCCATGGGGCGCGCTCGTGAGCGAAACCTCGCGCTGGCGCCCCTCGTGGTGCTGGGCGCAGCAAACGATCTCGAGCGGGCCACGCTGGACGCCAATCCGCCGCGGCCAGCGAGCGCCATCGCCGGTGGGTTCGATTCCGTGGCTTACCGTGGTGTCGACGCGGGCGCGGGCGGGGCACGAGGCGTGGAGCTCTTGTGGCTGGTGAGTGAAGGCCTCGGGAAGGTGTATACACCTGAGCTTGAGCGCTACGGGTTGAGTTCCCGAGATCGCCTCAGTGCGCGCTCCGGGGATCCGTTGCGCGTGCTGGCTGACCGTGTGGCCCGAGTTTTCGGAGTGGAGAACTTCGATCTCTACGTGCACCGCGCCCACGCCGGCAGCGTCGAAGTGGAGTTCGGCGATCCGCCGGCGCTACTCGTCCCTGCTCACGTCACGACACTCGCAGAGAGCCAACAGGTGTTCCTCTTCGCCCGAGCGATGGCGAGCATTCGTCGAGGTGTGCACGCCGTGGAGAAGCTGATGCCTCGCCACATCGAAGAGCTGCTCAACGCGACTACGCGCGCCTTCGTCCCCGGATTCGGCGGCGCGGATGCGGAACTCGACAACCTCTCACGACGGATTGCCAAGGCCATCTCGCGGCGAACTCGCAAGGCACTCGAGGAGAGCGCGCCGCTCTACTCGGGGGAACCTGTCACGCACGTCGAGGAGTGGTGCCGCAGGTTGCGGCTGAGTTCCGCGCGCGCCGCACTGGTGGTGGCGGATGATCTGCCGGGTACGATCAATCTCCTGCGACGCACCGAGGGCGACTTGGCTGGACTGCGCGGCGCCGCGCTGGCGCAGGGCATGGCGCTGATCGACGACCTGATGCGCTTCTGGGTGAGCGAGTCGGCGTTCACGCTGCGACGCCACATCGGGATGACTTGAGGAAGGGCAGGGAGCGCGAGCGCGTAGCACTACGGATGGGACTGTGGCGTGGCTCCGTGTTGTGCGCCACGGCCGCGCTCGCCGCCTTCGCCTGCGGAAGCTCGGGAGCGAACCAGCTCGCGGCGGAGACGGCGGGCTTGGTGCTGAAGGGAGCGGCGGCATCCACTACGCACAAGAGCGACCCGCACTTTCGCGCGGAAGGTCCCTACTGTGGGGTCTGGAGAAGCGCCGATCGTGCCTGCCCGACGCTGGTCGAGTGCTCGAAGCTCGGCGGTCAGCGCCTCGTGACCAACGCGTGCGTGCGCGGGGACCGAATCAAACCGGTCACGACCTGCGTTGCTAGCTCCTATGCGTACGGCGCTAAGCGACGAGCCGAGTCGCGACCCTGCGCCGGAGGAGAGTTTCCATCCTGCGAGGGGCTCATCGAGCAGTCGTGTACCGAGTATGAGCAGCTCGTGTGCGTTCAAGCGGGCGGAGCAAAGCGTCTGCTCGAGTGCTGCTATGGGCGCTCCGATTGCGTCTCCAATACGTATTCGCTAGTCGCGTTGCGGCGCGCTCCCTCTCCCCCAGAAAATCCGCGCGGAGATGAGGAAGAGGCTCAGACGGATGCGTCGGTGCCAGCCGACGCGAGCTCGTCTGAGACGTGGCAGGATGCTGGCGTCGAAGAAGGGCCTTAGTTGCTCGTGCCGCCGGCCCCGCCGCTCCCCGAACAGGGATTGACGGGCGGCTGGCTCGGGATGAGGCCGCCGAACTTGCCTGGGTAGCCCGTGAGCTGAATGCCGATGCTCACCGCGTCACAGATCGCGCCGGGGCCTCCAGTGCCCTTGGTCGCGCGGATGTCAGAGCTGTTCTGCAGGAGGTTTTGTACCAGCCCGTACTCGAGGCTGTTGGGACAGATGTTGATGTAAACGAGCGTGTCCAATACGTCTTGAGCCGCCCATCGACCCGCTAGGATCACATTGCTCAGCGAGCTGCCATCCGCGCTGATTTGTCCAGTGAGGGTGGCGTCGGTCAGCTTGAGGAAGACCTGGCCTTCGCTGGTTTGGAAAGGGAACGCCGAGCGATCCGGGAGCCGCATCACCAAGGTACGACCCGCGACATATGCGTTGTCATTGCCAATGATGGGCGAGTTGACGTCGCCGTTGTTGAACGCGGCGTCGGGTACGTAGAACGTGTCCGTTCCGTCCCAGTTGGGCATTCCTGGATCCGTGCTTCCGTCCGGAACTCCGTACGCGGTCTCAGCCATCCAGACCTGAACCGCGGGATCGTCGTCCTCGCCGTTCCAGCCGTCGACGTGCACGACGATCGCGGATTTGCCCTCGTTTTGGTTGTTTTGGGCTGACTGCTGAATGGTGACGTCAGCCGCTTTGAGCAACGGAATCACCGTCGATCCGAACGCATTGTCCACGCCCGCGTTGCCGTCCCGAGCGGGCCCACTGGCGTTCTCCGCGAGGCACTCCACCGGGTTGTCCGGAGGTTCGGTGCACAAACCGTCCAGGTCGTACCCGATGTCTTTCCATGCGGGATCGGGCTGGTCGATGACGATATCCTTGAGCACCCAGATGGTGGTGGGCGCACCAGTCCCCGAGTCCTGAATGGTCGGGCGCACTGGTGGCTGCCGCGAACCGCATCCGCCGCTGCCCGCGGTTCCAGCCGACCCGGCGTTCCCGCCGGAGCCCCCCATGGCGCCGGTCGCCCCAGTCGCTCCCGCGCCTGACGCGCCCGCGTTGCCAGAGGTGCCGCCGCTCGCGCTGCTGCCTCCGAACCCGCCGGCCCCAGCGGTCGAGTCTCCGGAGAAGTAGCCGTCGAGGTCCTTACCCACCACCGAACAGCCAAGCAATCCGAGGACAGCGCTGAGCGCCCCGAGGCGGGACCAAAGACGAGATTGTAGGTAAGGCCGGTACATCGATCGGCGTACTCCAAGCAGCGAGAGAGGAAGCGCGACCAAAAGGTCGCTTCCTGGATCATCCCTCAAGTTGGCCAAGTCGCAAAGCGGGCTGGCATTGCCGAGCGGGAATGCGCCCAACTCGCGTGCTGCACGACCGCTGCGGACCAACCGCTTGCTTGGCACGGTCACCGCGCGCGCACCTCGGCCCACGTTCCCGTTCATAAGGCGCTGCGATTGTCCAGGTTCGTGCGCCCGCTTGCGCGCGACGCGTCGCGGCGGACCTGCAAGATGTTGCGCTCTTTCACGTCGCAGAACCGCGTGCGGAAGCGCCTTCGACCAACGAAACCACATGCGAAGAAGGCGGATTCACGTTCGAGTTACATGCTATCGTTTACGCGGTCCCGAGCAGTTCTCGGGCTGCGATCGACGACACGCTGTGGGGCGTAAGTCGCGCAGGATCGGCGAACCGGTCACGAGACAGAATGAGTCACAAGGCAGTTTCCGTGTCCGCAAATTCGCACCCTCGTCACAGCGCGGATCGAGAACGACTCGATGGCCGTTACGAACTGTTCGAGGAGATCGCCATTGGTGGAATGGCGACAGTGCAGCTGGGCCGTTTGTTGGGCCCTGCAGGCTTCACCAAGCCCGTAGCGATCAAGCGTGTTCACAGACACCTCGTGGGTGAGCCCGAGTTCATCGAGATGTTCCTCGACGAAGCGCGTCTGGCGGCGCGCGTGCGACACCCAAACGTCGTGCCCACCCTCGACGTCGTACAACGCGGCGAAGAAGTGTGCCTGGTGCTCGACTATGTCGAGGGTGAGGCATTCAGCAAGCTGCTCAAGTTCGCCCGCAAGACCGGGATTGAGGTGAAGCCTGAGCTGGTCGCGGCAGTGATGATCGGCGCCTTGTATGGCTTGCACGCTGCACACGATGCCAAAGACGAGAATGGCGATCCGCTGGGGATCGTGCATCGAGACGTGTCCCCGCAGAACATCATGCTCGGGGTGGACGGTATTCCGCGCGTGCTCGATTTCGGCGTGGCCAAGGGTTCCGGGAGGATCCAGGCCACGCGGGACGGGCAGCTCAAGGGCAAGGTCCGCTACATGGCTCCTGAGCAGGCGCGGGGCGAGGAAATCTCCGCGCGGACTGACATCTACGCGGCGGGCGTCGTGCTCTACGAGTCGCTCACGGGGCAGCGCATCATCGATGGGGAAAACGAGATCGCGCAGCTGAACCAGGTGCTCGAGACCCCGGCGCCCAAGCCAAGCGACGTGGATTCAGCCTTCGCAGCCTTTGATGCAATCGTCGCCAAGGCGCTGGCGAAGGACGCGGCGGATCGCTACGAGTCGGCCCGTGACATGGCCGTCGAGCTGGAACACGCCATTCGCCCCATGTCGAACTACGAGGTCGGCGAGTGGGTGAAGAAAGTCGCGGCCACGCCGCTCGCGGATCGCGCCGCGAAGATGCGCCGGATGGAGCAGTGCGCGACAGGCGAGGTCACGAGCATCACCGGAGTGATGGTGGCCGGTACCTTGAACCCACCCAGCGTGCCCACCATCGCTGCGGGCGTGTTGGATGCGACGCCACCCGAGCGGGAGGAGCGCAAGCGCGGGGTATTCTGGGTTGCCGGCGCCGTGTTGCTCGTGTGTCTGCTCGCGACCGGCTTCATCATCTCCCGGCTTGGTTCTGCGGACGCTGCAGCTAGCGCGCCGCCCCAGAGCGATGTACCTCAGGCCGCCAAGCAAGCACAGCCGGCCCCGCCAACCGCGGAGCAGCCCGCAAACCCCACGGCAACGACAGCAGCACCTGCGGTGCCGAGCGATGTGCCGGATATCGACGAGCTAGCAGCTCAGAAGGAGGCCGCTCAAGGGCAGTCAGCGAAGCCCGCTGCCACGGCTCCCGCGAAGCGCGCCCCTGCCAGCACTGCAAAGTCAGTCCCAGCGGAGCCCACCCCCCCAAAGGCCGAGCCAAAGCCAACGGCGAAGCCGGCCGTGGACTGCAGCTCCCCGGTGTGGGTCGATTCCAAAGGGATCAAACACGTCAAGACGGAATGCCTGAAGTGAGTTCAAGAATGCTCCGTAGTTCTCAGTTCCGGATCCTCACCATCGCACTCGCTGGGAGCTGCTGGCTCAGCGGAGGGGTTGCGGTGGCTGCCGACGACGCCCCAAACCAACAGCAGTGTGCTGATAGTTACGTCAAGGCGCAGACCCAGCGTCGCGACGGAGACTTGATGGGCGCTCGGGAGCAGCTCTTGGTGTGTGCGAGCCAAACCTGCTTGGCAGCGGTGCAAAAGGACTGCGCACAGTGGCTCACCGAGGTCGAGTCGAGTGTGCCGAGCGTCGTCTTCGAAATCGAAGGCGCAGACGTCAAAGACGTGCATGTGGAAGTCGACGGGGTAGCCGTCGATGAAGACGCGCGCGCCGGGCGTGCGGTCAGCCTCAATCCGGGAAAGCACACTTTTAAGTTCACGTTTCCCGACGGCACCACCAAGGAGCAAGAGGTAACACTACTCGAGGGGCAGAAGAACAAGGCCGTGAAGACCAGCGCGGGTGGACAAGGCGCGGACGCTACCAGTGGTAACGGTGCAGGCGATGCATCGGGGCCCGAGCCGACCCCAGGCGAGGGACCGGGTGCGTTGCCCTGGGCATTCGTTGGGCTGGGTGTCGTGGGGCTCGGGGTTGCGACGGGGTTTTGGCTAGACGCTTCTGGCAAGCTCGACGACTTGGATGGCAGCGGCTGTGCCCCGAACTGCTCGAGTTCGGACCGCGATGCGATCGAGCAGAGCCGTCTGATCGGTGACATTGGCTTCGGGGTTGGCATCGTCTCCTTGGGGGTTGCCACAGTACTGTGGCTTGGCTCAGGGAGCGGCTCCGGCAGCGCAACGATGGATACCGAAGCACGGCGCAAGCGGCGCGAGCAGGCGTTGAAGTTCGACGTTCGCGGCGTGCGAGGCGGCAGCTTGGCGACCTTCGGCGGCTCGTTCTAGCTGCTAGGCTCCGCGAGCTGCGATGTTGAGCTTAGAACGGGCTCGAGACTGGGGTCGCTAGGATGGATTCCAGGGCGTTGAGCTGGCTGCGCACGCTCTGAAAGCGGTCCTCAGGGGCGATTGCGAGGGCCTTTTCCACCCAGAAATCAATCGCCGCCGGCAGCGACTTGCGCAGCGCTTGCAAGCTGGGGCGCTCCCCCTTGGTCGCCCACTGCATGGTGTTGATCAGGCCGCCACGGGGAGTTGGCACCTTCGAGCTCAAGGCGCGGAACACGATCACGCCTAGAGCGTAGACGTCGATGCGATGATCCAAGATTCGCGGGTTGCCTTCCCACGCTTCGGGCGCGATGTAGCTCGGCGAGCCAGCGACCATGCCATCATCCGTGAGCGCGCTGGCGTTCAGCACCTTCACCAAGCCGAAGTCCAGTAGGCGCACGCCACCACCGTGCTGCTTGTCGATGACGAAGATGTTGGCCGGCTTGAGATCGCGGTGGACGATACCTTGCGCGTGCGCCGCCTCCAGGGTGTCGACCACTGGGCGCAGCAGCATCAGCAGGCGATCGGGTTTGATTTGGCCGCCTACGCTCTCCGCTTGAGCCAGGTAATCCTCCAGGTTCTGGCCGTGGAGCATCTCCATCACGATGTAGATCATCCCGTCGTCCGCGTGACGGATGTTGTGGACGTGCACTGCGTGGGTGCCGCGAAGTTGAGCCATGGCTTGCGCTTCACGTTCCAGGCGCCGGTTGTACTGCGGATCGAAACCGAAGCCGCCGCCGAGGAACTTGAGCGCAACTTCGTCCCGCGTCTCGAGGTCGCGCGCGCGGTAGACCACGCCGTGAGCCCCAGAACCGACCTTTGCCAAGATGCGGTAGCGACCTTGGATCACGGTTCCGGGTTCGTACGCCATCAACCTTGAACGCTACTCCGCTCGCAAGTTCCGCGCAAACTACTCGCCGGCGGCCGTAGTCCTGAGCTCAGGCGGTGGCTCCGCCGCAGCTCGAGCCGGCGCCAGCAGTGCAACCGAAGCAGTGACGCGCCACGCGGATGCTGCGCGCTGAGAGCGCCTGGGAGGCAAAATCTTTGATGTGTTGGATGTCGCCTGCAAGACCCAGGTCGAGCATTTGGTTGAAGTCGCAGTCGTAGAGTCGGCCATCGTAGGCAACGCTCAGCGTGTTGCGGCACATCACGCCTCGTGCTGCAGCCGGGTTGAACGCCGCGACGAGGCGAGTGAGGTACGCCTCGAGGTTTTCGCTCTCGATCAGCCACTCGAGGTAGCGGCTGATCGGCATGTTGGTGATGGTATACAGGGCGTCAAAGGTCACACCATGGCGCGCCTCGAGCTCTCGTTTCCATTCGCGTTCGAGGGATGCTTGATTTGCCGGGAGGAAAGCCCCGAGAGGGTTCGTCACGAGCACGAGTCGGTGCTTGCCGCGCCCGTAACCCACGGCGTTGAGGCTTCGAAGCGCGCGAATGCTCTTGGCAAAGACCCCATCACCGCGCTGACTGTCGGTGCCCAGGGCTCGATAGTGGGGGAGGGAACACACCACCTCGACGTCGTGAGCGGCGAAGAACTCCGGTAGATCCGCTCCGGATGGCGTCTCAAGCACCGTCAGGTTGCAGCGATCGATGACGTGGCGTTCGAGCCCTCTGACGGCTTCCACGAACCAGCGAAAGTTGGCGTTTAGCTCCGGGGCGCCGCCGGTGATGTCGACGCTGCGTATGTCACTTGCGCGGAGCGCATCCAAGCACTGTTCGAAGACTTCTCGGGACATCTGTTCCCGGCGGTCGGGGCCCGCGTCGACATGGCAGTGGCGACAGGTCTGGTTGCAGAGCTTCCCCACATTGACCTGCAGGATCTCGAGTTCCGTTGGCTGCAGCGGCCATAACCCTGCGGAATCGAGCGCGGTCTCGAACTCGCGCTCGATGGTCGGGGCGTCCAGCACTTCGAGCTGTCTCCCTGGCGCTGCCAATGGGAGTCTCCTCGCGTGCTGCGAGCGGATCGGCGCCCCCATTACATCGAGACCTTGTCGGCGTGGTTACGCATCTGCACGCCGTGGACGAGGCTAGCGCCGCCGCGCACCGCGGCAGCCACATGAATCGCCTCGGTCATCTGTTCCCGATCAGCGCCCTTCTCCAGGCTGCCCTTGGTGAACGAGTCGATGCAGTAGGGGCACTGAATCGCGTGGGCTACCGCGAGCCCGATCAGAGACTTCTCCCGGGCGCTCAGCGCGCCGTCCTTGAAGACCGCGCCGTACCAAGCGAAGAACTTCTCCGCGAGCTCGGGACTGAAGTCGGCAATTGCACCGAACTTCTTCAGGTCATCGCTATCGTAATAGTCCGTCATGAACGAGGCCTCCGGCGTTCACATACCACTCGGGTGTGTTTACGCGGGAGGCCCAGTGCGCGTTTCAACGCGAATCCGCGAAGCGGATCGTTCAGTTGATGACGGGATCGAGCGCCTGCTGGAAGTTCTCAGCCGTGAAGGGCTTTGCGATCAAGAACAGCGCGCCGGCGCCGCTTGCTCGAGCCCGCATCTCTGCTGTGCCTTCCGAGGTCACGAAGCCAAACTTCACTTTCGTGCCGTCGGCGCCGAGGGTCTCGAGCAGCTCGATGCCCGTCATCTCCGGCATGTTCCAGTCGGAGAGCACCAGATCAGGTGCCGCTCCGCGGATCTTGTCTAGCGCCTCTCGGCCGTTCTCGGCCTCGTCGATGTCATGGTTTCCGTAGCCAGCCTGTCGCAGCGTGCGGCGTACGATCATGCGCATTGCCTTGCTGTCATCCACGATCAGTATCTTCATGCTCTCTCGCCTGGTGGTTCGGCAGCGCCGAGTGGTTGAGGTGATGCCGACGCTCGCAATCGCGTCGGCGCACTCAGCCTGAACAAACGGCCCACCTCGGGAGGTCTGAAGTCTTTTCTCGTTGGCTCGGCCCCAGCGGTCTGCGCGGTGCCGACTAGCTCAGCCCCAAGCGACCCAGGCGAAAGCGCTTCCCGGCCTCGAGGCGCGGGATGCACAAACGCAAAACGGCCCCGGAATTCCGGGGCCGTTCGAGCTGTGCTGTCTGTGCGAAGGAGAGGACTTGAACCTCCACGAGAGTTACCCCACTAGAACCTGAATCTAGCGCGTCTGCCAATTCCGCCACCTTCGCGAGTAGTCGGAGCCTTACAACCCTTACGGGTCGCTCGGGGGAAGGACTTATGCTCCAGATGTTTCACCTGCGCAAGGGTTTTGCACACTTATGTAGCTGGTCCTCAATCCACCGCTTCAGAATCTTAGCCGGCGGCCGATCTCAAGGGCGTGAGGCCAGTTTCTTCAGCAATACGTCGGGAGAAGACGCATCAGGCGCCGTGGGGGTCCCATGTCCGGTGACTTGCTGGACGGAGCGCGCGCCAAGCGGCTCTTGCGCCGCGAGGGACGTTGGTTCCTCGAGGTCGAACGCCTGGTGGCGGTGGACCCGGGAGTCTTCCGACCTACGCTCCAGCGCATCGAGGGACGCGAGGGGATCTTATGGTTTCTTGGCCATCACAACTCGGACGCCGACCTAGAGCGCAGCGCCCGGGGCGTGTTCGATACCACCTCCGGCGCCCACGCCACCTATGAGTCTGCCAAGGGCACGTGGGTGCCGAGCAGCACGTCGGCTCGCCACTTTCGCGACCAAGCGCGCAAGCGACGAGCGGAGGTCGAGACCTACTGGCGTCAGCAAAACGAGCTTGCTCGTTTGCGTGTGGAAAATGATGAGCTCAAGCGGCGCCTAGCTAAGCTCGAGCGCATCCTCTACAGCCCAGGAAACCTGGAGCTGAAGCTACGTGGTAGCGAGTCACCGCCAGAGCTGAATCCCCAGTTCCCGCCCCAGGCATCAACTCCCAAGGAAGCCGCCGCGTCCGCGGGGGAGCAAGTGGCGGGTCAGTCCGCAGGTGGGGGCGCACCCGACGGGTCCGACGGCGAGCCCTCCGAGGCCGCACAGGCAGCTGCGGAGGCGGCGCTAGCCGCCGAGGCCGCCGAAGCCGCCGAGGCCGAACCGGTTGCGCCCGCGGAACCCGCGAGTATTCCGCCGCCGCCCCCCGACTTCGAGCCCTTCGAGGTTCCGCCGCCCAGCGCGTTCGAACAGTGTATCGCGACCCTCGTCGGTAGCGACGTCGAGCTCGAACCTCCAGATGGCAGCGCGCACGATCTGGCGGAGTTCTTTAGCGCCCGCCTGGTGAGCGATGACGACGAGCTTCGCGGGGTGATGTTGGCGGACCTGGAGGCGGTAGCGCGGATGGGCGGCTCACTGTTGATGCTGCCCGAGCCAGAGGTCTTGCAGCAGATCTCCTCCGGTACCCCCAGCCAGGACTCCCTCGAGGCGATGAGCGAGGTCTTCAATACGCTCACCGCTGAGTTCAACAACGTCGAAGGTAATCCCCACGTGCGCTCGCGTCCTCTCGGCCCAGTCGATCCCGAGGACGTGAAGTGGTTCAAGTACGCGCGCAATCGGGTGGAGTTCAAGATGCCCGAAGGTGGCCTGCTCGTGATGTTGGCGCGCTGAGGACTTCGTGGCGCCCGCAAATCGGGCGAAGTCGATCGCCTCGCGATGGGAACCGCGTTCCATCTTGCCGTACGGTGTCGCCGCATCGTTGAAACACTTCGAGCCACCCCTGGATACTTTGAGTTTGAAGTTTTCTGGCGGGAGCGGTCCTGCTCGCGTTGAGTCCCTCATGCGGATAGAACTTGGCCATGAATCGCTGGGGACTGATTGGGCTCGTCGCGTTGGGCATGCTTGGGAGCGTCGGTTGTTCGTCGGACGGCGGCAGCACTGACAACCAGGCCGCGGGAGGACAGGGCGGCTCTGCGGGTAGCGCCGCGACGGGCGGCATGGCTGGTGGTGGCGGCTCCGGCACGACGGCGCACACGGCTCAGGGCGTTAGCATTCAGGAAGTGGCGATCTACCAGGGCGTCAAGCGCAGCCTGATGGTCGGAGGCCAGGCCGTGGATAGCGATGTGCCCCTGGTCGCGGGGCGCGACGCGCTGGTGCGGGTCTTCTATGCGACGGACTCCGGTTACTCCGGAGGGGAGATCACGGCGCGTCTGCATCTCCCCGGCGAGGACGGAACCTTCGAAGTCAAAGGGCCGCTACTCGCTGCATCCACGGACGCCGATTCTCAATACGACGCTGAATTTCCAGGTGCCCGGCGAGTACATCGGGGAGAATCTGGACTGGTCGGTCGAGATCCTCGAGGAGGGCGCTGACAACGGACAGGGCACTGACAACCCCGCCGCACGCTTCCCCGCGGAAGGGACGAGCCCGCTCGCTGTGGAGGGCAAGGCGAATACCTTTCGCCTCATCCTCGCCCCCTTTCGCTACAACGCCGATGGCTCCGGGCGGCTGCCAAACCTCGACGACACGCAAGTTCAGAAGATCACCGATCGCGTGAAAGCGCTGTATCGGGTGAGCCAGGTGGAGACCCGCGTGCGGGAGGTTACCGAGTGGTCTGGTGCCCTTGGCCCTGACGGCAGCGGCTGGCAAGAGCTGGGCATCACGCTGGCTGGCTACCGCAACAAGGACGGCGAAGGCGACGACGTCTACTACTACGGCATCTTCAATCCCACCGACTCGTTCTTCAGCTACTACGGCGGTGGCTGCTTGCTCGGTGTCACCTTGCTGAACAACAACCCGCCAGAGACCGGCACGGCTTTCCTCCGGCTGGCGCTCGGAGTTGGCTATGAGAACTACGCGGCTAGCACGGCGGCACACGAGCTCGGTCACGCTCACGGCCGCGAGCACGTGCTGTGCGGGCCGGGACTCGATCCGGGCTCCGTAGACAAGAACTACCCCCACGACGGTAAGACCATCGGTGTCTGGGGCTATGACATCACCAGCGGAGAGCTGCGTGATCCGGCGAAGTACAGCGACATCATGGGCTACTGCTCCACGCAGCACATCAGCGACTACAACTACCGCGCTCTGTTCGAGCGCGGGCAGCGCGTGAACCTGCCCCAGGTGATCGGGGAGCTGGACTACGACGTGATCACGCTGGATGGCTCCGGGAGCGCCAAGTTCGCGACCACCCTCGTGCGCCACTCGCCGCTTGAAGGCCTGGCGGTGGAGGTGAGCGGGAAGGACGCGAGAGGCACTCGCGCGGTGCGTGGAGAGTTCTTCCGCTACGACCACTTGCCCGGCGGCTGGCTCGTGATCCCCAAGGATACCCAGCTCGAGCGCGCGGAGTTCGTGGTCGACGGGCAGCTCTATCAAGTCCGCCGCTAGCTCGCCCAAACACCACTGGCTCGCCCAAACGCCGCTGGCTCGCCAACTGAATCGGCGACCTCTAATGCGCTATGCGTACGTCAGCTTCGACTAACGCTTGCGCCGGCGATTCCGTGCGGGAATTTTCGCCGCGCGCCCGGATTCTGCCAAGGTGCGCAGCTCGCGCTCGATTTCTTTGGAGAAGATCACCTTCACCGCTTCGACACCCAAGGGGCGCAGCGCGCCGAGCGCCGCGCTCAGCTCCTCCGCGCTGCCGTCTCGGCCAAAGCCGCTGCCCGCATGGTCGAAGAAGAAGCGCGCGAGCTCACCCGCCGCCTTCGATAGATGTTTCCGCAGGATATCGGCGGCGCCCGCTGCAGTCTCCAAATCGACACCTGCCGCCTCCAGCTTGAGACTGATGGTGAGCAGGCTCGGGCTCCTCACCACGAAGCGATCTCCCTGGCGCTCCAAGAGCTGGAGCCGCTCCAAGTCAGAGATGAGCCCGGGTCGCGGCTTGCCGTCTACGGACTTCGCGAACTCGAGCAGCTCCTCTTCGGCGAGCATCCGGGGCTGGTCGTCGCCCCAGGGGCTGCGCAACTCGTCGCTCAGCCCGAGCCACTCGGTGACCGAGACGTCACCGCGTTCCATGGACGCCAAGAGGTCGCGGATGGCGTTGATCCGCAGCCCGCGGTCCTGGAGGTTGGCGATCAGTTCGAGGCGCTCGAGGTGCCGCTGATCATAGTAGGCAACGCGGCCACGGAGCTTCGGCGGAGGCAGGGCCTTCTTCGATTGGTAGAAGCGGATGGTCCGGCTTGGCACCTTGCTACGAGCCGCGAGCTCATCAATGGTGAACTCCTCTTCCGGCTGATCGGTCTCCGCGTCGCTCATTGCCTCGGGCTCTGCATCGCACGAGCCGGGGTTCGCTGTCCACGCTCCCGGCTGATCCTCGGCTTCCAGGGCGCTGAGCCCGGCAGCTAGCAGTAGCGCCGTCACGCTGCCACCGCCTCTTGTGCCGAAACCGCTGGCTGCGGGTCGGGCTTGCTCAGCGCCTGAATGTGAGCGAAGGCGCCGAGCAGCGTGCGGCCCCAGCTCTGGCTGCGGTAGGGCACTCCGTGCTCTTGGCACGCTCGCTCCACCTGGGGAGCGATCTCACGCAGCCGGTGGGGAGGCAGCTTGTTGAACAAGTGGTGCTCGATCTGCAGGTCGAGGCCTCCACAGAGCACGCTGCGGACTCGGTCCACGCGGAAGTTGTAGGTCGCAGCCGCCTGCATGGCGTACCAGCGCCCGCGCTTCTTGGCCTTCGTGCCTTCGGGAAAGCTCGCGGCTTCTTCGCCGACGTGCCCACAGAAGATGGTCGCTGCGCTGTAGATGTCCCGCAACACTTCGCTCAGGTAGTTGCCGAGTAGCACCTTCCAGAAGAACGGGCCGGCGAGCATCGGCCAGAGCACGTACTCGTAGGCGTAGTAGGGAGCGTATTTTCGCACGGCCTTCCAGTGGGCCTTGGCGATCGTTTTTGGGCGCTTATCCGGGAGGAAATCCATGCCTCCTCGGCCGTTGCCCTCGTACAGATCCGCGAGCCCTGTGAAGTGCATGTTCATCACGAAGCCAAAATTCGGGAAAAGCCCGAGCAAGGCGTAGGCGAGCTGGAAGCGGTGAGCGGGGCGCCACGGCGTGTCTCGGGTCAGCCGCACTGGGCCGAAGTGGATGTCCGCGTCGTGTCCCGCGACATTCGTGGCCCCGTGATGACGCACGTTGTGGCCGTAGCGCCAGCTCTCCTCGTCGATGGGCGTCTTCCAGCGGAAGCGCGATGAATGAAAGCGACCCACTCCGGGTAGCTTGTCGTAGGCGCCGTGCAGCGCCGTGTGACCAATCTCGGTCGCCTCGAGCTGTTTGTGCAGCCACAGCGCGATAACGCCTGCGCCGAAGCCGATCGGTTCGAACGAGAAGTGGATGGCTGCGCGCCCGACGACCTCGAGGCCACGCGATAGGTGGCGCAGGCGCCTGACGTGCTTGAGGTCGCTCTCGCCCATGCTGGCTTCTGCTTCCTTACGGATCTTATCGATGGCGCGACCGAAGGACTCGAAGCGTGCTTCGTCGCTGGCAAACTTCTGCGCAATGCTGGGGTCATTCAGCAGTACCTGAGCGCCGCCCGGCGCCGCACTGCTTGGACCTCTCCCCCCCAAACCCTGAACCTGTGAGGCGCTCTGATGCACTTCCATGTGCTCGGTCATGGCTCTCTCCTGATTGAGGACACACCTCGACTGCCTCTTCGCAGCTCAATGCTGCAAGAGTGGGTGTGTCAAACAACGATGGGACATTAATAACCGTGACAGTGATTGGTGTCAAAATAAAATCGCTCGCCGGTACCGCTTGTCAGCGGGTCCCCGTGGTTGGCGCTCCCGAGGGTTCCGCGGCTTTTTTTGGGGGTGAGGGGAGCGCCCGACGTCCTTGTGGCCGGTGTTTCGCTCGGCGTGGCGCGTGTCCGCCACGGGACCCGAAGGCAGCGTGCTATGGGTCGGCGATGGCGGTGAGTCTCGAGCGCACTCGAGTGGATTTGGGTGGCCTGATGCGGGTGCTGGGTGAGCACCTCTACTCGAGCCCGAGCGTCGCGGTGCGCGAGCTGGTGCAGAACGCCCACGACAGCATCGAGCGTCGACGCATCGAAGATCCGGACGGCTTCGCCACCAGCGAGCCGAGTATCCGCGTGGAATGTGACGCAGAGAACGGTCGCATCTCCATCGAAGACACCGGCGCCGGACTCACCAAGGACGAGATCGTCGAGTACCTCGCGACCGTGGGCACCGGCTACACCCGGCGCCTACGAGACGCCTCGGCAGACGCCGGGCTGATTGGCTACTTTGGGCTTGGCTTCCTCACGGCCTTCGTGGTCGCTGAGCGCACCGAGGTCTGGACGTGCTCCTACCAGGATCCGGATCAGGCGTTTCTCTTTCACTCCAAGAACGGTCAGCAATATGGCGTCGAAGCAGCTGAGAAGCGTCCCGTCGGAACCCGGGTGACGCTCGAGCTGCGTGAGCGCTTCCGCGAGCTGTCGGATCCCCATGTGTTGTCCGCGTTGGTGCGGCGCTACTGCGGCTTCTTGAGTTACCCGGTTCGGATCCACGGGGAACATGTCAACGAGCGCCCCCCGGCTTGGCGCGACGCGGAGCTGACGAACCCGATCCGCAAGAAGCGGGCTCTGCTCGAGCTCGCTGAGCGCTTTGGTATCGCCTTTGAGCCGCTGTGTGCCATCGAAGTCGACGGGGAAGCCTGCAAAGGCGTGATCTGGATCCACGCCGGTTCCACCTACGGCACCAGCGACCACCGCGACGTCCACGTGTTCATCCGAGGCATGTTGATCGGCGATGAAGACCGCGAGCTGTTGCCGAGCTGGGCTGGCTTTGCGAGTGCGGTGATCGAGAGCGTGGCGCTGCACCCCACGGCGAGCCGAGAGACCTTGCAGAAGGACGCGGTGTACGAGCAAGTCAAAGGCGAGCTCCGAGAGGCGCTGATCGACGGCCTGGGACGCATCGCCCAGAGCGAAGCGGCGACCTGGCGCCGCGTGTTGCTCAGGCACAACGAAGCGCTGCTTGGCTCCGCGCTATCGGATCCGCGGTTGTTCGGCTTGCTCGCCGAAGACGTCACCCTGCCCACCAGCCACGGCGACCTGCGGGTGAAGCACATCCTGGACAAGAGCCAAGGCAAGCTCCACGTGAGTCAGACCGAGAGTGGTGGCTTCGAGGAGCTTTTGTTTCGCGCGCTGGGAGTGCCCGTCGTGCACGGCATTCGTTTCGCGGCGCTGCCCTTCTGCAAAGCCTATACGGACCGCGTGCGCGGCCGCTTGGTGCTCCTCGGCACCGGCAAGGGCGACAGTGAGCTGTTTCAGAAGGTGGAGCTGAGCACCGAGGAACAGAGCAAGCTCGAAGGTTGGTTCGGACGCGACGACGTGGCGGTGATGAGCTGCCGCTTTGCGCCTCGCGAGCTGCCGTTCGTGCTGGTTCCAGACCGCGAAATTCAGCTCAAGCGTCGCATCGAATCAGACCAAGCGGACGCGCGTATCTCCAGCGCGGTGCTGGGCCTCGCGCGGCAGTTCACGGCGCAAGTCGGGGCGCGGCCGTCGCTCAGGCTCTACGTCAACTGTGACTGCCCCGCGATCGTTCGCCTGCTCGCGGCGCCGCCCGAGCGCGCCGCCCGCGGCGTGCGGCTCTTGGCCCCCCTGGTGAGCCTGTTGTCCGAGACTGGGGAGGAGACCCGGTTGTTCGACGTCGAGACCGCGCTGCGTGACTTCTGCGCCGCCCTGTGCGAGACCCTCGACGCGTGACCACCCGCTGAAAAAGCCGCGAGGCACCCGGTCCGCGTTCTAGCGTTGAGTATTTGCATATGGATATCTGGCGTTGGTTGACTGAAGCACAGCGGAGCTTGCTGAAGCGCGGTCATGTGCGGCTAGCTCATGCATTGGATGACTTGCCGTCCTTGGTGGTAGACGAGGAGCATGACGCGGTGGATGCTCTGGTCGCGGAGGCGTTGCCCCTCGCCCGCGCCGCGGACAACCCTTGGCTCGAGGTGTTCATCCGCCACTGGGAGCTCCAGAGCAAAGTGCTGAACCGCGAGCAAGTGAAGGACTCTCTGCCACTGGCGGTGGAGCTGCTCGAGCTGTCCTCGCGCCCCGAGACCAAGGACTGCCCGCAAGCGGTGTGCGCCACCCAAGATCTGGCGTCCTGCTATGCAACCCTCGACGGACCGGGTTACGTCGCCGAACGCGTGGCGGTCGCGAAGGAGACCCTCGCGCGCATCGACCCCACGTGGCCTTGCTTCCTCTGCATCTCGAGCGAGCTGGTGGATGCGTTGCTCGACGGCGCAGAGGCCGAGGCGGCGCTGAACGAGGTCAAGCAGGTGCGCGCGGCGCTGCTCGAGCGTGACCAGCGTCAGGAGTGTCCGGCGTTGATCCGTCCCCGCGTCGACGCGCTCTTCGCCCTTGGCCGTTTCGAAGAGGCGTTGATGGAACTCGAGCTTTGGGACGAACCAGCGTCGGGTAGCAGCGGGGAGATGGCGATCCGGCTGCGCAAGGTGCGGGCTCACGCGGCCCTCGGACAAATCACCCAGGCGAAGGACTTGCTGCCTGATCCCGAGTCGATCTCGAAGACCCCGAGTCATTATTCCGCGTGGATACGTGCCGCAGAAGCTCTGGTCGCCGCTGGCGGCTTGACCAATGACGCGGAGCTCGGCGCCGTGCTGCGCGGGATGCGCCTCAGCCAGGAGCAAAACGGAGCGCACTTCCTGGCCTTTGAAAGCGCCGTGGTAGGCACCGAGCTCGCTTTGGCTCGCGGCGCGCGTCAGACCGCTCGCCTCGAGCTCCATCAGGTGGATCGGCTCTTCCCTCAGCTGCGCGCTCCCAAGGCGCCCGGCGTGGTGCCGTGGGTGCAGCGCATGGAAGCGGCGCGGGCGAGCTTGAGCGAGGCCGATCCCGCGCCGCCGCCCCTAGAGCAAGCCCCCAGCCCCGAGGTGATGTGGGAGAACGCCGCCGCGGCCGTGGACTGGCAGACCGAGGTGCTCGATGGGCAGGCGCTCGACGCGGTCTTGAGCTGCTTGGAGACCATGGGGTACCTCGCGGAAGCAGAATCGGTCGCCGAGCGCGCGGTTGAAGGCGCCAGCGATCAAGCCGCGCGCTTGACCGCGAGCCTGCGCTGGGCCGAGCTCTTGAGCCACGTGGGGCAAGCTGAGCGCGCGCTGAGCGTGCTCGACGGACTTGGGGAGCTTCGGGGAGAAGAGTTCTGGCTACGCGCCCGTGCTGAGGTGGATTGCCTGCGGCGCCTGGGCGACGACAAGCGGCTGAAGACGCGACTCGGCGCACTCTGTGAGCGACCTGATGTTCCCCCTGGAGCGGTGCTGCTCCTGAGCGACCTCGAGCAGCGCCTCGGGGACGCCCGACGCGCCTTTGCTCTCGCGCTGCGCGCGGCGGAGGCGTTGCCGCGCGGTGAAGCCGACTGGAAGGTGATCGAGCTTGGAACCGAGCTTGGCGCCTGGTCCGAGGTTCGACGCGCCGCCAACCGGCTGGGAATGCCCGTGGAGCTTGGCGCCGCTCCTATCGACGAGGAGTGGGGCTTGGTCCAGGTGGTGTTTCCCGAAGACACTCAGCGCAAGCTCGTCGCGCTGCGCACCGGTCCCGTCACCGCACGGGTGCTCGAGCTCTGCGGCCCGACTTCGGATGTAGAACATGGGGACGATCGAGTGATCTTCGATCCTGAACCCGTGGAGCCGCCGCCGGGGCATCAGCATGGGCCCGACTGTGACCATGAGCACGACCACGGTCATGACCATGATGAACACGGACACGGTTGTGAAGAGGACCACGAACATGGTCCCGACTGCGCGCACTCCCAGGCTGAGGAGTGGATCCCTGTTTTCGCCGTGCGGAAAATTGTTGCAGCTGGCGAACTGGAGTCCTTCACGATCGATGGCCTACACCCCGGGGATGACGCCCTCCAAGCCATCGCGGATCTGCTAGACGGATTTGGTGGCCGTCTCGAGGTGCGGAGCCCTGACGAGTACTCGCTCCGAGTTCCGGACTTGCTGCCTGACCTCGGGTGGCCGCGACCAGCCCCGGGAGAGCGTCCCGCGGTTTATGGGTTCTTCGCGGTGCCCGCCGCTCAGGACGCTCGCGCAGTGCATGACGCGCTCAGGACGCTGTGTTCGACGCAGCGGGCCCTGCTCGTGTGGCCGGAGCTGTGTGAGGCGGCTGGCGACGACGAAGCGCTCGACCTTCATGTCGAGCTTGGCGATTGCCTGGGGCTCTAGCAGGGTTTGAGCCGGCGTTAGACGTCGAGCATGTGATTCGGGGCGACCGGGATCTTGGACGATAGCGCGTCGACCTCACGCTCCAGCGCCTGGGTGATGGCGCGCGTCAGATCTCCGCTCGAGACCACTCCGACCAACTGGTCGTCGTCCAAGACAGGAAGGTGTCGCACCCGCTGCTCCGTGATTCGGTGCATGGCCTCCTGCAAGGTCGTGTGGGGTGTCACCGTGACGAGGCCACGCGTCATGACATCGCTGACCAGTGTGGCCTCGGGCTCCAGGTGCTGCCCTACCACGCGGAAAAGAACATCGCGCTCGGTGATGATCCCTAGGAGTACACCTTCATCCATCACGAGCAGCGCGCCGATGTTGTAGCGGTTCATGAGGCGTACGGCGTCAGTCACGCAGGCGTAGGGCGTTACTGTGCGGATATGATGCGGCTTGGCTGCGAGGATTTCGCTGATGATGATGTTTTCCATTGGTCCCCCTGACTCGTTGTCTCTTCGTTCCCCCTGGGACGCGCGGCGAATTCGGCACGGGTAGGTGCGGTGATCGCCCGCGAACATTGGCGTGCGGCGCGCTGAACTGCGCGACGGGTGATGTGTCTTCGGGCAGGTGTCCCCGCCGCTGATGGCTCGATGATAGAGCGGAACAACGACTCTCGGGGATGGGTTGATTGGGACTCAGCTCGCTTTAAGGAAAGCGGCAGTTCGCGACATTGAGTGGCACTGCGTCGAGCGCAGCGGCTGTGAGGACTCGCTGATACCGGTGCATCCCGTAGCGAATGGACACAATGCTGCGAATGGACGCAATGCGGCACTTCGAGACGGGGCAACACTGCCCTCGCGCTGCGACGTCTCTGTCGTTTCGCGTTTGTGGAGTTTCTCCGTGTTTCGTCGACCTTCAGCCCTCGAGGTCAGCTGGCTATTCCCTAGTTGGCATTCGCTCTCATGTGATTGCATATGGAAAAACGGCGCTGTGGCCGAAACCTCGGGGCAACGTGCCGCTGCGCTCGGACGGTTTGGGGCTGAGCGCGCCCTGCCACAAAACGAGAGCGGGCCGGACGCATCGCGCCGAGCCCGCAGCAGTCGAGCTATGTGCTCGGGATCACTCGGCGGCTTGCGGCTCTGGCTCCGCGCGAGCTGCCTTGCGTTCAGCGCGTGCGGCCGCCTTGGCACGGTCTTGTGCCTCGCGTTCCGTCCCGACGTAGTGCTCGCGGGTGCCCATCACCCAGTCGAACCAAGGCTTCGTTACGCACCAGTTCTTGTGCTGGTTGGGTCCCATGTGGTGGTCGTAGTGCCACGGCAGCTTCGCGCGTGCCCACTCGGGATCGAGATGGGAGCGCTTGTGGACGCGGTAGTAGTTGAACGCGCAGTAGTAGGCGGTGCCGACGAAGAACGGCGCGACGGGTAGCAGTGGCGTCACCGCGGCACTTGCGGCGGCGAGCGCCAAGAGCTCCTTACCCTGGGCATGCCAACCGAGCGGCGGGCGCTCGTAGTTGGGGTCGAACATGCCGCGCTTGCGCGACTCGCCGTGATGCTCGTGCCAGTGGAACGCCCAGAAGCTCCGCTTGCTCTTCCCAAGCCCGTGCAGCACGTGCTTGTGCACCGCCCACTCGAATGCGTTCGCGGCTAGGAGTGCCAAGGGGATCCCGATCATCGCTACCTCCAAAGAATGACTGATCGGTCACTTTTTGAACGATCGCCACGAGGTTGTCAAGCCTGAAGCGTTCCGCTCCAACATCTTGGGATCCATTGCATCGCGCGTCGAGCTATGACCTGGCTGTTGGACCGACAGACACCACACCGAGCTGATGGGGGAGCGGAGGAGCGAGAAGTGAGCAGCGGGGTTCCCAAACCTGGCGATGACAATCTGTTCGAGCCCGGGCGCGTACCGGAGCAGCGTCCAGGCAAAGCTGGTGGAAAGCGTGACCGCAATCGTCAGGAACGGACGCGTGCTCTGTGCGATGCCGCGCTCGTCGAGTTCTTGGAGCGCGGGGTCGAGCGCGTCACCGTCGATGAGATCACGAAGGCGGCAGGTGTCGCGAAGGGCAGCTTCTATCGCTACTTCGAGGACAAGTCTCAGGTGGTTGAAGCGCTCTTCGCGCCGCTGCGCAAAGAGGTGGAGCAAGCGCTCTCTCAGTGCGGCCGTGAGCTCGCGGAAGCGCGGTCCAACGAAACGCTGACCACTGCCTATCAAACTCTCGCGATGCAGATGGGGCAGGCTGCGCTGCGAGAGCCGCGGCTCGTGAAGCTCTACTTGCAGGAGTGCCGGGGCCCCGCGGAAGGGGCCCGTGCGCCCATCCGCGCCCTGCGTGATGAGATCAATCAGGCGGCGGTGGCACTGACCGAGGCAGCTCACCAAAACCAGCTGCTGCGCGACTTACCCCCGCGCATCACGGCCTATGCCGTGGTCGGCGCAGTCGAGACACTGCTCATTGCGGTGTTCGACGGCGAACAGCTCGGTAGTCCGGCAGAAGCGACCCAAGCTTTGGTGAGCATGGTGCTCGACGGCGTGCGTAAGCGCTGACCGCTGACGAACCGCCTGCTTGGATTCTTGAAGCTTCAACGAATCGTGCGTGTTCGCACGCCTCTGGCACTGCGGTGAGCCCAGCGTGCGCGGGCTCACGAGCGCGCGGCCGGTCTCGCCAGATCCGCGCAAGCGCGTTGATTCCCCAACGAATTCCGCGTTAACGCACTACGCACAGAGGGCGCGAGTGCAGGGAGCGAGACGACTATGAGTGAAGCGAAGTCCGGCGGCGCGCCGGCCGCGTATCGCGAGATCACCTTCGGAGCGATGTCCTTGGGGATCGTCCAGGGCATGCTGATGACGGCCGCGTTCACGTACATCGGCTTGAAGCTGGGCTTCGGAGTTCCCGGCTCGACCATCGCGGCCATCATGGGATTCGCGCTGCTGCGTGGCCTCGGGCGCGGTGTGTTCGGGATCCGTGGGGCGGGATCGATCGTCGAGAACAACATCAATCAGACGGTCGCGTCCGGGGTGAACACCGCGAGCTCTGGCGTGGTGTTCACCTTCCCCGCGCTTCTGATGCTGGGCAAGGACTACAACGTCTGGACAGTGATCCTCGCGGCGGTCGCCGGTTCCTTCATGGGGATCGTGGTTATTATTCCCCTGCGGAAACAGTTGATCGAGATTGAGCGGCTGAGGTTCCCCAGCGGTCTCGCCGTGGCGACCATCTTGAAGAGCCCCGGTGCGGGTATCCAGAAGGGCATTCTGCTCGGCGTTGGCTTCGGTATCGCGATGGTGATCACGCTGCTCGGGCAGTTTCACTTGATCCCCGAGGATATCCCGATCGGACCCTGGCTGCACCACGCCTTCGGCATGAGCGACTCGAGCTCCATCGGCTTCTTGTTTCTCGGCACGACGTTCTATCTCTCGATGGCGAACATCGGTGCCGGCATGCTGAGCGGGCGCGGCGGCCTGCCGTTCGCGCTCGGAGGGATCCTCGCCTGGTGGTTCATCGGTCCCTTCGCGGTGAGCCAGGGCTGGGCGCCTGCGGGTGTGAAGGGCGACGCGCTGGTCGGCACGGTGTACTCGACGATGCTGCGCCCCACTGGGATCGGCGTGTTGATCGGCGGTGCGTTGGCGGGCGTGGTGTTGTCGTTTCCCGCAATCAAGGGGGCCATCAGCAGCCTATCCGCTGCTGCCAAGCTCGCGCGCTCTGGGGCGGGGGATGCCGAGGAGATGAGCCCGAACACGCTCGTTTTCGGGCTGATCGGCTCACTCTTGGCGTTGTTCGCGGTGACGCTGATCGCGTCGCGAGACACGGGGGGCATGCACGTGGGGCAAGCGGCTGCTGCGGCCGTCGTGGGCGCGCTGTGGATCGCTGTCGCCGGTTTGATTGTCGCTCAAGCAACGGGTGCAACGGACATCTCGCCGCTCAGCGGCCTCGCCCTGATCGCCGTCACGCTGATGCTCGCGGTGACCAGCGGCAACTCGGTCCTTGCGATCACGATCGGCGTCGCCGTCTGCATCGCGACCGGCCAGTGCGCCGACATGATGCAGGACTTGAAGACGGGCCACCTCGTCGGCAGCGTTCCCCGGCGGCAACAGATGGCGCAGTTTGCGGTCGCATGGGTCGGCCCGGCGATCGCGATTGGCACCACATTGCTGCTCTGGAAAGCTGGGCCCGGCGGCTTTGGCGGCTTCGGGCCCGAGTCCGTCGCGTGCGTCGAGAAGACCCCTGAGTGCCTTCCAGCCCCTCAAGCGTCGGTCTTGCAGGGACTGGTGAAGGGGGTGCTCGAGGGCAACGCGCCCATCGACAAGTACCTTGCCGGCGCCGGGATTGGAGGTGCGCTCTCGGCGTTCCCGATCGGCGGTTTGGGCGTACTTGTAGGCCTCGCAATGTACCTGCCGTTCAGCATCACGCTGAGCTACGGCTTCGGCTGCGTGATCTCAATCGGGCTCGAGCGTGTCTTTGGCAGGCGTTTCACCGCGGATAAGACCGTGCCTCTGGCGGCGGGATTCATCGTGGGAGAGGCGCTCACCGCGCTCGCGTACACTTTGATCAAGGTCGTGGGAGGCTGAGCCGTGAAGATCGTCGGACTACTCGTTTTCATCGTCGGCATCTTCGTGGCCGGGTCCTACGCCGCACGCCCGGGTGCGCTCAAGCTGCCTGAAGGCCAAGAGCCAACTCCCAAGCAGCGACTGGTTGCGTGGAAGGACGTGGCGTTAGGGCCTTTCGCTGTTGGGCTCCTCTTGATGCTGGGCGGCGCCGTGATCGCGCGCAGGCGGCCTGCGGCGAGCGGAGAAATGGACGCGAAAGAGCTGAAGACCGGCGGCAGGCGCTCACCTGAAGAGCTCCTCAAGGAGCTGGCAGACGCCGTCGAACGCTTCGATGTGAGCGCGGTCAGCGATTCGAACAAGGCGCCCATCGCTGACCGCATCGAAGGCCTGCTGGAAGAGGAAGTGGCGCAGTTCCTCGACGCGCGCGAGGAGCTGATCTCCAAGCTGGGCCTCAACGGGTTTGCGCAGATGATCGGCGACTTCGCCACCTTCGAACGGAACCTCGCCCGCGCTTGGTCCGCCTTGACGGACTCCGCGTACGAAGAGGTTCCACCCGCCCTGCAGCGCGCCGGCGACGCGTTGGCCCGCGCGCGCAAGGCCTTCGCGAGCTGACCGCGGCGTAGGACCAGCGCGCCTCACCCCCAAAAAGCTCCGCGACTCGTGCAAAAGCGCCGAGCTCGTTGCAAGCGGGTTTGGGGGAGAGGAGTGCCTCGGCTTTTCACCAGGGGGCAGCGGCTCTAGATTGAGCCCGCGATGAACGACGCCGCCCGGAACGAAGCGCGATGACGCAGCGCTGGGTGCTCCATGCGGATATGGATGCCTTCTACGCATCCATCGAGCAACGGGACAACCCGGAGCTGCGGGGCAAGCCGGTGATCGTCGGGGCCAGTAGCCCGCGAGGTGTCGTGAGCGCGGCGAGCTACGAGGCGCGGAAGTTTGGGGTGCGCTCGGCGATGCCTGGATTTCGTGCGCGAGAGCTGTGCCCGCAAGGGATCTTCGTCGGTGGTGATATGCAGAAGTACAGCCGGGTTTCGCGCCAGGTGCGGCAAGTCTTCGAGGAGTTCACGCCGGAGGTTCAGCCCCTCGCTCTGGATGAGGCTTTTCTGGATGTGACCGGCTCCCTGGGCCTGTTTGGCGCGCCGCGGGAGCTCGCTCAGGCGCTCAAGCGACGTGTCCGGGAGGAAACAAACTTGATCGTCAGTGTCGGGCTTGGCCCGAACAAGCTAGTGGCGAAGATCGCCTGCACCCAGTCCAAACCCGATGGGCTCTTGGTGGTGCCGACGGGGGAGGTCGAGTCCTTTCTACGGCCGCTCTCCGTGCGGCGGCTGTGGGGCATTGGGCCGGTGCTGGGTGAAACCCTCGCGCGCTACGGGATCCACACGGTGGGTGAGCTGGCGGACTACGACCCGAACTGGCTCGAGCAGCTCCTCGGGCGGCGCGCCCACGACCTGCAAGCGATGGCCAGAGGCGAAGACACGCGCCCCGTGGAGAGCCAGCGAGCGCCGAAGAGCTATGGCGAGGAGAACACCTTCGAGCGCGACGTGACCGAACGGGAGCGGGTGTCAGCGGCGCTGACCGCGCACTCGGAGTCCGTTGCCGCGCGGATGAGAAAGGACCACTTTGCGGGGCGCACCGTGACGCTGCGCGCGAAGCTCGCACGTCGGCGTGGGGTGAGGGCAGGGCGCACCAGCGCTGAGGCGGAGCCGGTTTATCCGCTGATTTCCCGCAGCCGAACGCTGCCCCAAGCGACCGCCGATGGCGCGTTGATCCGGCGCACCGTGCTGGAGCTGTGGGACGAGCTGGCGCTTCAGGAGCCGGTGCGGCTCCTGGGTGTGAGCGTCTCCAAGCTCGAACGCCAGGCGGCGGAGCAGCTCGACCTGTTCGCGCCGCGGCCCGAGCTGCGGGGCACCGTTGAAGCTCCCGCTGACGCCGCTCGCGGCAAGCGCCTGGGAGGCGCCTTGGACGCGATCCGTGAGCGCTTCGGCGACAGCGCCATCCGGCGCGCCGTGGAGGCGCCTCACAAGATCACCCACTCGAGCCAGATCAAAGCCGGCGAAGAAGCACCCATCAGCCGCGAAGAGAAGCGGACCCGAGTCGTGGAGCTGGATGACGCAATGGACGCTGCAAGCGACGATGCGTTGAAGGACGTCGATGATTGACCCTCTGACATATCGTCAGGGGACACGGTGATGAGCTTACTCGTTGAGTCGTTGGGGCCCTCATGCCACGTGGCGAATCGTGCCGACCTGTATGCGTGTCTGAAGGTTCGGTTCGGGGAAAGCAATCACTTCTGGCTTTCGTGTGAGGATCCCTTCCCCTCGCTGGCAGTCGCGGTGCGGGACGCTCTGGCTTCGCTTCACTACTTCCCTGAGGAATCGCATCCAGGTTTCATCTGCCTCGGCAACGAGGCGATCGAAGGGACTCAAACCCTCACCATCGCATGGCCCCGCGAGACGATCGAGGTGGAAAACCGCTACGTTGTGTCCTGGCAGCTGGCGCTAGAGGCAGCGGAGGAGTTCTTGGTCACGCAAGAGCGGCCCCGGTGTCTTCAGTGGTTCGAGCTCTAAGCCGTCGCGGCGGTACACAAGGCAGTCAGCGAGTAACCTATCCACCCCCTCCGCCCGCGCGCGCGAGCGAAGCGAGTCGCGACCGGCGCCGGGAGGGGGCGCGCCACGCAAGAAGCGTGGCGCGGGGGGAGGCAACAATCACTCGTACAAGTAGACACGCGGCTTGGTGGAGCGCTGTCCGTCGGGCTGGATCAGGATCAAATCAGCCATGTTGCCGGCCTGACCAGGGGGAGTAACCAGCTCGAGCTCGGTGGGGCCTTTGAAGACGAGCTGCGCGACTTGGCCGCCGAGGCGTGCGCGTGTATCCGGGAGGAAATTTGCGCCTTCGATGGTCAAGCGTTCGCCGCCGCTCGCGGTGCCACGGTTTGGCGTGACGCGATCGATTTGCGCCGGCTCGACGACCTCGTAGCGGAATGCCGCGAGCTCCACGCAGCCCACGGCGCCTTCGTCTCTGAGCTCCACGTCGACGCTCCCCTGGGGATGAGCGTCGGTGACGATTTCGATCAGCTTGGCGTCGACGAAGCGGGAGCTTTGGGGACGCGCGCCGCCGAGCAACACCCGAGTGTCCGCCGAGAAGTTCACTCCGCGAACCTTCACCTCAGTGCCGCCGCTGGTGGGACCAGATTGCGGCGAAATGGAAGTGATCGCCAAGACGCGCTCCGCTTGGCGGATCACCTCCTCAGCGGGGTCGTAGACCTGAAGGCAGTTTGGCAGCTGGCACCACTGGCCGTCGGGATTGACGACCCGCACGTCGGTGGTGCCCGCGCTAGGGAGCGCTGGCACTTGCACCAAGAGCCGCTCCGCCGCTCCCTCCTGGATGGTCAGTGGGAACTGGCCCGCGAAGGGCGCCGCTCCCGGTTGAAAGCCGCTGCCCGTGAGCTCGAGGGTCGTGGGTTGACCCAGCGGGATGCGCCCGGGCTCCACGCTCGCGAGGCTTGGGGCAGCGGCGGGCAGGTACTCGAATGCCGCGCGCGCCGTGGTGCGTTGGCCGTCGGGGTTGTAGAGCGTGAGATCGACCGTGCCCGCCGCCCGCGCTGGGAGCGTCAGGTAGAGGCACTCGGAGCTCTCGAACTCCACGTACAAGCCGACTTGCTCGAACAAAGCCGCGGTGGTGCGCGGGTCGAAGTGTTCGCCGATGAGCTTGACCCGCGCAGACACGCCGGCGCTCCCTTGAGCTGGTTCTAGGCGTGTGATGACGGGCGCTGCATCGTAGGTGAACCCGCCGGCGAGGCCCGCCTTCTGCCCATCCGGATTCCATACGGTAACGTCATAAGTGCCGCCAGGGTGAGGTTGAGCGAGGATCTCGACCAACTCGGGGGAAACGAAGCGCGTCTGGGCGGAGGATGCGCCGATCTGCACCAGACAACCTTCTTGGAACGCGGCGCCGTGTACGCGCAGTAGCTGGCCCCCGTGGATCGGTGTGTGGTTTGGCTCGACAGCGGCGACCAACGGCGGGCCCAGGTACTCGAAGCCCCAGATGCGATCCTGATATTTTCCATCGGGATTTGTGATGCGAACGTCGACCTTGCCGGCAGGAGCGTGGGCGGGCAGCTTGAAGCTGAGCCGACCAGCGCCGTCGAACACGACGTCTACCGATTTTCCTGCGATCTCGAGCTTGCAGGCGGGGTCGAAGAAGTAGCCGAGCACCGTGATCGAGGGTCCGCCAACGATCGGCCCGGTCGCGGGAACGATGCGCCAGATGTGTGGCCCCGCTTCGGGATCCAGATTGGCCGGTGCATCCGGCGCGTCTTCAATGCGAGAGGGGTGTGCGCTCCGTTGCACCGCCGGCTGACTTGGCGCGCTCGAAGCAGGCGCCTCGGAACCGATCAGCGCCTGACGCACGCCAGCGTCGACCATCGGGGGTGGCGCGACCGCGCTCCCGCTCGACTTCGGATCCGGCTGCCCCTCGCCGCTCATGGCGGATCGGATTACCACGGCTCGGCGCGGGGAAGTCAACGACTCGGCTTCACTGGCTGGATCCACGCTCGACGCGGGTGGATTGTCGACTATCTTCGAAGGCGTGAAGCAGAAGCGCCTCGACAAAGCCCGCGCGAAGCGCGACGCCAAGAAGCGTGCGGCCGAGCGACGTCCAGAAGGCCCCGTCCCTCCAAGTTCAAGGCGCGGACGCGGCGTCGAACAAATCCGCGAAACGCTCGGCTTCGCCCCGCGCCAAGAGACGCGTCTAGGCGTAATTTTGGGCGGCAGTCGCTTCGAAGGGGCGGGCGGTCCGTTCTGCTCCCTGGATGTGCTTGATTTGGACCACGCGGCGTTCGCGGAGCCATCTGCTGCGCAGGGCATGTCCCTCGAGCAGCGGGTGAAGGCGGGGGCGCCGGGCTTGCGGCGTTTGTCGTTGAAGTTCTTGCCGCACGGAATGGCGATCAACCCCAGGCGGCCAGCGGAGTCGGCTTGGTTCGAGAAGTGGGGACCGGGCGCCGTCTACCTGGACGTGGCTGCGGGCAGCCTACTCCGCACTATCTCACCGCTGTCCGCGGGGCATCACTTCTATGGTCACGGCGCGTTCTCCCCCGATGCGTCTCTGCTGTTTGCCGTGGAGACCAACCTGGAAACGCGAGCCGGCGTCATCAGCATCCGCGATCCCAACGCCGACTTCAAAGTCGTTGGGGAGTTCCCTAGCTTCGGTCAGAAGCCCCACGATTGTGTGTTGCTGCTCGAGGAAGGCCTGCTCGTGGTGACCAACGGCGGCGGGCCGCATGGGAGCGAGGAGCTGGCGAATATCAGCTTCATCGAGATCTCGTCGGGCAAGCTCGTGGAGCAGCTGGTGGTCGAAGACAGGCGTCGCAACGCGGGTCACGTCGCGGTGGACAGGCAGCGCAACCTCGCGATGGTCTCCGCGCCGCGCGAGGGGTTGCCGACATCAGAAGCCGGGGGCGTGACGCTGCGCGCAACGGGACGCAGCGCGTGGACCCACGTGACGGAACCAGCGGAGGTTTGCGCTCGCATGCTCGGGGAGTCCCTCAGCGTGTGTATCGACACCGGGACCGACTCGGCTTGGGTGACGAACCCCAGCGGCAACCTGCTCACGCAATGGCGCGTGAGCGATGCGAGCCTGATCCGTGAGCTAACTCTGCCCTCGGTACGGGGTGTGTGTTTGAGCCTAGACGAGAGTTCACTGTGTGTTTCCCACGCTGCGGGAGCTGAGTTAGGCTTGCTCTCTCCAGACACCGGCGTTGCTCTCCCGGTACAGCCGCTTGCCCTCCGTGTGTTCGGGGGCTCCCACCTCTACGCCTGGGCCTATCCGGCCTAGTGACGCAGTAGACCGTTACGAATCCGTGCGGAATTGCGTTAGTTCCCGGGGCTAGCTGCGGAGGCGTGAAGCGCGTCTCACGGGCGGGAGACGCGCCGACCCATGACGTGGCGAGCTTGTGGCGCACGTCGTCCGGATTTGAGTCGTTCGCCCGACTGGGCCTCGTGTACCCTGGGAGGCCTCGCCGTGGAACTTCCGATCTCATTGACGACGTACGCCATCCTGCTCGGCCACATGCGCCATTTCCCCAAGGACCGCCATGAGGAGGTTCTGGAGCGGCTCGACTTCGAGCCCGGAGAGTGGCCGAGCTACGCCGCGCGCGGCGAGCACACGCTGCTCAAGCGCATGGAAGCAGGAGAGGACACCACTGAGTTCACGAAGGCGCTCGGTGAGACCAAGCGGGAGCTGAAGCGGCGTAACCCAACGGTGGAGGAGTTGCCCCTCGATCATGCCGCAGGGAAATCCGACGAAGGGCCGCCGCGCACGATGCGGCTACGCGACCTGGACCCGGTGGAGTTCCTCAACGTGATCAGCTCCCGGATGGGTGCAGGTGCGAACGAGCAGGCAGGCGCGCCGGCCCTGGAGGGCTTCGAGCTTTCTCCGGCGCCGCAGCTTCAGGTACCGCCGCAGCCTCGGGTGCCGCCGCTGCCGCCGCGACCGCTCGGCGTGCCAAGCCCCGTGGCACCGCCGGCTTTCGCGAAGCCCAATGTTGCTCCTCCGGCGATGGTCGCCGCACCAGCGCCTGTGCTCTCCCCCGCGGAGGAAGCTCGTCGCCGCACTCGCGCCGCCAAGGCGGCGTTCGAGTCGACGAAGGTCAGCCCGACCTCCGAGCGCATGGCGAGCGACAGCTCGCCGCGGGTTGACGTGACTGTAAAGGAGAGCGTGAGCTCGCCGTTTGCGGCGGCTCCTCCATCGGAGCCCCAGGCAAAGGCGGCGCCCCCGGAGAGCCCACCTCTGCCACCAGAGAACGAGGCGTCTCCGGAAACCCAGATGATTCAGCCGGAAGACGCAGCGTTCCCCGGCCTCCAACTGCCGACGTTGTCGATCTTCGAGTTCGCGACGCTTTGCGCCGAGTTCAACGTGTGCGGCGACGCCAACAAGGAAAAGGTCCGGCTCAAGTACGGGATCCCTACGGAAGCTGAGCGCTTGGCCTTGCTCGATGTGTGGCGCACTCGATTAGTGCAAAACCCGAATGAACTGGCGGAGTGGAAGCAGCAGTTCGACGTTGCTACCCGCCACTGGCAGCAGCTCTACAAGAGGTAGTCGATGGTCTCAGTTAGCGGTCTGACTCGGCACTCCCTACGGCTCGAAGCGGGCATCCCCGTGTTCGTTGTCGCCTACAACGGCGTCGAGCGCCTTGGGGCGGTCTACCGATTCGAGGTGCATTTTGTGGTTGAGAACCAGGTCGAGGTCGACCTGGCAGAACTGATCGGCGGACGGGCGACGCTCAGCACCGAGCAGGACCACATCTCGAAGTTCGTCATCAACGGCTTGGTGTCTCAGGCGGACCTGATGGAAGTGACGCCAACCCATAGCCTCTATCGCGTGGAGCTGGTGCCGGAACTTTGGCGCGCAGCGCTGTCACGACACACCCGCGTCTTCGTAGACGTCACGATCAAAGACGTGCTGCAGAAGATGTTCGACGCCCTGGGCTTCGACTCGGAGACCGTCAAGCTAGCGTTCTCGAGCTCCGACTGCCGGAAGTATCCGCAGATCTGTCAGTTCGAGGAAAGCGACCTCGACTTCATGACGCGTTGGATGGAGAAGGAGGGGCTTCATTACTACTTCGAGCAAGGGCGGAAGGAGGAGCGCGTGGTGATCGTCTCGGGTCAACCGGCGCGCCAATCGCTGGCCGAGGGGCCGCTCGTGTACGCCACGGGTGGGGCGCTTGTGACGCGGACCGTGCGGCGCTTCCGTTCGCGTTCACGGCTTCAAACGCGCAAGATCGAAGTGCGCGCGTACGACGCCGCGAACCCCTCGACCACCTCCGAGGCGTCACATGACCTCGGAGGCAAACGCGCTGGGACCGGGGTGAGCGTCGCGCTCTCGACGGAGATCCAGCGGCCCAAGGTGGAGCGCGAGGCTCAGATCCTCGAGGAAATTGAAGTTACCCAACGCCTTCTGTTCACCGGCGAGGCGGACGCACCGGTGTTCCGCGCCGGCTACCACTTCGAGCTGGAAGGCCATCCGTTGCCACGCCTCGATGGCGACTACTACATCACTCAAGTGAGGCACCAGGCTCTCCAGCCTTGCCCAGACTGCGCGAACGCGTTGTCTTTGCTCGACTTGACCGCCACGAGTGCAAGCTACAGTTGTTCCTTTGACTGCGTTGGAGCGGACATCACCTACCGCTTGCCTCGCGAGACGCCTGTCCCCCGCGTGTACGGCACCCTGAGCGGCGAAGTGGACGGGCCCAGCACCGACGACTACGCGCAGATCGATTCTGCGGGTCGCTATCGCGTGCGGCTCCGCTTCGACGAGCACCAGAAGACTGACGGCTCTGCCTCGATGTGGGTCCGCATGCTGCAAAACCACGCGGGGAACCCCGAAGGGATTCACTTCCCTTTGCGCAAGGGTACGGAAGTGATGCTGGTGTTCTTGGGAGGCGATCCGGATCAGCCGCTGATCGTGGGGGCGGTCCCCAACGCGGTTACGGCAAGTCCCGTCACCTCAACGAACCACAGCCTCAACGTGCTGCACACCGCGGGCGACAACCACTTCGAGCTGGACGACCAGCGTGGCTCCCAGCGTATCGAGCTCAAGACGCCGACTGAGACCACTCAGCTCCATATGGGCGCGCCCCAACTCGTGGGCGAGAACAACTACAACCTGATCCAGACGACTCAGGGTGATGGCTACGTCCACACCGGGCGCAACCTAGACGTCAAGGTAGAGGGAAACCACACGGAAACAATCAGCGGGAAGCGCACCAGCAGTGTCAGCAACGACGTCGTGGAGCTATTTAGCAGTAACCAAACCACCAACGTGCTGGGCGACGTGAAGTGGACGGTGGCCGGCGACTACGACGGAACCGTCGAAGGCGACTACGACCTCGAGGTGAAGGGGAGCTACACCGTCGACTACGACGAGGACACTGTCACGACGGTTCACGCGAACTACTCGAGCACCATCGTGGGTGCGAAGAACGAAAACTTCCTCGGCGCCGTGAACAGCAACTGGGCCGCGGCGGTGAACAACAACTTCGGCGGCGTCGTGAACTCGAACTTCGTCGGCGCGGTGAACAACAACTTCTTGGGCGTCGCGCTAAACACCTACGTTGGGGGCGCGGTCAACCTAAAGCTGGCTGCAGGCGTTGACGTGAACGTTGCGCTGCCGACGGTGGTGAACGTTGCTGGGAGCCTGACCTGCGACTTCGCGTTGGCTGGTTCACTATTCGTTGGCGGTACGCTCAGCATTCGACTCGCGGTCGACATCACGTTGGCGCTGGTGTCTCTCAACGTGACCCTGTTGAACGCGAGCGAGACCGTCTTGTCGTTCAGCAACAACATCGTCGAAGCCTCTGGCAAGTGTATCGACCTGATGAAGAGCGACACGCAGGTGAACAATACCTCGGCCAGCGTTACCCCTTGAGCCCCCATGCAGGTCATCAAGCCCTTCCGCATCAGCGTTCTCCAGCGCACCTTCGAGAACGAGGGCAAGCCGTACCTCTCGATCGGCATGCTGTATCTGTTTTCGCTCGGAAACGAAGCGCCAGAGCTGCTCGCGGAAAAGGAACTCTGGGAGTTGGTGGGAGACGAACTAGGAAAGACGACGCTCGACCTCGGGATGACCAAGCACGCGGGGGAGTTGCTCCTACATGCCGTGGCGCACCCGCCGAGTGCGGCGACTGCTTGTCGCGTCCGAGCCAAGCTCGGTCAGGTCGAGCGCACGCTCTATGTCAGCGGGGATCGCTATTGGAAGGACGGCAAGGCGACCGATCCGAAGCCTTTCGAAGAGCTGCCCATCACGTGGGAGAATGCTTACGGGGGCGAAGGCTTTCCAAAGAATCCACTGGGCAAGGGCTTCGCGCCAAAGGGACAGGAGCACCACTTCCGAGCGTTGCCCAACGTAGAGAACCCGGACCAGCTCTTGCGCTCGCCGACGATGCATCCAGACCCGGTTGGGTTCCTACCTGTCTCGATGGAGAACCCCGAGCGTCTCGCCAAGCTGGGTACCTTCGATCAGCGCTGGCTCGACACCCGCTTTCCAGGCTTCGCCGCGGACATGGACTGGAGCTACTTCAACGCCGCGCAGCCACCGCAGGTGATCGAGGGCTACTGGAAAGGCGACGAAGCGTACGAGCTCGAGAACCTGGTTCCAGGCGTTCCGTTGTTGAGTGGTGTGCTGCCCGGAGTGCGTGCTCGCTGCTTTGTTCAGCGCCGCGGTGCCTCCGCCCTGGAAGAGCTTCGCACCCGCCTCGATACTGTGTTTCTCTTCCCGCACCGCCGGCGCGGTGTCTTGATATTCCGGGCGGCAATTCCGGTCGTTGAGGACGACGCGAGTGATGTCGAACGCATGCTAGTCGCGGGGGAGTGGCAGGGGCAGGGGCGGGACGAAGCGCACTATCAAGCGGTGTTCGCGCGGCGTATCGACCCAGAGAACGGCCATCTCGAAGCGCTCCGCGAGAGCGAACTGATGCCAGACCGGCTGCCCAAGAACGCTCTGGGTGAGCCCAATCTGCCCCGGGAAGGCCTGCGTCGTGAAGCAGCGAAGCGGCGTGTTGCGCTCGAGATCGAGCGGGTGAGGGAGCTTCTGATTCAGGCGGGTCAGGACCCTGAGCTGCACCTTCCGAAGATCCCCGAAGAACCCGAAGTGGATACCGACCCGGAGCGCATTCCCGAGCAGGTGGAGATCCTGCGGGCCGCCCTCGAAGAGAAGAAGCAGGAGTCCGAGAAGAAGCGGGCCGAAATGGAAGCACAGGCCCGCGCTCTGTGTTCGGAGCACAAGATCGACTTCGACGAGCGGCTTGCGGAGGGAGCCAAAGCCGTTGGCGGCCCGCCCAAGCTCCAGCAAAAGCTCGACTTCGAGGCGATGCGCGATCGCCTGCGAGCCATAGCCAGCCAGGGAGTGAAGGTCCCGGATCTGGAGAAGCTCGGCGACCCCGAGCTCATCGCGAAGCTCGAGCAGGCGGAGGACAAGTTGCTCTCCGCCTATCAGCGCCAGACCCAGGTGTTCCCCGCGGCAGCGCCGATCAGCCAGGAGGAGGCCAAGCAGCGCGGAGCAGCCCTGATGGAGGCGGCCAAGGCGGGGGAAAACCTGTGGCGCAGAGACTTCACCCGAGCCGATCTGCGCGGAGCAAAGCTCGACGAGCTGAACTTGAGCGGAGCGTTCCTCGAAGGCGCAGATTTGAGCGGCGCGAGCTTGAGGAGTTGCGAACTCTCGGACGTCGTCTTCGCGCGTGCCAACCTGGAGGACGCGGACTTGAGCTCTGCCAGCTTGCAGCGGGCGAACCTGGCAGAGGCGAACCTCAAGGGAACCCAGTTGAGCAACGCTCGACTAGCGGAGGCGAACCTCATGCGAGCCAAGCTCGTCGCGGCGGACTTCAGCGGCGCCGGCCTCGCTTCGGTGATGCTCTTCGAGGCGGAGTTCAGCGAGACCTGCTTCGTGGGAGCAAACCTCTCAGGCGCCTATTTCATCCGCCAGAAGCTGAATAGCTGCGACTTCGAAGGTGCGGACCTGGAACTCAGCGCGTTCGTGGAGAGCAGCGGTGACCAGCTGCGCTTCGATGGTGCCAAGCTCCGGCGAGCCACCTTTGTGGAGTGCGCTTTTCCCAGCTCGAGCTGGTCACGCGCCGAGATGGTGGGTGCCACGCTGGCTAAGAGTTGTGACCTCACCGGCGCTGACTTTCGCTGGGCAAACCTCGAGCGCACGACCTGGATGCAGTCAAAGCTTGAAGGCGCGAACTTTGGTGAGGCCAAGCTCCGCATGGCCAATCTCGCGGAGGCAAAAGCTCAGGGCTGTAAGCTCTACCGGGCGGATCTGCGCCGCGCCGTGCTCTCCAAGGCCGACTTGCGAGGCAGCGTCATGGCGAGCGTGAACGCCATGGAGGCCATACTGGACCACGCCGATTTGCGTGGCGCCGACCTGCGCGGTGCCAACTTGTTTCGTAGCGACCTCTCAAAAATCCGTGTGGATAAAAAGACTCGGCTGGACGATGCTCTGGTCGAGCAGGCGCGGGTGGTCGGGAGGAGGCACGATGTCAACGCGTAGCCCCAGAGAGAAGCTGGTCTTCGACGTGTCCATCGGAGAACCTCAGTCTGGCGCGAGCTTCGCCCAGCTGGACCTCTCCGGTGCCGACCTCAAGGGAGGCACGTTCGAGAAGGTCGATTTCCGTGGTGCCAACCTCAGCGATACGGATCTCAGGGAGGCGGTCTTTACGAACTGCGACCTGAGGGGTGTCGACCTCTCTCGATCCAACCTCATCCACGCCGTTTGGCATGACTGCATCGCTCCCGAGGCGAAGCTCGTCGGCGCGGACCTGCGCGAGGCGCAGTTCTTCACCAGCGAGCTGCTTGGGGCGGATCTGCGCGAGGCGCGGCTGCGCAATACCAACCTCGTGCGGTGCAAGCTGGGGAGGCTCGACCTGAGCGGGACGACCAGCGACACACTGCAGATCCTCGAGAGTGATACCGCAGGGATCAACCTCTCGGGCGCCCGCCTGGTGCGGAGCTTGATCATGGACGCGGACCTGACGGAGGCGAGCCTCGAGGGCACTCAGCTGATGAGTGCGGTGTGGATGAAGGTCTTGCTGTGTGGGCGCGACTTGTCTCAGGTTGGTTTTGAACGTGTGCAGTTCGGCAACTCTGACCTCACCGAGACCGTGCTTCGCGGTGCCGAGTTTCGTGGGGGCATCAGCTTCCACTCCGCGAAGCTCGATGGAGCGGATCTATCTGGGGTCCAAGCGGACGTGGTGAACTGCTTTCAGGCGAGCCTGATCGGCGCAAAGCTGGTCGGCATGCGGGCCCGCGAGGGCACGTTCGTGGAGGCGGATCTCTCGAGCGCCGATTTCAGCCAGGCAGACCTGGAGCGAGCCGTGCTGCAGGATGCGGTGTGCGTGGGGACGCGCTTCAACCAAGCCAAGCTCACCTACGCTGACTTCTCGCGCGCCGACGTCAGCCAGGCAGACTTTTCCGGAGCGTCGATGTTTCGCACGCGCCTTCACGGGATCACCGAGCGCGACACGACCTGGGGCAATCGGGCGGTCGCCCTTGGCAACGACCCGGCGCTACGCCGAGCGGAGACTTGGAAGCCCACCTACTGAGCGGAGAACCCATGAACGAGGCATCACTCGGAGTAGAGCAACGCGTACTGGGCTGGGAAGGCCGAGTCATCGCGCGGGAGGCGTCGAGCACCGACGTTGGGCAGGCGCGCATCAGCGTGGCGGGCCCTGACGGAAAGGTCATCGCCTTGCGGGCGCTGAGCTGCCTCGTCGAGCCGCAGCCAGGTGACGACGTTCTGGTCGCCGCGAGCCCAGGCCGACACTACGTGCTGGCAGTGCTCGAGCGGGGGAGTACTCAGCCGGTGGAGCTGGTAGTGGATCAGGACCTCGTCATCACCTCCAAGGGCGGTGGAGTGGAGCTGCGTGGGCGCAATGTGGCGCTGGAGGCGGGCGAAACCGAGCTTCGGACTGGGCGCTTCAGGCTCACCACCGCGAGCGCGGAAGTCTTCACCCACGCGCTAAGCTGGCTTGGTGGCTTGGCCGAACTCGACGTGAAGAAGGTTCGCACCGTCGCTGAGGTCGCGGAGAGCGTCGTGGATCGGGTGAGTCAGACCTTTGGTCGGGTTTATCGCAAGGTGGAGGACTTCGAGCACGTGCGCGCGAAGCGCATCGACCAGCGCGCCGAGCTGATGAATCTGCGCGGAAAAAACGCGATGCTCACCGCCGAGCAACTCGTCAAGCTGGACGCTGATCAGGTGCACCTGGGCTAGGGGGAGCGATGTTTGCCAACTGTTCGATGGGAGGCCAGTCTCTCGCCAGTCCTGACACCTGCAACACGCCGTCCGCGAGCGGCGTGACGCCCATGGCCTACGCCAACACGGCCAACAATGCCACGGCGGTGCCCATGGTGCCGAACGTGATCTTCGTGGGTGGCATGGCGCACAACCTGAACAGCGCTCCACCGATGACCAACGGTGATGAGGCGGGGACGGCTACCGGCGTCGCGTCGGGAACGGTGATGGGACCGAGCCGCAACGTAAAAGGCTCGACGAAGGTGTTCATTGGAGGCGGCGTCGCCACCCGCATGAGTGACTCGACGATGCAAAACTCCACGAACTCGAGTGGGGCTACCTTGGTGCCGGGTCAGACGAAGGTGCTGATCCTCTCGTGAGCATCGAGCGCTTCACCCAGGCGGACAGCAGCGAGATCGTCTACGAGGTCCAAGGGCAGGGGCCCGTCGTCGCGCTCGTGCACGGCCTTGGATCGAGCCGCAAACGCTGGGATGGACAGGTTTCGGTGCTCGTTTCCGCGGGGTTTACCGTGGCGCGCCTGGATCTGCGGGGGTTTGGTGACTCAACGAGTGGCGTCGTCAGCCACGGGATGCCTGAGTTCGTAAGTGACGTGCGTGCATTCCTAGAGCGTATTGCCTCGGCGCGGGGCGACTCGCGCCTGCACCTGGTGGGGCACTCTTTAGGCGGCATGATCAGTCAGCTCATTGCGCTCGAGCTCGGCGACCGTCTCGTGAGCCTCAGCCTGGTGGCGACGACGAGCCACAACGGCGCGCGGGCCACGGCGTTCGCGGAGCTGATGACGCGCCTCGGGGAACGCGGCTTCGATGGCGTGTGGGGCGATCCAGAGCAGAAGCGCTCGGCAGAGCCAGTGCTTGCCGCGGCCTTCCCGGGGCTCTCTCACCCCCCGATCGAAATGCTCAGAAAGGGCCTGGAGAAGCCGGACCAGAGCCTCGCCAACGCTTGGCGGGCCTGCAAAGACTTCAGCGCCAAGGATCGACTGGCGGAGCTTTGCTGCCCAGTACTGGTGACCCACGGTACGAACGACCCGCTGATCCCGTATCGCGCCGGGGAGCTGATCCACGAGGCGATCCCGGGCAGCAGCTTCTTCCCAGAAGCTGGCGCAGGTCACTCCTTGCCAAGTTCCCGCGCGGAATCGTTCAACGCGCACCTCCTGGAGCACTTGCGCGCTGCTTCCCTTGGATAGAGCTAGTGAAGCAGCTCGAGGTGCCGTTCCGGCGCTCGCCGGTCCAAGCGCAAGCCAAGCTCCCGTGCGTAGTCCCGGGCCGCGCGCACCTCAGCGTAGCTCGGCTGACGATTGATTTCTGGATACTCGTCGGCGCGATATTCCGGGCGGAATTGGGCCATGACGTTGACGTAGGTGTCGCCGGCGACCTCGTGGGCCAAAAACTCCAGGATCGCGCGGCTCTCTTCTGCCAGGCCGGGCATCACCAGGTGGCGCACCAGGACCCCGGATTGCGCGAGCTCGAGCCCTGGCGCGGCTTCGTAGAGTCTCAGGCTCCCGACCTGGCGTTGCATCTCGAGCACTACGCGCTTCGCGACCTGGGGATAGTCTTTGGCCTTGAGGTAGCGCTTGCTGGCCTCGCTGCTCCAGAGCTTGAAGTCCGGCATGTAGATGTCGATCAAGCCGTCGAGCCAGGCGAGGGACTCGAGGGAATCGTAGCTCGAGGTGTTGTAGATCAGCGGCAGTGTCAGGCCGCGCTCGATGGCGATGGGCAGCGCCTCGAGCAGTTGCGGAACGACATGCTCCGGGGTGACGAAGTTGATGTTGTGGCAGCCCTTGGCCTGGAGGTCGAGCATCGCCGCGGCGAGCGCCTGGGGGGCCATGACACGACCGTGCCCTGCTTGAGATGTGTCGTGGTTCTGGCAGAAGACACACTTCAGGTTGCAGAAGCTGAAGAAGAGCGTCCCCGAGCCGTGCCGGCCGCGCAGGCAGTCTTCCTCCCCGAAGTGGGGGAACCAGGTACTGAGCTTGGCGTAGCGGCCGGTAGAGCAGACCTTGGCTTCGTCTTCGAGGCGATTCACGCGGCAATCCCGGGGACAGACGCGGCATTCTTGGAGGCTTTCCACCGCCAGCGCTGCCCGACGGCGGAGCTCAGCTAGGTCCCAGTCGCGGTAACGAGGCCGCATGCCCACAGTCTACCTCAACAGTCTAACCGGAGCCTGCTGTAGGGGCTTGGCCTCTTGGCGCGCCGCGTGTAACCCTGGGGCCGATGCATGCTTTGCTGCGACGGGGACTGACCACGCTGGCCGCTCTTGGGTTCCTGGCCGGTTGCGGTGTCCACGCCCGCTCTGCCGCCCGCTACAGCGGAGATGTCGAAGGCGCCTTGGTCCACCCCGCGGGCATTCAGGAGCTGCCTGCGTTGCCTCCGGGATATTACGAAATCGGCTCCGTGGATGCGCGTTGCACTCAGGTGAACGAGCGCGAAATCTCGCGCGCTTGGCTCTCAGACGTGGACTGCACGGAGGAGCGCCTGACGCTGGCCCTCAAGGAGCAGGCAGCCGACGTCGGTGGCAACATGCTCGTCGGCAAGCAGTGCTACTCCCTCGAGGAGTCGTCGGGGAAGCGGATCGTGTGCCGCGCTGCCGTCGGTCGCCCCGAGGCAGAGACGCCGCCTCCGGAGTTCACCTACTTGGACGAGCCAGATCCTCGCGCCAGCCAAGCCTGGTCTATCCGCGTGCAGTACACCCCCGCAAGCGATGAGGTGCGACCGCCCCGCACGCCGCAAAACGTGACGGAGGCGCTGAACAAGCCCGTCAGCCACATCCTGCTCGGCTCGGTCGTCACTGGGTGCGAGATCGGCTGCACGGAAGCTGGGGCGCGCGCGGGACTGTTCGCCGTCGCGGGGCGCATGGGCGCGAACAGCATCACCAACGCAGAGTGCGCGCGGCGTCAGAAGGGCTGGGTTTGCACCGGCCAAGCCACTGGTTTCGAAGTGGATCCTGAGCTTCACCCCGAAGCCCGCTAGACCTGCGGATCTGCCATGGCGGACGACGAAGCAAAGCGCGACTCGGCGCACTCAGCTTCGGAGACCGATGGAGCACCTGCGCTGCGCACCGGCGGGGATCGCACGAGCCGTGAGGGTGCGCTCGATCGCACCGAGGTACTGCCTGTGGAGCGAGCCGTTAGCGCTGACTCTGCCGAGAAGGTCGTGCGGACGGAGCCCCTTGGCACCGCACGCACCGCGCCTCTCTTGGACCCGACTGTGGGGAGTGCTGAGGGCCCGGCGAAGAACGAAGCGGCTTCCGACGTGCCTCCGGCGCGGCGAGAACGCGACGTCGCCCTCGAAGCCACCATCGCGATGCACGAGGGCGATGGCGCCATCGACTTCGATTTGCGCCCGTTTGGACCCTACGACAAGGTCGAGGTACTGCGGGAGCAAGGCAGCATCGGCCTGGTGGCGCGCGGCCACAACGCGGACATCGGCCGCTGGGAGCTCTTGAAGTTCCTGCGTAGCGAGTATCAGGGGATCCCTGAAATCGTGCGCCAGTTCCGCGGGGAAGGGCGGGTGTTGGCCTTGCTCTCGCACCCCAATGTAGTGCAGGTCTTCGCTGCCTACGAGCTCGACGGTCACACTTGCCTGGCGTTGGAGTTCTTGGAAGGGGAGAGCCTGGAGGGGCGGGTCGAGCGCGGAGTGCTCAACCTGGAGGAGGGCACGAAGCTTTTCCTCGAGGCAGCGCGTGGCCTGGCCGCTGCTCACGAGATCGGCTTGCTTCACCGGGACATCAAGCCTGAGAACCTGTTCGTCGCCCGGGAGACGCGAGGCAAGAGCGGCGGACTGAAGCTGATCGACTTCGGGCTCGCGACGCTGGACCGCACCCGGCGCATCGCCGTGACTCAGGACCCATCGCTCGACTCCGGTGCCGTCGGGGGCACGCCGCTCTTCATGGCGCCCGAGCTGTGGCTTGGACGCGAGCCGTCGGTGAAGTCGGACCTCTACGCCTTGGGGCTCACGTTCTACTTTGCGTTCTCCGGCGACTACCCATTCGCCGAGCTGAGCTTGGCTGGAGTTAGACAGCGCCTGCTCGATGAGCAGCCGTTCCCCAGCTTGGCCCAGTCTCTGCGTGAGGCCCCGGGCGCTCTGGTGGAGCTTGTCGATCGGCTGATCGCGAAGGACCCGAAGGCCAGGCCCGAGAGCGCCGACGAAGTCGTGGCCCAGCTGGTGGCGCTCTCCGCGCAGGCGACCAAGCCCGAGGTACCCGAGAGCGGTCCTTACCGCGGGCTCAGCGTGTTCACCGCCGAGGAACGCGGCGTGTTCTTTGGTCGCAGCCAGGAAGTCAGCGAGATTTGCGAGCGCCTGCGCGTCGGCGCCGGCTGTGTGCTGGTCGGGCCGGGCGGCAGTGGAAAGAGCTCGCTGGCGCGTGCTGGCGTGATCCCAGCGGTCGCTGAAGGCGCGCTCGGTGGCTCCTCCGTGTGGAGCAGCGTTGTTTGTCGACTGGGCGCTTCGCCAGCGGAAAGCCTGGCTCATGCCGTCGCTCAGGCGACGGGCGCGCGGCTCGAGGAAGTGAAGAACCTGATCACGAGTGAGCCGGAGCGTCTCGCAGGCGCACTCCTCGAGGCGCTGCCCACCACCCGCGGGCTTTTGATCCTCGTGGATCAACTCGAGGAGCTGGTACAGCGAGGAGTCAGCCAGAGCGAGGTCGAACGCGTCGCTCGCGCGCTTGGGTCCCTCGGGCGTGCTGCTCAGTCCCGGGTGAGGCTCCTCGCGACGTTGCGCGCGGACTCCATGGACGGGCTGTTCGCATTCGAGCCGCTACGGCAACTCCTCACTCAGGGGTTTTACCCGATGCGTCCGCTCTCCGAGGGGTCGCTGCAGTCGATCATCGCGGAGCCTGCCCACGCGGCGGGTTACCAGCTCGAAGACGCTGCGCTGGGCGACGCCATCCTGAGTGAGGCGCGGGAGATCCCGGAGGTGTTGCCGCTCTTGTCTTTCGCGCTGAGTGCTTGGTGGCGCCACCGGGACGAGCAGCGCCACGTGCTCACCCGGGCCAGCTGGCAGCGCATTGGTGGCATCGCTGGCGCCCTGGTGATCCACGCGGAACAAGTGCTCGAAGGCATGCGCCCCGAAGAGCGCCGCGCCGCAGAGCAACTGCTCGTGCGCCTGGTGAGCGACGAAAAGACGCGCCTCTCCGTACCCAGGACGGAGCTCTTGGAGGAACACCTTGGGCGCCCGGAGGTCGAGCGCGCGCTGGGGCAGCTGGTCGAGAACAAGCTCCTGGTCAGCGCCGGCGGCGCGCTGCAGCTGGCGCACGATGCGCTGATCCAGCGTTGGCCCCGTCTCACGGGGCGCTTGATCGAGTCAGGTGAAGATCAAGCCTTTCGCGCTCGCGTGAGCGAAGCCGCGCGGCAATGGGACGCTGACGGTCGGAGCGAAGGTTCGCTCTGGGATGGCGAGCAGGCGGCGCGCCTTCTGAGTTGGTTCGAGCGGACCGAAGCGAACCTTGGCCAGCGAGAGCTATTGTTCTTCGAAGCGGTGCGCCGTCGCGATCGGCGTAGCCGCTGGATTCGACGAGGTGGGCTGGTTGCGGTCGTCAGCGTGATGCTGGTGCTGCTCTTGGTCAGCCGCGCGCGAGAACAGAGCTTGAGTCGTCGGGTGAGCGACCTCGAACAACAGCAGTCGACCGCCAAGCGCACCTCGGATCAGAGCTTGGCTCTGCTCTACGCAGAGCTGGCTCAGCGCCGCTTGCCGGGAGATCCTGGAGGGGCGCTCAAGGCCGCACGCCTATCCCGGGACTACGGTCAGCGTTCGGATCTCGATCTCGTCGGCTGGCGGGCAGTGCGCCTGGGGATCCCCCGGGCGTTGCCTGCCAATCCAAGCGGCCTGGACAGTCTGGAGTTTGACCCAGGCTCGGCATGGATTGGCGTGCTGTGGCAGGACGCAAACGTCAGAGTGTTGGAACTCGCTGGCGACGGCGACCAGGGATATCCACTCGGAAAATCAACCGGGCAGCGGTTGCTGGGCTTCTCCGGTGACTCGAGCCGAGTCGTTTGGCAGGATCACGAGGACATCCTCGAGGTAAAACGCACAGATACCACGCGAGCTTCGCTGCTCCACTGTGACGGCGGGCTCAGCAGGGTCGCCACCGTCACCAGCAGTGGCGCCGGGGAATTGAGTGTGCCCAAGGCGCTCGTGGGTCAATGTGCGGGTGAGGGCGAGAACCTTCACTGGATTGCCCTGGGGGAGCCTCAGGCGGGGCTGCCTGCGGTTGCCGGAGACCACTTTGCGGCGTCGCCCACGCGCTGGGCCGTCGTGGCCCAAGACCAGTTGAGCCTATGGGATGTTTCGTCGGCTCGCGTACTCGACAAGCTAAAGCTGCCGAAAGAACTCGTCAGCTCACTCGACCGCATGGCAGTGCTCACCGATCGCGTCCTCTTGGCGACGAAGAGCGGCGGCCTCTGGGAGGCACCGTTCGACGCTGAGCGACTGCAGAGGCCGCGAGAGCTACCCCAGCGACACCGTCAGCGCCTTGGTCAGCTCATCAGCATTCCGGGCGGCGCAATCAGCAGCGACGCCCGGCACCGCGTGGTGTGGCAGCGCAAGGCGGACACCCTGCAACCCGTGCGTGACGAGCCGGATCCCACGGGCAACGCCGTCGAGCTTGGAGCGCGGCGCCTGCTCGCGTGGAGTCATGAGGGCGCCGTAGACCTGTGGACGGCCGACGTCCGTCAGCGAGTGGGGCGACTGAGCCTTGGCAGCGAGCGAGTGGAGCAGCTGACCGCCAGCCCCAACGGCCGCTGGCTCGCCGTCATGACTCAGAGCCGACGGGCGCTGGTCTTCGATCTAGAGCTAGCAGCGAGCCGCTACTTGAGCCTGAAGGGCGCCGGTGATTGCCAACTGGCTGCCGACGGTCTCGCAATGGGTTGCCTCGGGGAAGAGCTCATGCTGCAGAGCGCGGAGGGCCGTAAGCAAACGCGCACTTTCCCAGCTAGCTCGAGCCCCGCGCCGCGGACGAAACCCACCGAGGCGCTGCTGCAAGGGCGGGGCGCTGCGCCCGCGCGCTGGGTACTCGGGCGAGGGGAGTTTGCGGCGTGGGTCGCGGCAAACGGTCAACTCGCCGTGCTGGGCAAGGCTGGGCTGCGCCTCTTGGACCTGGGAAGCATTCAGGTACTGGCCGCTGCACCGGACGCCGAGAAGCTCGGGCTGTTACTGGACCAATCCGGACACAGCGCCCTCGCGGTGCTCGATGGCGAGAACGTCATCAAGATCCCGACGGAATCAAAATCGCTGCGCGCGCTGGCATTCTCCCCCGACGGGAGCCTCCTGGTGATGGGCGACGCTGCGGGGGTCCTCTACACCCTGGACGCTTCGCGCCTCGAGGCCCCGTCTCTGCTCGGCCGCGCACCCGTCGGGGCGGTGCAGAGCCTGGCTTTTTCCAGTGACCACCGCGAAATCTTGAGCCTGGGCAGCAAGGGCGCAGCGATCACAGATGTATCCGCGCGGAGTTCCCGACCGTTGCCCAGCCTGCCGGAGGACGCTTCCTGTGGTGCCTTCAGTCGTAGCGGCCGAGCGCTCGTCATCGGCACGAAATCCGGGGAGATCCTGCTGTTTGATCGCGACAGCAATCAACTCCAGCGCGTCAGCAGCGGGGCGCCGGGGATCTTCCAATGCGTGCGCGTGCCAAGCGAAGATCGTTTCCTGTTCGCTTCCACCGACGGCAGCACCTGGAGTGAGACGTTCGACTTACGTGCGATCTGGATGTTGCCCGATCCCGATGACCCGAAGCTCGGCGCGCCGGAGCCGTGGCGCGGCTTGACCCTGGCGCATCAGAACTAGTCACCAAATTCGACTGGCGCTCCCTCACCCCCAAGAAAAGCTCACGGGGACGTCGATCGCGGGCAGCAGGCTGAGGCGCACCGGACAGGTGTGCGCGGTGTGCTCGAGGTGCTTCCGTTGCTCGTCGTCGAGACCCTCTGCCACTTCCTTGGGGATCACGAGGCTCACGTCGAGGCGTGCGATGCGTCGGGGTGCGGAGGCGGTCATGTGCTTTTTCACATGGATAAGTGCGCCCTGGAGGTCATATCCACGGCTCCTCGCCTGGATCCCCATCACGGTGATCATGCAGGTGCCGAGGCCGGTCGCAACGAGATCCGTTGGCGAGAAGCTCTCGCCCTTGCCGTGGTTGTCCTTTGGTGCGTCGGTGTGAAAGATCGCGCCAGAGGGGCCGTGGGTGGCTTGGCAGTGAAGCTCACCCTCGTAATCGATGTTGATGTCGACCATGGGTTCACACTTGCCAGAGGCGGCGGCGTGGCGCGAGGGCGAAAGCGTTTGGCCGAGGCGCGTCACGAGGCTATGAGCCACGCTCATGGATATTCTGTTCGTGCGCCATGGTGAGAGCGAAGCCAACGCCCAGGGGATCATGCAGGGCAGCCTGGACTCGCCGCTCTCCGAGCGGGGGCGCGAGCAAGCGGCGGTACTCGGCGAGTGGCTGAAGGCGCGGGGGCTGGAATTCGAAGCGGCGTATTGCTCGCCACTTAGCCGTGCCAAGGAGACCGCCCACATCCTCTGTGAGCGGCTGTTGCGCGCGCCGCCTCAGGTGGAGGCGGATCTCGCGGAGATCTCTTCGGGAGATCTGCAAGGCCTCGATGCAGCGCAAATCGCCGAGCGCTTCCCGAGCTTCATGCAGCGCGACATCACGACTCTCGGCGACTTCGCAGAGTACGGCGGGGAGAGCTACGACGCCGTGCAACAGCGCGCCCGTCGCTACCTCGACGGCTTGGAGGCGGCACACCGTAACCCTGCGGAAACGCCAAAGGATCGGGAAGAGGTGCCTAACCCCCAGCGCATCCTGGTGGTGGCTCACGGCGGCATCATCTTTCAGCTGGTAAAGCAGCTGATCTGCCTACCCGTGCCCCAGGTGATGATTCTGCGCTACGGCAACTGCAGCAGCACCTTGATACGCATGCGCGAGCGCCGCGGCGTTTACATAGGGGAGGTGCGTTGGCACATGCCGCTCGAGTTGATCGGGGGCGAGACGCGGGATCCCTCGGTGCGGCTGTTCCGTTGAGACCCAAGTTGACAGCGCCCCCGAAGTGACTCATCCCCCTACTATGAGTTCGGGTTTGGGGGTGAGGCGCACTCGTTCACACTGGGGCTTGCCGCTCGGTGGCGTTCTACTGATCGCGCTGTCCGGCTGCGGGGAAGACGCTAGCTCGGCCGGGACCGGCGGGGCGGGGGCGAATGGCAGTGGCGGCGCAGCGGGCAGTGGCGGCGCAGGCGGCAGCAGCGGTGTCGGCGCTGCAGCGGGACAGGGAGGACAGGGCGGTTGCGTGCTCACCGGAGACGAACCGCAGGCAGCGCGCTGTGTGGCCAGCGTGCGTGGCACCGTGATTGACGAAGCCGGCGGGCTCATGGCTCATCAACAGGTGAGCTTTTGTGGTCCAGCTTGTTTCTATGGGGAAACGGATGACAGGGGCGCGTTCCTCATCGACGTGTCGGTGCCCTTGGTGGTGGCTGACTACTCCGCAACAGCACATGTGCGCCCTGCCGGAGCGAGCTTCTACTATACGGTGAAGGCCGTGGATGAGTCCGCGAGTAGCCTGATGCTCGACGCGGGTACCCTGAGAACCTTCAAGTTCGCTGGCGAAATGCCGGATTTGGTGGTGAAGAACGATTTGATGGGCGCCACTCCGCCCGCACAGCGGGTGAGTGCTCAGGGCGTCGAACTCACGGTTGAGGCTGGCGTGCAGGTCGAAATCGAGATCGACGAGGTCGCGTCTGGCAGCGACGGTCGCAAGTTCTACGTGAAGCCCTTCGACGCCGCCCAGATCGCGGAGCTGGCTCCATCGGAAGGCCTGTTTGCGCTGTACGCGATTGGACCCTTTGAGGCGCGGTTCTCCGAACCCGGTCCCCCCAAAGTGTCGCGTGAAGCTCGCCTGTCGTTCCCGAACTCCGCGGGGCTCGCGGCGGGCAGCGCGGTGGAGGTGCTGGCCCTCGGGAGCTACCTGTTCCCTGACTGGGTCTATCCAGGGACCTTCGCCGTGGTAGCCGAGGCGAGCGTGACCACGGATGGTCAGCGAATCGAGCTCCCCGTGGGCACTGGTCTTCCGTATCTGACCTGGTTTGGGTTACGCTCCAAATCGTGACTCGCGCCTGGCTTCCCATCTCCCTGCTCGTGCTGCTCGTCGGCTACGGGTGCGGTGGCGAAGAGGGCGGGGGGAGCACGCCATCTGCGGGCGGCTCCGCCGGTAGCTCTGCATCCGGTGGGATGGCGTCTGGCGGCAGCAGTGCATCCGGCGGCAGCAGTACATCCGGCGGCAGCAGTGCATCCGGCGGCAGCAGTGGCAGCCCTGCCGGCGGCTCCAGCGCCGGTGGAATGGCCAGTGGCGGCAGCTCCGTCGGCGGCGGCGGTGGGAATCCGGGGGATTGCTTCGACACCACGAGCCCTTATCCGGCAGGTCCGTACGGAAACGCCAAGGGCGACATCGTCGCCAATATGGACCTCGAGGGCTACGTGAACCTCGATGCGGACGCGATCAGCAACACTAAACCGTACGTGGATACGAGTTTGGAGGCTCTGAGACGGACCGGGCGGTGCTACGCCATGGTGCACGTCTCGGAGTTTTTCTGACCAGGCTGTCAGAACGCGGCCCGGGATCTGGCTGCGCAGGGGAAGACGGTGACGGATCAAGGAGGGCTCCTCGTAGAGCTCCTGAAGACCGGTACGCTCGATGACTGGATCACCACCTACGATGTCCCGGTGACCAGTGTGATCGCGAAGCCTGGAACCGACACCAGCACGACGCTGCTCGCGCGTCGCGAAACTGCGTTCGTGATCCGGCTCGAGACGATGGAAATCGTCGAGAAGATCGAAGGCAGCCTGGCCGGGATTGGCGACTCTTCGGCGAAGACCGGCATGCAGCTCTTGCAGTCTACGTACTTGAAATAGGCTGATAGCGCTGCGCGGGGCGCACGGATCGGAGTCGTTGTTTCGGCGGTCGCCGGCGAGCGGCGAGAAACGTCGCCACTTTCCTCTGCTCAGCGCTGCGGTATACGAAGGCCGCGATGAGCGGATCCACGACCAAGACTGCGCGCCTCGCGTTCCGCGCCGGTACGCTGGAGCTCACCGGGTTCAGCGATGAGGAGCGGGTGATCCGTCAGTGGGCGGAGTGGGACGAGCGCAGCGCCTGCTTCCGCGCGCCAGGGCATTGCTACGCGGAAATTGTGCTCGCGTTGCGAGATGCGCAGGTCGAGCTGGACGACCAAGCTCGAAAGTACAGCGTGCTCGAGCGTGGCGCGGTAGCGCGCCGCGAGCCGAGGCCGTATCAGCGCGAGGCGATTCAGGCCTGGAACAAGCAACTTGGACGGGGTGTCGTGGTGCTGCCGACCGGCGCCGGCAAGACTCAAGTGGCGCTGATGGCCATCGACCTGAAGAAGCGCAGTGCGCTGGTCGTCGCGCCCACGCTCGACCTGGTGCGCCAGTGGTACGATCAGCTGCGGCTAACCTTTGGCGTCGAAGTAGGAGTGATCGGGGGAGGGGACTACGAGATCCAGCCGCTCACTGTGACCACCTACGACTCAGCTTATATTCACATGGAAAATATCGGCGACCGCTTCGGGATGATCGTCTTCGATGAGTGCCATCACCTCCCGGGGGAAGCCTACGCGCTCTCGGCGCGACTGTGTCTGGCGCCGTTTCGCCTGGGGCTCACGGCGACTCCGGAGCGGGCGGACGGACGTGACGACCTCTACGATGAGCTCATCGGCCCCATCGCGTATCGCAAGGAGATCGGTGAACTCTCTGGCAACTACCTCGCGGACTACGACACCGTGCGCCTGGTGGTTGAGCTGTCTGAGGCCGAGCGAGCAGAGTACGAGGCCGAACGCGCAATCTACACCGGTTTCCTGCGTTCTCAGGGGATCCGTATGAGCACGCCGTCGGGTTGGTCGGACTTCATCATGCGCTCGGCTCGCAGCACGCCTGGGCGCCGCGCGATGGCGGCCTACCGACGCCAGCGCGAGCTGGCGTTCGCCGCTCCGGCAAAGCTGGAGCAGCTCGAGCGGCTCTTCCTGCGCCATCGCCAGGATCGCACCCTGATCTTCACTCAGGACAACGCGTCCGCCTATGAAATCTCTCGCCGCTTCTTGATTCCCGTGATCACGCACCAGACCAAGGTCAAGGAGCGTAGCGAAATTCTGCAGCGCTTTGCATCTGGGCAGTACGGTGGAGTTGTTACCTCGAAGGTGCTGAACGAAGGCGTCGATGTGCCCGATGCGAACGTCGCTGTCGTGATCAGTGGGAGTGGTTCCGTGCGGGAACACGTTCAGCGCCTGGGGCGCATCCTGCGACCAAAGGATGGCAAGCGAGCTGTGCTCTACGAGATTGTCTCCGCGGGGACGAGCGAGACGTTCACGAGCGAACGGCGCCGCGACCACGATGCGTATCGAGGGTCGTACTGATGCTGACTGCAGACCTGGTGCGAGCGACTCGCCGTGGGGGTGAGCTCAAGCTGAGCGGCTTGGGAGGAAAGGCGCGCGAACGCGCCTTGGAGATCGCGGAGGCGTTGCTCTCGGAGGCGTCGGCTCAGGTGGGGCGCACGCGGGACGAAGTGAAGGACGCGATGGGCCAGGTCTGGGTCGAGGGGCGAGAGAAGAAGCTCCTCGATGGACTTGGAAAGCTGGTGGACGACGCGTGCGACTTCGAGGTCGAGACAGAGCTCGAACCTGCTGAGCTGCGCGCCAAGCTCTTCAGCCTCGCCACGGAGCTGCGCCGAGAGCTGCCCGCGGGAACGAGCTTTGATCGCGCGGCGGTCTTGAGTCAGGTGGCCGCTGAGCTAGGCCACACCACTGACCGCCTCGAGGGGGCGCTGTTCGCTGACTTGAAGGGGGCTCACGTTCTGCGGCGACTGGAGGCACTGACTCCGATCGCGCTGCTCGAACGCTACGAGTTGGCGCAGCGTCAGGCCGTGCTCCTACGCGCGGTGCGCGTGCGAGCCCGCGTTCGCTGTCGGGCGCCCGCCGACTATCGGCGCCTGTTCCACGCGTTGAAGTTTCGTCGTTTGCTGTTTCGTCTGAAGCCCGCGGAGGAGGGCTACGTGATCGAACTCGAGGGGCCGTTTTCCATGTTCGAGTCGGTCACAAAGTATGGCCTCAATCTGGCGCTCGCCCTACCAGTGCTGGAGCAGGCGGAGGAACTCGAGCTCGAGGCGGATCTACGCTGGGGCAAGACTCGAGAACCACTGACCTTTCGTTATCAGCACCGGGCCGACACGCCGGCTTCATGGCCCGTCGAGGATGAGCTCGACACATTCGTAAAGAGCTTCAAGAAGCTCAAGTCCGGCTGGCAAGTCGCGCCGGCGGAGGTCCTCTTGGAGGCGCCAGGGCTGGGTGTCTTGGTGCCCGACCTGTGCTTCTCCCCCCCAACAGGCAGCGAACCCGTCTACTTCGAGCTGCTTGGCTTTTGGAGTCGAGACGCCGTGTGGAAACGAGTCGAACTTGCTCGGAGCGGTCTAGAGGCGAAGCTGCTGTTCGGGGTGAGCGAACGGCTGCGGGTCAGCCGAGAGGTCCTGGACGACTTGAACGACGCGGCGTTGTACGTGTTCAAGGGCACCCCCAATGCGAAGGCGGTGTTGAAGCAACTGGAAGAGTTCCTCTAGAAAACTAACGTTGCGTAAGTTCCGGTAGCGGCGCTTGTGGATGGCCTGGGGGCAACGTGAGGTCAGGTTGCGGGTAGTGAATTCTCGCAAGGAAATCCCGAACGATTCAGGACGTCTCTCTCGGCTGGGATGAGCTGGACCCGCCACGATAATCGGACGCTGCAACATACGTTGGCGTTAGTCCCAGCTTTTTAGCTCCTTTCCCGTCGCGTAGGACCTGGCGACCGCGTATATCCTCGGTTGTAGGCACCCCTCAGCCTATGCGGTTCAGGATTCGTCCAGCCCGCACTCAGCCCAACGTGTAACCGTGGGGAAACAAAACGTGACTTGCGTCCTAATCGTTGAAGACGAGCCGACCGTGCGTCGGGCGGTGGCGCGCGCGTTTCGAGCGAGCGGTTGGGATGTCACCCAGGCGGAGACACTCCGGAGCGCACGGGAGTCCGTCTCTCAGCGCGACATCCCTTTCGACTGCGTGGTGCTGGACTTGGAGCTGCCGGATGGCTCCGGTTTGCAGCTCGCTGAGGAGCTCCGCCAGTCGGATCTGGGGGTGCAGCTGGTCTTTTTCAGTGGCACCGACGATCCTGAGCTGTTGAGTGCCGCGTCCGGCATGGCGCTCAGCGTGCACAAGTCCGAGGGCATTCGCACTCTGGTGGAGCATGTGCTGGAGCTGATGCGCCCCCCAACGAGGAGTCAGGCGTTTCTCGTCGCGGCCAGTGAGCCCAAGCGTAGCTCAGGCACGTAAGTCGCTGCTCTCCGCCAGGGCGGTGGCTCGCCTCCAGCGCGTCTCAGAGGCGTCAAGCGCGCACGAGGCGTCGCTCTAGTTCCTCGAGGCAAAGCCCCGTCAGGCTTAGGCCGAGCCCAGCGCACCACAGCGTCACGTACCAGTTCATGCTCTCGTCCTCCCCCCGGATCCCCAATCATAGGGCAACCGGACCCAGAACGGTACGTCCGCACCGTTCGCACATTGTCGTTTGTCGCGCCTCGCGGCGCCGTCCGTTTGTCCGCGCCTCCCGGCGCGCTGTCGTTTGTCCGCGCCTCCCGGCGCGCTGTCCGTCTGTCCGCGCCTCCCAAGCGCGAGGTGGTGCCCGCACCGTCGCGCGCAGCCCTGATGGGACGCAGCGCCTGGCGCCCGGCTTCGATTCCCTGAGCGTCAAGGAAGCGAGCAGGTGTCCCCTACGGAGCAAGCAGGGCAGACGCTCACCGTCGATAGGATGCATCGACGGCTTCAAACGTTAGTCACAGGGGTCGATTTCTAACCCGGCCCTGGGCTTGGAGCGTATGTGCGCCCGTGTAGGCCGAGTCTCTGACGCAGTCTTCGGGCCAACGCTGCGGCTGAGGCACGCTGCGGCTGAGGCACGCTGCGGCTGAGGCACGCTGCGGCTGAGGCACGCTGCGGCTGAGGCACGCTGCGGCTGAGGCACGCTGCGGCTGAGGCACGCTGCGGCTGGCAAGCCGGATGCCCGCGCTAGCGGTGCCCAGGGACGGAATCGAACCGCCGACACGAGGATTTTCAATCCTCTGCTCTACCAACTGAGCTACCTGGGCCCGTGACCCGGGGGTCACTGGGGACGCGGTTCTTAGCTCACGATCCGCACACGCTGCAACCGGATAGCGAAGATTTTTGACTTCTGTGGGTGAATCGCTGTTTCCCGGCCAGCTGGGAGCCTCGCTGGGCACGTCGCCCGGGGTGGAGCCAAGTGGGGCTCGCGACGCTGTCCGGACTCGCGGTTGATGTCGGGAAGCTGAGCGCCCGCTCCTCTGGGAGAGAGCTCGAGGCTGTCGCGTAAAGCGCTTCCACGCGGACGCGTTCGATGCTCCTCGAAGGTGTGATCCAAAAGTCGCGGCAACTGTCGCAGCGCGAATACACCGCCCCCCGTTCGAGAGTCGCGTCATACGTGCGGACCCTTAACAAACTCCCGTTTCTTGGCGCACTTGCTGCCAAGCGAGTCAAGCCCGACTCATGGCATGAGCATTGCTCGAAGACGCGCGGGTGGTGATTGGCTCGTGCAGAGCCAGCTTGGCTTGCTTGGAGGTTCGAATGACCAGACTGGGGTCGGGAAAGCGGCTGCTGCTACACGCGGTGGCCTGGGTAGGCGTGGCTGCAGGCGTGCAGCTGGGTGTTCCGCGGGACGCCGCCGCGTGTGGTGGCACCTTCTGTGATAACCCAGGACCGATGCAGCCGCCGATGCCGGTGGATCAGACCGGCGAAAACGTCGTCTTCGTGATGCGCGATGGGATGGTCGAGGCGCACATCCAGATCCAGTACTCGGGTGATCCGGAGCGCTTCGCCTGGTTGATCCCGGTCCCGGTTACGCCGGAGTTTCGCGTCGGATCGCAGCAGATGTTCGTCAACTTGCTGAACGGCAGCGTGCCGACCTTCAGCCTCACCACTCGCTTCGACGGCTGCGGCGGGGGAGGTTTCAGCTCGACCAGCAGTGGGCCTGGATGCGGCTCGAGCGACTCTTCAACGAGCGGTGCCTCGGGTGGTGGCGACGGAGCCTTCGAAGACACGGACGAAGACTCGGAGATCGTGACTCGCAAGGTGAAGGTGGGCGTCTTCGACGTCAGCGTGCTCGAGGGCGCTTCGCCAGACGACGTCGGCACCTGGCTCAGCGACAATGGTTACCTGAACGACGACCAAGCGCCGCCAATCCTTCAGGACTATGCGGAGCGAGACTACGTCTTCGTTGCGGTTAAGTTGCAGTCGGGAGCTGGCGTCTCCGAGATCCATCCGCTGGTCATCACTTACCCTGGCACCGAGCCTTGCGTCCCGCTCAAGCTCACGGCGATTGCCGCCTCCGAAGACATGGATGTGCGCGCTTTCTTCCTAGGAGATCGGCGCGTGGTTCCCACCAACTTCAAGCACGTCGAGTTGAACCAGCTGCAGCTCGACTGGCTTGGCTTTGGAGCTAACTACAAGACCGTAGTCTCGCGAGCCGTGGATAGCCCCGTCGCGAACGGGCGAGCGTTCATCACGGAGTACGCTGGCCCGAGCAGCGTGGTTGATTCCTCCGGGATCTTGGACTCGCGCTGGGACAGCGGAGCGTTCGCGACTCTCACGCCGACGCAAGCGATGCAGGAGCTGGACAAACAAGGACTTTTCAGCTGTTCGCAGGCTCAGTGCGCTTCGATCCACCCACTGGTGGAGCCGCTGCTTGCGCACTACTTGCCGATCCCCGCCGGGATCACTCGAGACGCCTACTACGGCTGCGTCGAGTGCTACTCCGACACCTTCGACGACTGGGATCCTCAAGCTTTTGCCGATGATCTCGAGGAGCGAGTGATCGCGCCGGCCGAGCATGCCGTGAACGTGCTCATCGATTCCACCTACCTCACGCGCCTCTACACACGGATTTCCCCTGTGGAGATGACGGAGGATCCGATGTTCGTCGAGCGGGAAGACTACAACCAGGTCAGCGCGAACCTCACCGCGACGTCACGCACGTTGTGCAACGGGGACACGGCGCTCTACACGCCGGACGGCCAGCAAATCAACACGGGTGGCCTCGTGTCAGCGCCTTTCTTCCCGGGCATGCCCTTTGCGAGCCGCGTGGTTGAGTACACCGACGACGGGACGGAGACGGTGCTCGTGGACAACCGCGCGAGCATCCAAAACCAGCTCGCGGACTACAACTCGCAGTACCCCTTCGATCCCTCGAGTCAACCTGGCATGAACGCCTCATCCTCGGACGGTGGCTGCGCTTGCCGGACTCAGCCCGTGCGCACCCAGCAAGGGGGAGTGCTGGCGTTCGCCCTGGGTGCGTTCTTGCTCAGGCGCCGGCAACGTCGGCAGCGCTTGCGACGCTCAGCCTGACTAGCTTCTCCACGCGGACGGGGAGGGCGTTGAACTGGCACATCCCGCTCAGGCGATGTGTCGCTTCTGGACCCGATGGCGCTAGCCGATTCACATTGGCACCTCCCCGCTCCTGGGCGAGGTACCAGCTGCTCGCTTCGTGGTGCCCATATCCGTGGGGCACCGCGATACCGCCGGGTGCGACGTTGGGGTCCAGGTCGACTTGAAGCTCGATGCGTCCCGCGTCTGAACTCAAGCGGATCCAGTCTCCATTCTTCAAGCCGAGACGGGCAGCATCTGCGGGGGCGAGGTGCGCTCGCTGGGGTTCCGGCCGCAGATCGGCGTTGTTGTGCATCCACGAGTTGTGGCCGACCCGCTGACGCTTGGAGAACAGCAAGAGCTCCTCCGTCCGCGGCAGATCACGGAGCACACGAGGAGTGTCCGCGAAGATCGCCTCCGGACACAGCTCGACTCGGCGGGACGGTGTACCGATACGTCGCTCTAGAAACTCTCCGTGGGGAGAGTCAGCGAGTCGCAACCCGTGGGGATGACGCTTGAGGCGCTGCAACGGTCTTGGACCCAAGCTCGAGGCGAGGGGCGCCGCCATCACCCCGCTCGGGCCAAACAACGCCACACTCTTTTCGAGAGCGTGGTGTGCGAGCGGAGATCCGACGTAGGTGCCGGCGGCGCGTGCGAGCTCGAGCAAGATCTGCCAGTCGTGACGGCGCTCCGCCTGCACCTCCGCCACCGCCGGCGTCCACTGCAAGTAGGGCTCCGGCTGGAGCTGGAGCTGAGCCAAAGGGATGTCCTCTCGCTCGAGCCAGTCCGTAGCGGGTAGTACCGCGTGGGCAAGCGCCGCCGTGTCGTTGACGAACAAGTCGACGACCACGAGCAGTTCCAGTGACTCGAAGGCCTCGAGTAGTCGCCCGCCGTCCGCGGCGCTCAACAGGGGGTTTCCCGCCAAAACGACCAGCGCGCGGATCTTCTCTGGGCCAGGGGTGAGGATTTCGTCGGGCAAAATCGAGCAAGGCAGCGCGCCGAGCACGGGGCGGAAGCCGCCGATGCGGCTCGTCCACTTTGGTTCGCGATCGATGCCCAAGCGGCGCGCCCAGGTCGCGACATCGAAGGCGCCGCGGGGAAACAACCCGCCGCCGCGTCGGTCCAAGTTCCCGGTGATCGCTTCCAGGGCGATCTTGCAAGCGTAGGCTAGGCTGCCATGAGGGCCCTGGTTGACTCCCGTGGAGACATGGCAAAAGGCGCCGTCCGCCGCCGCGAACTCGCGTGCGAGGCCTTCGATGCGCTCAGCCTCGATTCCGGTCAGCTGTGAGACTCGCTGGGGGTCGAATGCTGCTGCGTGTTGCCGCAGATCCTCGAGCCCCCGCGTGAACCTGCCGACACGCACGCTATGTTGTAGACCCTCGCGCAAGATCACGTGAATCAACCCGAGGAGCAGCGCGGCGTCGCCGCCAGGGCGGATGGGTAGCCACTCGCCGACGCTCCGTGCCGTTTCCGTGCGGCGCGGATCGACAACCACCACGCGACCGCCGCGCTTCTCGATGTCCCGCAAGCGCTCGACCATGCGAGGCGCGTTGACGAAAGAGCTCTGGCTGACCGACGGGTTCGTCCCGAGGAGCAACGCAAACTGACTGTGGTCCAAGTCGGGCACTGGGTGGGTGCCTGGAGAGCCGAGCATCTCTCGCGCGACCACGAACTTGTTGTTGCAGTCGAGGGAGCCGGCATTGAAGTAGTTTCGCGTGCCGAGGCCACGCACGAACGCCGTGCCAAAGAGCGTCGTCAGCGGGCTGAACGCCGCCGGGTTCCCGAGATACACGCCAACGGCGTGGGGGCCGTGAGCCGCGCGGATACGAGCGAGTTCACTGCCCACGCGGGCGAAGGCCTCGGACCATGTGGCACGCTCGAGCGCGCCATCCTGCCGGAGCAATGGATGATTCACCCGCGCCGGATCGCGATGCACCTGAGCGAAACGGACGCCCTTCGCGCACGCGAAGCCGCGAGACACGACGTGGTCGGGGTCGGGCGTCAGCGTGACGCCTGCGCTCCCAACCTCCGCCAGCAAACCGCAGGCTGCTTCGCAGATTCGGCAATAGGTTGCGACGCGAGTCATGGGCTCAGCATACGAGATCCGCTCACCTGGCTGACGCCCCATTCTCCGGACCGGTTTGCCTATCCAGCGGGTATCGGCTAGCCAAGTCACGTGGTTCAGCGTTCCAAGGGTCCGCTCTGGCTGCTGTTTGGCCTCGCGTTCACTCAGTGCAAGGGCACGGACTCAACGAGTCAGGGCAGCGATGCGGCGCCCAGTGTGGCGTCGGTTGCGCCTTCCAGCGCGCCTCCACTGGAGCTGGCGCAAGTGCCTTGGGGGCGCGTGAGCGACGACCCGTTGGACCTCGCAGCCTTGGGGCGCGAGATCGGGGCACGCCGTTGCGTCGATGAGGTCGTCTCAGGAGGGGCTCACGGGGGGGAGGCGCTCAAGGTGCTGCCGTTCACCCCCGACGCCGAGACGCAGCTCGGCAAGCTGTGTGAAACATTGCCCAGCGCGTCGCTCGAGCAGCGAACGGAACGCCTGGGAAGCATCGCCCGTGTGCTGGCTCGGGGTGCGAGTGACCGAGAGGTGTCCGACGTGGCAGGGCTGAAGCGTTGCGCCGCCGTCCTGAAAGCGGCGCGCGCAGGCGCGAAGGGTCGGGAGCTCGACTACATCGAGTCAGGACTCGCAGAGCTGGAATCCAGGCATATTCACCCCAAGTGACCACCTCTGCCGACTGCAGGTTGGGGCGACGAATGCCGGCTGGACGCCCGGGGTTTTTGCTATCGTGGCTTGGTGGTCAGCCTGCCTCCCAACTCCTCCCGGAACCCTTACGCCTCCGAGGAGTTCTTTCAGCAGCTCTTGCGCAAAGCCGTGGCGGCTGGGGCGCGCGACGTGCACATCAAGGTGGGGCAGCCCCCCGCCGCGCGGGTACGCGACGAGCTGGTTTATTTCCGCGTAGATAAGATCAAGCCAGGCGATACGGAAGCGGTCGCGCGCCACGTGATCCGCGACGCACACATCCTGGAGCAGCTTGGCAGCTTGCTGGAGCACGATTGCTCTTACGCTGTGCAGGGGGTCGGTCGTTTTCGCGTCAACGTGTATCGGCAACGGGGCACGCTGGCCATCGTGATGCGCGCAATCCCCCACAACATCCCCAGTCTCGAACAGCTGGGTGCGCCCGCGGCTTGCGCGGATCTAGCGCGCAAGGATCGAGGATTGGTGCTTTGCGTCGGTGCGGCAGGCAACGGCAAGAGCAGCACGCTGGCGGCGATGATTGGGCTCATGAATCGCTCCATGGCGCGCCACATCGTGACCATCGAGGATCCCATCGAGTTCCTGCACCAAGACGAACGCAGCAGCGTGAGTCAACGCGAAATTGGCATGGACACTCATAGCTTCGCCATGGCTCTGCGTGCTTCCCTGCGGCAAGATCCGGATGTGATTCAAGTGGGCGAGATCCGAGACGGCGAGACCATGGAAATCGCGCTGAAAGCGGCGGAGACCGGTCACTTGGTGTTGTCCACGCTGCACACCCCCGACGTTCAGCGAACCATGAATCGTGTCTTCGCCTTGGCCGAAGGGGACCATGAGGAGTTGCGCATGCGGCTCGCGGACTCGCTGCAAGGCATCATCGCACAACGCTTGCTGCCGCGCGCCGATGGGCAGGGCATGGCGCTCGCTGCCGAAGTCTTGGTCGCGACAGGGTCGGTACGCGAGAGCATCCGTCGGCCGATGGGCAACCCACCCCTCAAGGAGCTGATGGAGAGCGGCGAACATCCGTACGGCATGCAGACCTTCGCCATGGCGATCAAACGCCTCGTGCAAGCTGGGGTGCTCGACCGCGAGCTGGCGCGGCAGCAAATGGGCTTCTAGGCGCGTTCGACGCCTCACAGCGCGCCCTCTCCCCCAAAAAAACGGCGCGAATTGCCCTACGCGGAGCCTCTGTTGGAGCGAGACGACGTTCCAGGGCGTCAAAGGCTGCGTCGCGCGGCCCATCGGGCTCGACTCGGCTACCACCTCGGAGTAGACGAGCGGCCATGGCTGACGCGACGGAACTGCGACACGACTGGCAGCACGCCGAGGTTCGAACCATCCACGATCTGCCGCTCTTCGAGCTCATGGATCGCGCGCGTCGGGTGCACCTGGCGGGCCAGCCGGAGAGCGAAGTTCAGCTCTGCACACTGCTCAGCGTGAAGACCGGTGGTTGCCCGGAGAATTGCGCGTACTGCCCGCAGTCTTCCCACTACGAGACGCCTGTGAAGGGTGAGGCGATGCTGCAGGTGGACGAGGTGCTCGCCGCTGCAGAGCGAGCCAAGGCGGCCGGCTCGACGCGCTTCTGCATGGGTGCTGCCTGGCGCTCGGTGAAGGATGGTCCGGCGTTCGATCGGGTGGTCGACATGGTGAAGGGCGTGAAGGCGCTCGGCCTCGAGGCGTGTGTGACCCTAGGCATGCTCGAGGAGCATCAAGCGCAGAAGCTCAAGGAAGCCGGGCTCGACGCCTACAACCACAACCTCGACACCAGCCCTGGCTACTACAAGTCGATCATTTCCACGCGGACTTATGAGGACCGCTTGGTGACGCTGCGTAACGTGCGCAAGGCGGGGATCACCGTGTGCAGTGGCGGCATCATCGGCATGGGGGAGAGCGTGGACGATCGCTGCGCAATGCTGGTGCAGCTCGCGAGCCTGACGCCTCATCCCGAGAGTGTGCCGATCAACGCGCTGGTACGCGTAGCCGGCACGCCCCTCGAGTCGCTCCCGCCCATCGACCCAACGGAGCTCGTGCGCATGATCGCGACGGCGCGTATCCTGATGCCAAGTTCGAAGGTGCGCCTGAGTGCCGGTCGCACCGAGCTCAGCCGCGAGGCGCAGCTGATGTGCCTCTACGTCGGTGCAAACAGCATTTTCTATGGCGACCAGCTACTCACCACGCCGAATCCCGAAAAGAACGCGGATCAGGACCTGATCCGGAGCGCGGGGTTGACCGCCCAAGCCCCGAGCTGTTGAGCACCTCAGCCGTCGAGCAGCCCTGCTGCCAAGCTGCCGAGCTGACGAGGCAGTAAGCAACGCACCAGACGCAGAGCGTGCTGTTCCGCACGGTTAATCGACGAGCGCACCTCTCGGAGCACCACTGCCTCTCGGGGTACCACTGCCTCTCGGGGTACCACTGCGACGCGATCCGTGGCGTTCGTATCCGACCTAAGTCGGACTTGAATACCTCGGCCTTGACGGGCACCTCGACTAAGCGCAGGTTTTGACCTGCTCGGCTGTGGTCAGCGAACCGTCCCTCTCGCCGGCCTCAGCCACCCAAGCAGTCGCTTCGCTTTTCGTGCTCACGGAGTCCCCAATGCCCCCCACGCCCGTCCGACGGAACCGCCAGCGGTCCGACGTCACGCTTCGGCCGTTGCTCGCCCTGATGGCCTTGTCGGCAATCGCCGCCGGGTGCGCCCCCGTCGCGCCCTATCAGCGAGGCCGATTGGCTGATCCAAGCATGGCGCCTGGCTTCGCCGAGAGCGCGGCAAACGACCACGTTCAGGCAGTGCAAGAAGGAGCGGTTGGCGGCAAGGTTGGTGTGGGGAGCGGCTGCGGATGCAACTAGGCGGTTCCTTGCGGAATCGAGTTGCTCGCAACGTTCGGCGCCCGCTCCAGGGTGCGCTGCGTCTCACAGTGGTCGCCGCGGCGCTGCTCGGGGCCTCTTCCGCGGGGGGCGAGCCGCTCAGGTATCAGCTGGGAAGCGAGGTCGCTGGCTACGCTGATACGGACCACGTGATGGTGCTCACGCCATCGCTCAGCATGGCAGCGGACCAGCCGACGGCGGGCTGGAAGGCAAACGCTTCCTACCTCGTAGACATCGTGACGGCGGCGTCGGTGGACATCGTGTCGACGGCGAGTCCGCGTTGGACCGAGGTGCGGCATGCGGGCGCGCTCGGCGCGGACTATCAACCGGAGAACTTCGGCGTGAGCCTCGGCGGGAGTGTCTCGAGGGAGCCGGACTACCTCTCCTGGTACGTCGGTGGCTCTTTCCGTGTGGAGATGTACGATAAGCGCTTCACCCCGCTAATTGGTTACTCGTACTCCCAGGACACCGCTGGCCGCAAGGATACGCCGTTCTCCGTGTACTCCCTCGAGCTCGAGCGGAACACGATCCAGCTGGGCGCTGAGATCATCTTGAACCCCTCGAGCCGGCTGACGCTCTCCACGGAGGCGGTCCTGGAAGATGGTCGTCAGGAGAAGCCCTACAGGTACTTGCCCGTGTTTGACGCACAAACCGCGTCGACGGTGCCGCGAGGCGCCTCGGTGGAGCTGGTGAATCAGCTGCGGCTACCGGGGGAAATGTCCGAGCGCTTGCCGGACACCCGACGCCGGTACTCGGTGGCGGGTGAATTCGCCACGCGGGACGGCGATCATACGCTGCGTGTTTCCGAGCGGCTCTACGGGGACACTTGGGGGGTGCTCGCGACGACGACCGACGCGATCTACGTGTTGGGGATCGGCGGTGGTTTCCGCGTCTGGCCGCACCTGCGCTTCCACCTGCAGGACGGAGCGAGCTTTTGGCAGCGCGCCTACGTGGCAGATCCCACCAGTGGTCAAATCAGCTACCCCAGTCTACGCACGGGGGATCGAGAGCTGAGTCCACTGCTCACCGCCACGGCGGGAGGCGGGGTCGAGTACACGACCTCGAATATCCCGAACACCGGCTGGGTGTTCACTGGGCTGGTGGATGTCGGGCGCACGAGCTACTTCGACGCCCTCTACATCGACTCGCGGACGAGCTTCCTGGTCAGCTTGATGGCGGGGCATTCGCTATGAGGCCATTGACTTTGTCCTTCGTCGCGGTCGCTTTCGCCGCCGCACTGAGTGGTGCGTGCACCGATCCCACGATTGCCAAGGAGCAAGACTCTCTGGGGCCTGAGCAGTCCGGTGTGCCACGTGGCCCGACGCATCGTCCCGGGCAACCTTGTGTGCACTGTCACCAGTCCGGAGGTGAAGGCAGTCCCAACTTCAGCGTCGCCGGCACTATCTTCCAGGACAAGGACCGGCAACTACCCATCGACGGCGCGTTGGTCTCGTTGATCGACTCGAACGGTGACGGGTACAGCGTGAGGACCAACTGCGCGGGTAACTTCTATATCACCGAGAACGACTGGCAGCCTCAATTCCCGATCTGGGCCAGCGTGTCCTGGTCAGATATCCATGTGGATATGGAAACGCCCATCTATCGTGACGGCGCTTGCGCTGGCTGCCACAACCTCCAGGCAGGCCCCGACAGCCCGGGGCACGTGTACGTCTCGGAGACGCCCATCTCTGCTCGAGGAGGCTGCAGGTGAGCGTTCGTCTCGCGGTCCTGACCCGCGGCCTGAGCGTTGGGGCGCTCTTCTTCGTGGCGCTCGCTGCCCCCGGGTGTGGACCGGACAGCGTGGTCGAAACCGCGAGCGTGCCCCAAGAAAACGACTTCAGCGCGGTCTCCGAGGCACTAGAGGTGCGCTGCGGCTCCTTGGATTGCCACGGCATGGCTGAGCGCAACTTGCGGCTCTACGGCCAGTACGGGCTGCGCCTCAGTGACTCGGACATCCCTGGCGGCAACGAAACTACGCCGGATGAGCACCATGAGAACTACCTCACGCTGATCACGCTGGAGCCGGAAGCCCTGGCTAGCGTCGCCCAAGGCGCCGCCGCTTCGCACCTCACACTGGTGCGCAAGGCTCGGGGTGTTGAGGATCACAAAGGCGGCTCACCGTTTCCGAAAGGCAGCGCCGGCGATCGCTGTCTCGTCTCCTGGCTTGCGGGCCAGGTCGACCAGGCCAGCTGCACCGAAGCCTCCAAGCTGCTCGAGCCGCCGTAGCTGTTCCGTCCCAGGCACCGCCGGATCACGTCGCTCTCGCTCGGGGGGAGGGGAGCCGCTTGGCGCTGGGGACAGCTCGCCGACGCCCTCGTTGTGCTCGAGCAGCGTCACCTCGATTTGCCGTACGGGTACACGGCCGCGGATAATGGTAGTGCGCTTCTTGCTGACGACGCGGCGATCCGGAAACTCCGCCAGCAGCTGCTCGGTCGTCAGAGGAAAGCGATCGTCGGTGACGTAGAGGATGCGCGGCGCGCCCCACCACTTGGCCTCCGGGTACCAGCCGCGAAAGTCGTCGCCCTGCGGAGTGCGGCAGCCAATCGGGGCTCGGCGTTGGAGCCCCGCCTGAAGCTGTGCACAGATCACCCAGTGGGGGCCGACGACCGGCGGCGTTGGACTACCCAGATTGTGAAGTTCGGTTTCCGTGATGCTGTCCTTCACGAGCCGAAGCCCCGCGTCCCAGGCGTACATGTCGTTCGCGAGGTCGTAGCGAGGCTCGTACGACTTGCCGAGCGCCCGAGGTGGCCAGTCGGTACCAACCCACGCAGCGCCCAACAGGATCGCGAGCACACCCAGCGCCACGGAGCTCACCACCACGCGCTTTCCAATCGCCTCTGCTTGAACGCTCGCGGCCAAGCACAAGGCGAGGTAACACGGCCCGAGCCAGTGCGGCTCCGCCACCTTGGACCACAGGCAAAGCAACGTGAGCGGCAACGCTGGGATCCAGGTTGCCTGGAGGAGCAAGGCTTGAGCAAAGTCTTGGCGATTCAGGCGGCGGATCAGCAGGTAGCCAGCGATCAGAAAAGGGGGCGTCACGTAGAGCAGCTGTCCACCAAGCAGTGCACCCAAATTCCTTAAGGAAAATCCAGCGGCGCCCTGGGTAGACACCAGCCGGTGTCTCCACATGGGGTATCCGTGGCTCGCTTCGTAGTCGACGAAGGGCCAGCAGAGGATGCAGACCACCAGCAACGCCCCCCACGGCGCTAGCGTCCTCAGGTGGCGCTGCCCGAGCTCGCTGCGTAGCGAAACCGCAAACACCGGGATCAAGAGCAGCATGCTGATCTTGCTCAAGATCCCGAGGCCTAGGCAGACCCCACACAGCAGCGCAAAGCCCAACGCGCGGGTCGAGCCAGGTTCCGCCTTGATGAATCCGACATACGCCCCGATAGCGAGGATCCACAGGGGCGCGAGCAACAGATCGGGAGTGAACCCGAACAACCCGATGCTCACTTCGGGCATCAGCAGCAATGCGAAGACGGTGAAGTGCAGCTTTTCCGGCTTGGCGCCAAGCTGCCAAGCCGCCCAGGCCCCGAGCCAGGGGAGCGCGGTGCTCAGGAACGCGGAAACCACGTGACAGGTGAGGGGCGACGGAGCCAAGCCGTCGCCCAGCCAGCCTGCGAAGAAGCCGATCAACCCCGGGTGGTCCAGGTACGCTGGCTGGGGGTGGAGCGCGTACGACGCGTAGAGCGCTTCCGCGTCCCCGAATCCCACCTCGGAGGCCAACCAGAGCTTCAGTGCGAGCAGGGCAAAGCTGAAAGCTAGTGCAAATTTGATTCCGCGCGGTAAATTTAGCGGTCGCCGGTGGGGAGCCACGGTGCTCGCCTGCGTGGGCTTTGCCGAGCCGCTCGAAGCCTTTGCCGAGCCGCTCGAAGCCTTGGAACGTTTCTTTCCTTTACCGCTCACAGGTAGCTCTCCACCAACTCCGCCACGTATCTCCCTGGGGCATGTTCGAGATTGGCCGAGAGGCGCCCTACGAGTTCATCACAAGCCGAGCGATGCTCGGGCAGCGCGGCGACGAGGTCGAGGGCGGCTCGCGTGACTTCCTTGGGCTTCACGCCTTGCCCCACTAGCTCGGGAAAGGCCCTGCGATCCAGCACCAGGTTCGGCAATCCGATGTGTTCGACGCTCACCAGTCTGCGCAGCACTAGCTCTTCGGCGTACGACGTGGGGTAGACAATCAGAGGAGGACAGCCGCTGACGGCGCTCTGTAGGGTTGCCGTTCCGCTACAGCAAATGGCAGCTTCCGATCGCGCCAGCACCGCGCTCGCGTCGTGGGAGACCTGAAGCGCTGCTCGCCGCGCGGCGCGTGAGATGCGCGCCCGCAGCCCGAGTGGAAGCGTGGGGCTCAGCGCCACTTCGAAGCGCCAGCCGTCGCGCTGAAGTCGTTCCGCGGCGCGCGACAGGATGGGCCAACAGCGGCGCACTTCGTGAGCGCGCGAGCCGGGGAGCAGCGCCAGCTGCCCGCTCGAGCGCTGAACGTCTCGGGCGCGCCAGCTGAGGGCCGGGTGTCCGGCGTAGCTAGCGGTCGCGCCAAGCGCTCGCCAGAGCGGTACTTCGAATGGCAAGAGGAGCGCGAAATGGTCCGCGCTGGCCAGCAGCTTGGGTCCGCGTGCGCGCCGCCAGGCCCAAATCTGCGGCGGCGCGTACCACACGACTCGAGTGCCCTGGAGCCTCAACGCGCGACCCAACCGTTGGTTGAAGTCACTGAAACCCACCAGCAACGCCGCTCGCGGTTGCCGGCGAGCGACCTCTGCCTCGAGCGCGAACCAAGCGCGACCGAGGCTGAACAGTTTCCGTGCGGCATCGGCTCCCATCGCCGACACCTGCTCCATGGGCACGCTGCAGTTGAGCCCCCGCCGCCGCAGCGCCGGGCCGCCAATGCCGAACGCTGGTCGATCCAACCAGGAGAGTACTTCGGCGGCCATCAAATCGCCGCTCGGCTCGCCACACACGACGAGGAGTTCGTCGCGTGCGCTCTGTCGGATCACGAGCGGCGCCGACGGAACCACGCCCAACCAAGGGCGAATAGGCCGAGCGCGATGCCTCCCTCAGGCCTTGCAGGCGCGCCGACCAGGCTACAACCACAACCCTCGTCCACCGGACCGGCGCACTCACCAGAGAAGCCATGGCGCGGGTCGAAGCTGCAGCTGTCTGCTTCACGGTCGGGCGGGTAGATCGCGCAGATCCCCGCGGCATCGTCAGCCGTGAGCGAGCGCAGGCTGGTCGAGCCGGGGCTGTACCGAGCGTACATCGTCGCGTCGCCCTTGGTGGTGTGGCTGAGGCCGAGGAAGTGGCCAGCCTCGTGGGTGACGATAGACAGCATGTCCGTCTGTACGTCTTGGTCCCCCGTGGTCAAAGCGTTCTGCACCGAGTTGATCTCGACGTCGGCGTCGAAGATTTCCCCGGTCTTCACGTTGAACGTGATCGTGGTCAACGCGAGCGTGGTGTCGGCGCCCGCGTAGGGCCACACGTCGTCGCGATACAGCCAGATGTTCGCGTTGGGCTGCTGCTGGTTGTACTCCTGAACGTCGCACGCCACCGGACTGCGCGATTGCAGTGCGATGCTGGGCGTCGAGCCGCCGCAGTCGACACTCATCCAGGTGTTGAAGCCCTGGGACACGAGGCTGTCCGTGGTCTCCCAGTCGAGCCCTCGCAGCGGCGACGCGTCCTTGTTGATGGAGAAGGACAAGCATGCACCAGGCCAGTAAAGCGGCAAACCGGTGAGGACACAGCCTTCAGCGTCTTGCTCACACGTGTTGCTCTTTGGGTCACAGGTGGTCGTACGGCAGAAGGCGCTCGCGCTGCTTGAGAGCGCCATCGCGCTCAAGCCCGCGAGGAGTGGAACGGCGTAGCGGAGGTGGCTTGACATCAGCGTGCGACCCCCTGAACGAGGCGGCGAGCAACCGACAGGCGCTGCTTGTTCAGCACCACGACCGCAGAGGCCTCGTCCGCATCGATCTCGGACAGACGAGGCGAGAGAGCGAGGATCGGCTCCTTTTCTCCGCTCTTGGTGGGGTACTCACCTTGGCTCATGGCCTGGATGAAGAGCGGCTGGTCCTTTGCCTGGCCGATGAACAAGACGCTGGGCGTGTTCAGGGCAAGCTCCGCTTCCCCGTGCACGATCTGTCCGATGTCGCCGACCTGACCTCCAAGGGTGCGCACCATCAGCTCGCGCTCGCTCGGCTCGACTGCTCCCAAGCTCTCGCTGATCACCAGTCGAGAGTAGGTCACGATGCGCTTCCGACCGCCCACTGCCTCCCACACGGAGCTGGCCTCCACCGGCGTCGCGAAGACGATGTGATGGCTCCCGCGGACCAAGCGCTTGAACTCCACCGCCTGGGCGAGGGACGCCTTGGCTTGGGTGCTGAGGGTCAACGCGGCTCCTGCGCTCAGGGCTGCGCTGAGGAAGTGGCGTCGAGACCAGGCGGCGCGCTCGGCGGAGCAACCACGAGAGGATGACTTCATAGGTCCGAAACGCTAGCACGCCCCGTGCCGCTCACTCGGGGTTTGGAACCAATGTGAGCCTCGAGCGTGGGTCACTGGTCCTATGCCGAGTTGGTCTGCCAACTGAGCGCTCCTGGGCGAGCCTAGCGGGGATGGAGCGGTCTCGTACTGACCACCCATAGCGCTCGGCGGTGGGAGTGCTAGCAGTCGAAGTGCAACATCACAGGCCTGCCGTAGAACGCTCTAACCCCGCGTGATTGCGGCCCAACAAAGCCAACCACCCGCCACGCCTTGCGCTATAACCAGCGCCGGGCGACGGGCGGGACCGGTGCAGTGGCATCGGCTTTTCCGCGACCACCCGAATAACGCATGTCATCGGCCCAGCCAGCTCTGCTCGAACAACTCTCGCCGCGTCTGGTTCCAGAGCTTCGCGTGTACCTCGATCGTCATCGCGGGGCCGTGATCGAGATGATTCAGTCTGGGGGCGAAGCCGCGGGGCTTCCCGCTTCTCGGGCGTACGCAACCGCCTTTGATGGCCTGTTGTCCGCCCTGTTTCATGCCGCTCGTGGCGCGATGATCGCCCGGAAGAGTTGGCGGGAGGTCAGCCTCGCCGCGGTGGGGAGCTACGGCCGTGGAGCGCTCGCGCTGTATTCGGATCTCGACGTGCGGCTCCTGTGTCTCGGCCACAAAGATTCCGCAGGGCCCATCGCTGAGGCTCTGCTCTACCCGCTCTGGGACTCCGGGCTCAGCGTTGGGCACCAGGTGGTCTCGCCTGATGACACGGTGGACCTGGCACGTCGCGATCTCCCGACGGCGACCAGCCTACTCGACTGGCGCCACGTCGCCGGTGACGCTGGGCCTGCAGACGCCCAGCTCGGTCGCGTTTTCGAAGGTGTGTTCGGTCTTGGAAATCTGCGCGGATTTTTAGAAACACTCGGCAGCCAGGCCAGCGAGCGCGAAGAGCGCTACGGAGACTCGGTCTACCTGCTCGAACCGGACGTGAAGAACGGCGCAGGTGGGCTGCGGGATCTAGACGTCGCCCACTGGGCAGCGCGCGCGCGTTGGCGGATCGATGATTTGGGCGATTTGCTCAAGCTCGGCGTGCTAGTCAGCCGCGAGTTGGAGCCGCTGTTGGCCGCTCGAGATTTTCTCTGGCGCGTGCGGAACTTGCTGCACTGGTTAGCCAAGCGTCGCTCGGATCGCTTGAGTTTCGACGCGCAAGAAAGCCTTGCGGAAAAGCTGGGGTACGGCAGTGGCGGCCCATCGGTCGAGCACTTCATGAGCGACTACTATCGCCACGCGCGAACTGTGCAGCGCGCGCGCGATATGGTTGTCGGGCGCGCCCTGCCGCCACCCACCCGCAAGCCACGAACAGAGCCGCTCGACAACGGCCTGCGCCTGACGAACGACGAGGTCAGCATCGAGCATCCGGCACTGCTCGAGAGCGACCCAGCGGTTGCGCTGCGCGTGTACTGGGAGGCTGTTCGTCGCGATCTTCCGGTCTACGAGTTTGCGCGAGACCAGATCGCTCGAGCTACCTCGAGCGAGTCCTTCGGGGCCCGCCTGCGGGAGAGCCCAGAAGCCGCCGAGCTGTTCGTCAAGCTGGTGAAGAACATCAAGCGGACGCTGCTGAAGAAGCGGAGCGTGCTCAAGGAGCTACACGACGTCGGCTTGCTCGTTGCGATGATCCCCGAGTTTGCGCCTGTCGTCGGCCGCGCCCATCACGACATCTACCACGTGTACACGGTGGACATTCACTCGGTCGCGGCGGTCGATCGCCTGCGCCGCCTGTGGCGGGGAGACCTAGCGAGTGACTATCCGTTGGCGTCACGGCTAGCGGCGGAGGTCGCGCGGAAGAACGTCGTGTTCTTCGCGACATTGCTGCACGACGTCGGCAAGGACCTCGGTGGACGCAACCACTCCGAGCGGGGCGCAGCGCTCGCGGCCACGATCCTCGGGCGCCTCGGATTGCCTGAGTCGGACATCGTGGAGGTCCAACACCTCATCCTCAAGCACCTGCGGATGTACCACGTGGCCACGCGGCGCGACGTCGACGACCCGCGCACGCTGGAGGAGTTCTGTTCCGAGGTACACGGCCGCGAAGGCCTGAAAGAGCTGTACTTGCTCACGGTGGCGGATGTCTCGACGACCAGCCCGACGGCGATGACGAGCTGGAAGGCTCGCATGCTCGAGGAACTCTACCTCGCCGCTGAGCGTTTCCTCGTGGATGGCCACCATGCGCGGGACGACGTGGCCGCCCAGCGTACGATTGACTCCGTCAAGGCACTCACCACCGACCTGGACGCCGAGCGGGTCGACAAGCTGCTGAACGCGCTGCCGGAGCGCTACATCTTCGCCAACGACCCCGACGCCATCGCCCATCACCTGCGCTTCATCATCGGCGCCGCGGATGACCTGGTGCGCATCACGGTCCTCGGCGAAGAGGACCCGTACATCGAGGTGTGCGTGGTTGCTGACGACCGCCTCGGCCTGCTGTCGCTGATCGCCGCCTCTTTCGCGGCCAACCACCTCAAGGTGATCGGGGCGCAGATCTACTCGTTCAAGGACACACGTGGCCGCCACCGCATCCTCGATATGTTTTGGGTTCGCGGAGGCACCAGCGCCGAGACTGGGCGCCGCGCGATTCCTCGCGTCGAACGTGATCTGCGACGGCTCCTGCAAGGGGAAATCAGCCCCATCGAGCTGATTCAGCGGCCGGTGTCGACGCTCGGGGAGCGCCCCGCACCCGATGTCCCGACCAAGGTGTCCGTCGACAATCGGGCGGCTTCGGATCAGACGGTCGTCGAAGTGGTCACTCGGGACCGCCCAGCGCTGCTGTTTAGGCTCGCCAGAGCCATCAATCTCAACGGGTTCACCATCGAGCTGGCCAAGATCAACACCGAGGGTATCCGGGTCGCGGACGTTTTCTACGTCACCGACGAAGGCGGAACCAAGGTTACCGAGCGCGCTCGCATCGAAGAGCTCAAGAACCGAATCCTGTCATCCATCGAAGAACTGGAACGCGAGGGCAACGCATCATGATCAAGCAGAGGGGCTGGGCCGCCTGGCTCGTAGCGGCGGCATTGGGTGTTTCGACTCTGACAGCCTGTGGTGGCTCCACTCCGCCGCCTTCTGGGCCCACGGACCCGCCTCCGCTCGATGATGACGACGCAGGCGGCGAGGTGCCGGCTTCGAGCGCCGAGGTCGAAGCCGCGAAGAACGCCATTCAAGCAGGGGACTTCGACGGCGCCAAAGCGAAGCTCGACGAGGCGTTGGCCAAGAGCCCCGACGACGCTCAGGCCAACTACTACTACGGCGTCGTGCTCGAGCAGGGCGGCGACACCAGCGGCGCCAAGGAGCACTACCAGAAGGCGCTCGCCGCCGATCCAAAGCTCCCAGAAGCCGCGGTGAACCTTTCGGGGATCCTGCTCGAGGTGGACCAGGACGCCGAGGGCGCGCTGAAGGTCGTGGAACCCGCGCTCAAGGGGACACCCGGACACCCTGGTCTGTTGATGAACCACGCGCTGATCCTCGAAGCGCTTGGCAAGGCGGACGAGGCGCTTGCGGCCTACGGCAAAGCCAGCGCAGCCAACCCCAAGGACTCCGCGCTTCGCTTCGCGTATGCCGACATGCTCGCGACCGCGGGCAAGAAGGACGAGGCGAAGAAGGTCTTGCTCTCGATCGAGACGGACGATGTGAAGATCCTCGGTGCGATCGGTGCGGTGCTGGGTAAGGTCGAGGCGTTTGCAGACTGCGTCGCCGTCCTGGACAAAGCCATCGAGAAGGACGCGCTGCCGCAGCTCTATGTGCGTCGCGCCGCCTGCAAAAACGCCATGAAGGACGTGGATGGCGCCACGGCCGACTACCGCGCGGCAATCGAGAAAGAGCCGAAGAGTGCCGCTGGGCACTACTACCTAGGTAAGCACCTTGCTGCCGCAGGGAAAAAGAAGGAAGCCACAGCGGCGCTGAAGGAGGCGATCAAGCTCGACCCCGACGGCAAGGTGGGACAAGAAGCCAAAGAGCTGATGAAGAAGCTCTGAGAGCGCTAGTAAGGCGAAGCTGTGATTCGCTGAACGAATCAACACAGCGTTTCCTGGTCTCAAGCGTTCTTGCGGCGAACTACCCACGCAGACAGGACACTAGTAGCCAGCCTGGGCGAGCAAGTAACTCGTCCGGGCGTCCACCCCAAGGGCCGTCACACGGGCGAAACGAGCCTGCCAGTCGCGGTCGGCCTCCGCATCACCTCGCCAGCGTGCCGCGCTCGCTCGCGCGACGAAGTACGCCAGGAGCTCTCCCGGACGATGTTGCCCGGCGCTTGCATCGAGCCAAACATCGATCTCGCCAGCACCGCGCACGACTTCGCCCGCCAGCTGGAAGCCAAAGGCTTGCCAGCTCTGGGAGACTTGCGGGCGCCGGACGCGCACCCGTAGGGGCCGGCGCGCGGCCTCTGGGGTCACCGCCAACGTGCGCCACAGCTCGAGTGAGCCGCTGCCCGCCTCCAGGTCGCCTGTGACCAGCTTGTTTAGGTCCAATGGTTCAGGGAGCGCCTTCTCTTGCCGTGCGGCAATAGCTGTTGCCGCCAAAGCCCACTCGACGTCCGCGCAGCCAGAGACTGGCGCTTGGGACGGGCCTCCGTCGTCTTCACCGGCGCGAGCGAGCTTGGTGGCCTGCTCGGCGGCGTCGCACAGTCGCTTCCCGTCTCGCGCAGCGAGGTACGCCGCGGCGCGGTCGCCGAGCTCGTTCTCGGCGTAGGCCTGTTGCAGGCTCCGCTGCGCGCTCTCCTCGAGGCTCGAGCTCGCGCCGAAAGCCTCTCGATGGCGTCGGTTCAGGCGCAGCGCTGCTCGTGGTTCACGCAGGGCAAGGTGCGCTGCAGCCAGACTCAGTTCGAAACCGCTCGTCGGGTGACCGGCGGCGAGCTCGAGCTGAGCGCGGGCGACGTCCAGTTTGCCTTCTCGCAGCGAGAGCGCGAACGCGAATAGTCGAAGCGCTAGTCGTGCGCGCTCGAGGGTTTCTTTAGGGAAAAGCTTCCCGCTGGGGTCCGTAGCTTCTCCGCCCTCGAGTTGCCGGTCAGCGCCCCCTTCGAGCAGCACATCGAGCTGCGTGGCAGCCGAATCCAGAGCGTCGCTGCTGACGGCGACTGGGAGTGGCTTGAGGACGTCGCTCGGGGAGTACCAGCGTGGCGGCTCGAGTCGCGTCAGCTCGGGGTGGGTCGAGCGCGGGGCCACGATGTCCAGGGCCAACGCCGAACGCTTGGGCATCGGCAGCTTCGGTGAAAGCTCGCTGAGGTGCCGAGTCAGCTCCGCCAGGCGCTCGTCAGCCGGCAGTTCCCGCCCAGGAGTTTGGGGGTGAGGGACGCCGCCACACGCCCCACGCAGCGCGGGTTCTGCGGTGTTCAGGCTGTCGAGCCACGGCGGACGCTGCGTTTCTGGGAGCAGCGCGCAGGCAAGCGCCACGCTGCGCTTGGGTTCGGCAGGTAACTCACTGCCCGGTGCCGACGCCAGGAGGCGCTTCATCGCTGCTGCATTCACCTCGAGCAACGCTGCGTTCAAAGCCATGTCGCGGCCCATCGCATCGAGATCCCCAGCGCGTGAACTCGCGAACGCCACCAGCTGGGGGTACGCGCCGCTCTGCAACGCCGCGCTCACCGCTGACGTCAGCTCGGGGCTGCGCTCGAGCAGGCGCGTAGCGGCGACGGTGCGCCGCTCCCGTGAGGGCTGCCCACGGGTAGCGACGAAGAGCTCGAGCTCTGCCGCGCGGATACGAAGGTCGCTGCGGGTCTGCTGCGCAGCGCCGCGAGTCCAGGGCAGCACCGAGGAGAGACCGAGCCAGCGCTCCGCCTGTGCCTCGCACGCCCATGCGTCGCCGCGGGCGGTGTTGCGCAACGTCCCCCAACACTTGAGCTGGTCCGCCCGCTTGGCGCCGTCCCGCGCGGCGCCCACTCCAAGCAAGCTGACCACTACGCACGCGGCGGCCAGGGCGCGCAGTCCCCGGTGCTTTGGTTCCACAAAGCGCACTTCGTCGCCGCCTGGTTTTTGCGCTGCGTCGTCGATCCTTGCGCTCGGAACTGAGGAACTCACACAGCGGGTCTACGGTCAGTTCCCGGCGCACTTCAGTGCGCCTCACCCCCAAACCTGGGTGCCGCTCCTGCTACGCTGGGCAAGCGCAGTCCTAGAGCAGGATTTCTAACAGGCGATCGAGCTCGTCGAGGCTCGCGTACTTGATTTTGACCTCACCTTTGCCTTCGCGGTCGCTGACCTCGCATTTGGTGCCGAGGCGGCGGGTGAGGCGCATTTCGAGGTCGCGCACGCTGGCGGTCTTGCCCTTGGCTCCCGGCTTCTTGTCTGCGGCCTTCTGCTTGGCGGCGCGCACGAGCTGCTCGGTTTGGCGCACGCTCAGGCGGCCTCGCGCGGCTTTGTCCGCGAGGTGGGTCATCGTGAGTTCATCCGGAGCGCCGAGCAGCGCGCGGCCGTGACCCTCGCTGAGCTCACCGTTGATCACCATCGAGCGCACGTGGCTCGGCAGCTTGAGCAGGCGCAGGGCGTTGGCGATGGTGGAGCGGTCCTTGCCGACTCGAGTTGCCAGCGTCTCCTGGGTGTAGCTGTGCTCCTTGAGCAATCGGTCCAGGGCCTCGGCGAACTCGATGGGATCGAGATCTGCGCGCTGGATGTTCTCGATCAATGCGAGCTCGAAGGCGCTCGCCGCGCTGACCTCGCGCACCACGACGAGCACTTCTCTGAGGCCCGCCAGCTGTGACGCCCGCCAGCGCCGCTCACCGGCGATCAGCTCGAGCTTGTCGCTGTTTTGCAGGCGCCGCGCGACCAGCGGCTCGATCAAGCCGTGCTCGCGGATCGATTGAGCCAGCTCCTCCAGGGCCGCTTGGTTGATGTGCTGACGGGGCTGACCCTTCTGCGGGATCAGCTTGTCGATCGGGCACTTGAAGACGTTGTTATCGCCGTAGCTCGCTGGAGGCGGCGCACCCGGCGCGGCCGTTTCCGTGCGGACAGGAGGCTTGGTGGGGAGCAGCGCGTCGAGTCCGCGTCCGAGCCCCCGGGTCGGTCGCTTGGTGGTCATGCGTGCGCCTCGATGACCTCGCGCGCGAGGCTCAAGTAGCCTTGGGCGCCCTTGCAGCTGACGTCATAGAGCAGTGCCGGGAGGCCGTGGGACGGTGCCTCGCTGAGGCGGACGTTGCGGGGGATGATCGACTCGAACACGCGGTAGTGGCGGCGCACTTGATCGGCGACTTCGTGCGCGAGCTTGTTACGCGGATCCCACATCGTGATCACGATGCCCTCGATATCGAGGTTCGGATTCAGCGTCTCCTTGATGCGGTCGATGGTGCCCATCAGCGCAGTGATGCCTTCGAGGGCGTAGTACTCGGGCTGCAGCGGCACGATCACGCGGTGAGCAGCGGCGAGCGCGTTCATCGTCAGGACGCCCAGGCTCGGTGGTGAGTCGAGCACCACGAAGTCGAAGCGCTGCGCCGCCTCGGACTCGAGCACGCGGCGCAAATGCGTTCCGCGATGCTCATCCAGTAGCTCGTACTCGACGCCAACCAAGTCGCTGCTCGAGGGCACGACCTTGAGCTGCTCGATGGGCGTGTCGCGCATCACCTGCTCGAGGGGCGCGGCGCCGATCAACGCATCGTAGACCGTCAGTTCCACGTCGCCGCGGTGCACCCCTACGCCGCTCGACGCGTTTGCCTGCGGATCCAGATCGACGAGCAGGGTGGGGCGCTCGGCGGCCGCGAGGCTCGCGGCGAGGTTCACTGCCGTCGTGGTCTTGCCGACGCCACCCTTCTGGTTGGCGATCGCGATGATGTGAGGAGGAGCCATTCGATCCGTACGTACTGAGCGACTTGCGCTCTCGCGCGAGCTGCGGCGGAGGGCGCAGCCGCCTTCTACACGGCGATGCGTCGCGGCGCCCACCCTAAGCAGGGCAGGGGGGAACTCTTATCGAAATTCACGTCGCGACTCTCGTTTTCTTGGTCGGCCTGGGGTCCTGTCCTACTCTGTGCGCAGATGTAGGTGCAAGTGGTTAAGTTGATCACACAGCGCACGAGGCTCCCCCTGAATCGACCGCGAAAACACGTGAAATCTCACTTCTTCGCCGATCTGGACGGCCCCGGCCAAGTCGCCGCTGAACGCATCCTGCAGCAGCACTTTTGGTGCCCCGAGAGCCCCAGTGGCCCCGCCCGCCTGGTCTCCATGGTCACCGAGCTCCGATCGTCCCGGCGGTCCGAGCGCTCCTTCTCTCAAACGCCCGTAGCTCCAACGAACCCGCTCCGCCGCTCGGAGTGAACCAACCCTGCCAGGAGGACCGATGGCCCCCCGACCGTCTTACCGAAGCTTCGATGACTTTTCGCGCGAGGAGATCCACAGCAACTTGAGGCCCACGTGGTCTATCGATGACGTGGAAGATCCCAACCGCCAAGAGATCGACTTCGATCACGACCCCTTCGAAGCGATGCTCGACTCTGCGGAGTACGAGGACGACGACGAAGACGACGAATAGCTTACGAGGAGCGATTTCATTCGCTCTTCGATGTCCCTCCCGGGACCTCGCCCCCTGCGGAACTGCCTCCCGCAGGGGGCTCTTCTTTTTTGTGGTCCAAGTCGTCCACCACGGCGCTAGTTCCGCGCGGTATGGTGGTGCAGGCGCGAGCCAGCGTGTGCTGCGCTCGCCCGATCGTCACGCGAGGCGCGCGAAATCAGCTGCGCTGAGCTTTCACTTCGCTCCCTCGGGGCTGGATGCGGCTGCTGCGCGGCGCACATGGGGCTCCAGACCAGGCCACTCGAGCGTCGCGCAGCGATCGCGAATCCGGCTTTTTTCCTGCCGGTTCTAACTCGAGTGGGGTTGGGGGAGAGGCACGCCATCGGGCGTCGCGGGCGCAAGCGCGGCAGCCGGGCCGGTTTAGGTTGACCTATGGTGGCTTGCATGGCAGAGCCGCTCTCCTTCCAATGCAGGTCAACGTACAAAAGCTGAGCCCAGTCCTGGTCGAGTTCGATGTCGAGATCGAGTCCGGACGTGTCCAAGACGAACTGAACAAGGCCTACACGGCGCTGTCGAAATCGGCGCGCATCAAGGGCTTCCGCAAAGGCAAGGCACCGCGTCAGGTGTTGCAGCGGATGTTCGGGCCGCGCGTAGCCGCCGATGTCGCTCAGAAGCTGGTAGACGAGAGCTTCCCCAAGGTCGTGAGCGAGCAGCAGGTTCAGCCGGTGAACAACCCGGCGATCGAGCCCGCGGAGCTCAAGCAGGGCGCGCCGTTCTCTTACAAGGCCCGCTTCGAGGTGGTGCCCGAGATCGAGAGCGTGGAGTACGAAGGCCTCGAGGCCAAGCGCCCGAGCAAGGCCGTCAGTGACGAAGCCCTGAACGAGGAGCTCGAGGCGCTGCGCAAGGCGCACAGCACCTTGGAGCCCCCGAAAGACGCGCGCGCTTCGAAGGAAGGTGATTTCGCGACGGTCGACTTCGAGGTGTCCGTCGGAGGTGCCGTGGTCGAAGATGCCGGCGCGACGGATCTGCCCATCGAGCTCGGTTCGAAGGCGGTGTTCGCGGAGATCGAGGAAGCTCTGATTGGCAAGCAGGTTGGGGAGACCGCCGAGGCCACCCTCGACATGCCTGCGGGTCATCCGCACAAGCAGCTCGCTGGCAAGCAAGCGACCTTCAAGCTCACCCTCAAGGAGCTCAAGGAGCGCGTGCTTCCGACCCTGGACGACGAGTTCGCGAAGGACGTGGACGAGGCGTTCGCCAGCCTGGACGATCTGAAGAAGAACGTCCGTGAGCAGCTTGAAAAGAAGGCCGAGGAAGAGGCCGAGAACAAGCTCGCGGAGCGCTTGGTCGCTGAACTCTGCAACAAGAACCCCGTTCCAGTGCCGCCGTCCCTGGTGGAGCGTCAGTCTCAGCTCACGGAGCGCGAGATCCTGCAGCAGGCGTGGATGCAGGGGCAGCGTGGAAACCAGCTGAACGAGGAACTGCGCGCGCGTATCGCCGTCGACAGTGAAGTGAAGGTTCGCGCCGGCCTGCTGATGGCAGCCATCGCGAAGAAGGAAGAGATCAAGATCGGCGACCCCGAGATCGAGGAGGGCTTGAAGGAGCTCGCCGAGCAGACCGGGAAGAACGTCGCGAAGCTGCGCGCGGAGTACCGCGAGGCGCAGAAGCGCGAGATGCTGATCGGAATGATCCTGGAGAACAAGGTGCTCGACCTGATCGAGGCCAAGGCCAAGATCGAAGACGAGTGAGCGTCCTAAACGGCGCCGGTCGGTGAAACCAACCGGCGCCGAACTCCATCTGGCGCCTGGCAATCCCCGCCGAGCGAAAAAAAGAGCGTCGTGGGTATGCGTCGTCCTGAACCACGCCGCATCACCGTCCGTAGAAACTGCGCGCGCCAAGGCATAGGCGCGAAGCATGAACGCGCCCGCGAGGCGCCGATCCGGCCAGCGGTGCGAGCGGACCAAATTCTGCTCGCCTCGATGGACTCGGGACGTTAGCGACACTAGAAGAGGTGGGATGATCAAGCGACCGGAGACTCGGGCCCAAGCTCTCGATGTACTCGAGCGTTCAGGGGACCACTTGGAGCGCACTCGTGCGGGCGTGATTTACCCGCACGTAGTGGAGACCACTCACCGCGGCGAGCGCACGTGGGACATCTTCAGCCGCCTGCTGAAGGACCGCATCGTGTTCATCGGCAGCGGCATCGACGACGATGTGGCGAACATCGTGATCGCGCAGTTCCTGTTCCTCGAGAGCGAGGATCCTGACAAGGATATCCAGCTCTACATCAACTCGCCGGGTGGTGTGGTGACCGCCGGCCTCGCGATGTACGACACCATGCAGTACGTCCGTTGCCCCGTGAGCACCATCTGCATCGGGCAGGCGGCAAGCATGGGAGCGCTGCTGCTGTGTGCGGGAGAGAAGGGGCGCCGCTACGCATTGCCCAACGCGCGCATCATGATCCACCAGCCTCTGGGCGGCGCTCGTGGTCAGGCCACGGACATCGAGATCCAGGCGCGGGAGATCCGTCACGCCAAGGACGTGGTGGTGAACATCCTGGTCGAGGCCACTGGCAAGGACAAGGAGCAGATCCACAAGGACATCGACCGCGACTTCTACATGAGCCCGGCCCAAGCCAAGGAATACGGGATCATCGACGAGATTTTCGATTCCACGACCAAGAAGTGAGCGGCAGCCTGAGAGCGCCCGGCGTGTCCGGCGTTCGAGGTCCCGCTGGACGACGCGGATGACACCACTCGGGGTCATCCGCGTCTCGGTTTGTGGCATCGGTCGCAGTGGGAGCGCGCCCGCGCGAACCGGTTTAGCTCGCGTTTCCGTGAGCTTGGGCGCCGCTCTTGAGAGTGTTCCTTGAGCGAACCGAAGCGCCTCGGCCAGTGGGGCAAAGCAGGGAGGAAACGCGGCGATTTGGTTCGGGATTGGGCTGCGCCGTCCGGTATGAGAAACGTGGCGCTGAATGTCGCATGGCGAGGGGGCACTTACGTGTCCGAAGGCCCGCGCCGTTAGCTTGCTACGGTAGGCCGCCGGCTCTACCCTTCCTGAGACTCGGCGGGAGTTACACAATCAATCCCAGGTTGTTTCTAAGCTCTCTAGAATCGGGTCTGACCCAGTGAGTGGAGATCGCAACAGCATCCAAACCTAGCGCCCTCTCGGGGGGCACCTCGTCCCGAACCAAGGGGCGAAAAACGCACGCCACGGCCTCGCTCTGAAGGGCGTCCGAGGTAGAACATAGGCAAGACACCTAAGCATCGAGAGAAACCAGTGGAGCGACGGCGAGACGACTCAAACGGCAACCTGTGCTGCTCCTTCTGCGGCAAGTCCCAGAAGGAAGTGAAGAAGCTCATCGCGGGGCCGACCGTGTACATCTGCGATGAGTGCATCGCGCTGTGCAATGACATCATCGCGGAAGAGGTCGAGAAGGAGGAGCCCAGCGATGGTTCCGATCCGATCCCGAAGCCCGAAGAGATCAAATCGATCCTCGACGAGTACGTGATCGGTCAGATGCGCGCGAAGAAGATCCTCTCGGTAGCGGTCTACAACCACTACAAGCGCATCGACTCTAAAGTTTCCGCAGACGATATCGAGCTCTCGAAGAGCAACATCATGTTGCTCGGGCCGACCGGCAGCGGAAAGACACTGCTTGCGCAGACCCTAGCCAAAATCTTGAAGGTCCCGTTCGCGATCGCGGACGCCACGACGCTGACGGAAGCCGGCTACGTCGGTGAAGACGTCGAGAACATCATCGTTCAGCTGTTGCAGAACGCTGACCATGACGTCGAACGCGCACAACGCGGCATCGTCTACATCGACGAGATCGACAAGATCAGCCGTAAGAGCGACAACCCCTCGATCACTCGCGATGTCTCCGGAGAAGGCGTGCAGCAGGCGCTGCTCAAGATCATCGAAGGCACGGTAGCAAACGTCCCGCCGAAGGGCGGCCGCAAGCACCCGCAGCAGGACTTCCTGCAGATCGACACCACGAACATCCTGTTCATCTGTGGTGGGGCGTTCGTTGGACTCGACCAAATCATCCAGCGACGCTTGGGCCAGAGCCGCCTGGGTTTCGGTGCGGAAATCAAGAGCAAGAACGAGCTCCGCTTGGGACAGTTGCTCGAGTCCGTCCAGCCAGAGGATCTCCTCAAGTTTGGTCTGATCCCCGAGTTCATCGGCCGCTTGCCGGTGATTGCCACCCTGCACGAGCTGACCGAAGACGCGCTGGTGGACATCCTCACCAAGCCCAAGAACAGCCTGGTGAAACAGTACCAGCGCCTGTTCGACATGGACGGCGTGAAGTGCACCTTCACAGCGGCGGCGCTGACCGCCGTAGCGAAGCGTGCCATCGAGCGTGAGAGCGGCGCACGTGGCTTGCGCGCCATCATCGAGGAGTCGATGCTGGAGATCATGTACGAGATCCCCTCGAAGAAGGGGGTCAAGGAAGTGGTGATCAACGAAGACGTGATCACCAAGAAGGACACCCCGCTGATTGTCTATGAGAAGGAAGCCGAACTCGCCTGAGTTCATCGTTTCCTCACGGTATCGTTTTGCTGGGCGCCAGATGGGCGCCCAGCGCGTCTTGAGCCACCAAGACTGACCCTCAATGGGAGCGCAACTTCGCTCCGCCCAACTTTCACTCGCCAGGGCCTGCATGTTTTTCAAGAACGACAAAGACCCCGCTGGAGCTCGCCGACCCCTTCCAGCGCTCCCATTGAGGGACATCATCGTTTTCCCTCACATGGTGTCTCAGCTCTTCGTTGGGCGAGAGAAGAGCATCGCGGCGCTCGACGACGCCATGAGCCGCGAGAAGGAGATCTTCCTCGCCGCCCAGAAGAACGCGAAGACGAACGATCCCACCCCTGACGACATCTACACGGTCGGCACCATCGGCATCGTGGTGCAGCTCCTGCGCCTGGCGGACGGAACGGTCAAGGTGCTGGTCGAAGGTCGCCGCCGGGCCCGCATCAAGCGCTACGTCGAGACTCGGAACTACTTCGTCGTCGACGCGGAAGAGCTGGTCGAGAACGTGTCGGCGGACGTCGAGGTCGAGGCGTTGATCCGCAGCGTGCAGAGCACGTTCGAGGTCTACGTGAAGCTGAACAAGAAGGTTCAGCCTGAAGTGTTGATGAGCGTCCAGAGCATCGACGAGCCCGGAAAGCTCTCGGACACCATCGCTGCCAACCTGCCCACGATCAAGCTCGCTGATCGTCAGAGCCTGCTCGAGATGCTCGATGCAAAGAGCCGCCTCGAGCGCCTCTACGAGCTGATGCAGGCTGAAATCGAGATCCTGCAGGTCGAGAAGAAGATCCGCTCCCGCGTCAAGAAGCAGATGGAGAAGACGCAGAAGGAGTACTACCTAAACGAGCAGATGCAGGCCATCCAGAAGGAGCTGGGTGGCGGTGAGCGTGACGAGTTCAAGAGCGAGCTCGCGGAGATCGAAGAGAAGCTCAAGAAGAAGAAGCTCTCCGAAGAAGCCAAGGGCAAGGTGCAAAAGGAGCTGAAGAAGCTCCGCATGATGCACCCCACCAGCGCTGAGGCGACCGTCGTTCGCAATTACATCGACTGGGTTCTGGCGCTGCCCTGGGACGAAAAGACCGAGGAGCGCTACGACGTCGCCGAGGCTGAGAGCATCCTCGACGAGGACCACTACGGCCTGAAGAAGTGCAAGGAGCGCATCATCGAGTACCTCGCGGTGCAGGCGCTGACCCAGCAACTCAAGGGCCCGATCCTGTGCTTCGTTGGACCACCCGGCGTGGGTAAGACCAGCTTGGCCCGCAGCATCGCGCGCTCGACAGGCCGTAAGTTCGTGCGCCTATCCCTGGGCGGTGTGCGCGATGAGGCGGAAATCCGCGGTCACCGCCGAACGTATATCGGCGCGTTGCCCGGCAAGATCATCCAGAACCTGAAGAAGGTCGCCTCGAATAACCCCGTCTTCTTGCTCGACGAGATCGACAAGATGAGTACGGATTTCCGTGGGGATCCGGCGGCGGCTTTGCTCGAGGTGCTCGACCCTGAGCAGAACTCCACTTTCAACGATCACTATCTCGACCTCGACTACGATCTGTCGGACGTGATGTTCATCACCACGGCGAACACGTTGAGCGGCATTCCGATCCCGCTCCGCGACCGCATGGAGATCATCGAACTCAGCGGCTACACGGAGTACGAGAAGCTGAACATCGCGAAGAAGTACCTGATCCCCCGTCAGCAGAAGGAGTGCGGGCTGGAGGATGTGGACTTCACGATCGGCGAGCCGGCGATCCGCACGGTGATTCATCACTACACCAAGGAAGCGGGCGTACGTAACCTCGAGCGCGAGCTCGGCGGTGTCTGTCGCAAGGTTGCCTTGAAGGTGGTCAAGGAAGGCCGTGACCAAGCTTTCCGCGTGGAAGCCGCTGAGATCCCCAAGTTCTTGGGCGTCCCGAAGTATCGCTTGGGCAAGAAGGAAGAGCACGACGAGATTGGCCTCACCCATGGCCTGAGCGTGTCTTCGTACGGCGGAGACATCCTCGACTGCGAAGTCTCCGTGGTGCCCGGCAAGGGCAAGCTGGTCATCACCGGCCTGCTCGAGAAGGGCATGGAAGAGAGCGCTCAGGCTGCCATGAGCTACATCCGCAGCCGCGCGGGAACCCTCGGGGTCGAGACGGATTTCTACCAGAAGGTCGACATCCACGTGCACTTCCCGGAGTTTGTCCAGAAGGACGGACCGAGCGCCGGCGTCACCATGGCCACCAGCATCGCCAGCGCGCTCACGCGCATCCCCGTGCGCTCCAACGTCGCGATGACTGGAGAGATCACCCTGCGAGGTCGCGTGATGCCCATCGGCGGGCTGCGCGAGAAGCTGCTCGCCGCGCATCGCAACGGCATCGACACGGTGCTGCTCCCCAAGGAGAACCGCAAGGATCTGCGTGATGTGCCGCGGCGCGTGCTCAAGCAAATGCGCTTGGTGCTCGTCGACCACATGGACGACGTGCTCCGTGAGGCGCTCCTGCTCGACGACCCGCAGGGCATGTTCGGCCCTCGCAAGCTGGTCATGGAGTATCGCCAGGGTGAGTTCATCTCGGAGGAAGGCGGTGCCGTCCGTCGCGTTCCGAGCGGAAATACCCCCGGGGAACAACCCGGCGCCGCTTGAAGCACTGGGCGGTGGCTTGCGCCCGCCCGGGAACGGTGCCGCTCCTAGAACCGTGCGGATCATGGGTGCAGTTCATCAACGGAACAAGGTCGGCCGCGCCTAGGTAGACTCTCCGGGCTGTGCACGAGGACGTCTTCCCCGCGCCCAAATCACCCGAAGCTGCCTCCCCCCCTGATCGAGCGGGGGGTGAGGGGACGAGCCCGTGGCCGAGACTCGCGATCAGTTTGGGCAGGATTCGTTCGCCGACGTCGCTCGCTGGGTGGTTGCACTCCCGTTGAGCTAGACGTGCTACTCGAGCTCCGCGCTACGTCACTGGGACTCACCGTGCGGATACGTTGGTTTCAGCGGGTCTACGCAGCCGACGCCGCGGTGGAGGAGCTCGCAGCGGCGGGGGTCCCGGCGTTCGTGCGTGGCGTACACCTGAGGAGCTTGTTTCACGCGTTTGGTCCGTACCTACCGATGCCCCTGTTCGTGGAATCGGCTCAAGCCGAGGAGGCGCGGCAGCTGCTCGATCAAGGCTTTCGGCGGGAGCGGGTCAGCTGACCTAGTGGGCGCGCGGCTGGTTTCGGGGTTGGGCAGGTGGCATTGGCATGCTACAAGCTCGCCCCGCGATGACGCGCGGGCGGATAGCTCAGTTGGTAGAGCGCTAGCCTTACAAGCTTGATGTCCACGGTTCGAGCCCGTGTCCGCCCACTCCCCGAGGCCTGCTTCGTCTGAAGCGGGCCTCGCTTCGTTGTGGGGTTGGTGGAATGGAGGAGCCCGCGGTTCAAGCGGCTGACCGCGGCAGTTCTATCCTGACTCGGAGTGGCGCGCGCCGTTGTTGGGGGCAAAGGACTGACGCGGCGCAGCGGGCCGGACCAACCAGTTGGCCTCTACACTGCGGACGCCAGCCAGCTGTGGGACTGGAATGCGTGTTGGTTCCGAGTCGGTCGCCCGGTACCCTAGGGAGGATGGCACTCTCCTCCTCGGCCCGCTTGCTCGCATCGACCTTCACGTTGGGAGCGCTGCTGTGCGCTTCAAGCGCATTTGCTCTGCAGCAGCCGGATGGCACGGTGGTTCCGGCCGGAAACAACTTGGTCACCTTCCTCAACGCTGAGGGGGAAACGATCAACCCGCTGACTGATGCAGCGATCACCCCGCAGACGTTCACTCCCCAGTGCTCGCTGACGTTCACCGTGATCGGGCGTGGCGCGGGTCAGCTCAACTCCTTCGGTTGGTACAACGTGACGGGTACCAAGCCGTCACCTCAAGAGCTGTACGAGTTCATCACCTGCAACGACGGCGTCGGCACGGTGAAGACGCTCGATGTGCGAGCTGACAGTCGCTACCTCGGCGGTGAAATCGGCTTCTTTCAGGCGACGACTCAGGGCAAGCCTGGCAACTGCGCCAACTGGGCCGACGTCTCGGGGACGATTGGCTACTTCTACTATTCCGAAGATCGCTACAACCAGGACAACGTCCCGGGGAACCCAAACAACTGGATCCACCTGTTGATCATGAACACCACCCGGGCGGACCTACAGCCCGCCTTCTACTTCGGCTGGGAGGACCTGTTCTCCGGGGGAGACAACGACTTCGAAGATCTGCTGATGCGCGTGGAGGGGATCCGCTGCTCTGGAGGTGGACAGCCCTGCGAGACCGGTGGCATTGGCAAGTGCGCCTTCGGCACCACCCAGTGTGTTGGCGGGAGCGTGCAGTGCTTGCAGAACGAGCAGCCCACTCCAGAGAAGTGCAACGCGATCGACGACGACTGCAATGGTGAGACGGATGAAGGCGACTTGTGCGACCCAGGGCTGGTTTGCGATCGCGGTGTGTGCCGCCCGTCGTGCAGCGGTGGTGAGTTCAAGTGCCCCGTGGGCTACCAGTGTGAGAACGACCTCTGCGTGGACACCGCTTGCGTTGGCAAGACCTGCGATGCGGGCAAGGTCTGCGTGCAGGGCGAATGCAAGGCGCCGTGCGATGGGGTTACATGTCCGCACGGAAAGACTTGCAGGCAGGGCGCGTGCGTCGACCCCTGCGACGGCGTGACGTGTGAGAGCGATTACTACTGTGATCCTAGCGTTGGTGTATGCGTGCTCGGCTGCGGTTGCACGGGGTGCGGAGCAGGCCAAGCCTGCAGTCAGGTGACGTCTGCTTGTGTCCAGAGCGCCTGCGAGACCGTGACCTGCGATGCTGGCACCCACTGTGTCGACGGAAACTGCTTGGACGACTGTGATGGAGCACAGTGCCCCGCGGGTCAGAAGTGCGAGGCTGGGAGCTGCATTCCCGATGAGAATGCCAGCGGCGGGACCGGGGGTAGTTCGAGCACCGGAGGCAGCGGTCCAATTGGCATCGGTGGCACGTCGTTCGGAGGATCCGGCAACGTCGGTGGAACGGGGGCGACGGCTGGCACGAGCAGCAGCAGCGGTGGCGCCCTAGTCGGTCGCGGCGACACGACGGAGAGCGACTCGGGCTGCGGGTGTCGAGCTGCCGGCTCGGGAGGAACCCGGGGCGCCTGGCTCGCCGCGCTTGGCCTCCTACTACTGCCCTTGCGCCGCCGCCGCTTTCGCACGGAAAAGCGCTCGCGTCGGGTGTAGAGGTATAACTGCTATGCAAAGTTCACGCGCGGGAGATGCGAGCGTGAAACTTCAGGAAGAGGATCGGGCGATCGACCGTAGCTGATCGGGAGGTTATGCGTGCTGATGCGACGGCATGCACTCGTTGGCACGATTCCCAAGATGCCCCACATCGAGATCTTCCTGGTGACCGCCGCGACCGCCGCTATCGGCGCGACGCGGTCTGCGTTTCGACTCTCCCACCGCAGCTTGGGTCGGCCAACGTGTCGCAGCCGTGCTGTTAGCGGGGGAGTGGCACGCGGTTCCTCCACCCGTGCAGCGTGGCATTCCGGTGTCCGTGAATGTAGGGAAGTCGGGCACTCACTCGATGCCCCTTGCATAAGTCAGCACGCTGGATGGAGTGTGAGCAGCAGCGAACAATTGGCGCGTGCGGCGTACCTAGCGTATTCCAAGGGGGTGAGGGTACTGCGTGGGCGAGGTCTGTTCGCTCCGTCCACGCATGGCTTATCGCTTTGGGCGATTGAACGTGCTGCCTACTTTGGCGCAGCATGATGAGGTGACCATGAGGATGCTTCGACTTGCTTTGCTCACTTCTGGCCTGGGGTTGCTCGGACTCGCCTCGGCCTGCACCGCGGAGTTCACCTCCGCTGAGGAGACAGGCGGCGCGGGCGGGATGGCTGGCTCCGCAGGCACAGGGGGGATCGCTGGAAGCGGCGGTGTCGCGGGCGCTGCGGGCACCGGGGGTGCAGCGGGCTCGGCTGGCGCGGCCAGTGCTGGTGGTACGGGCGGAAGCTGCAACGGCGCCGCTTCTCCATCGGATGACAGCTGCGTCGTCACCGAGGACTACGGTGTCTTCGTATCCCCGAAGGGCGACGACACGACGGGCGATGGCTCTCGCAGCGCTCCCTACGCCACGCTAGAGGCGGCGCTCATCGCTGCCTATTCCTCGGGGAAACGGGTTTACGCCTGCAGCAGTGAGGGTGAGTTCGTCCCAAATGGTAACTTGCTCGCCATCGATGATAGCTTGAGTGGGAGTCAGCTCTACGGCGGGCTCGACTGCGACACCTGGGCTTATGATGTGAGCAAGCCGACGGAGGTGGTCGGGAACTACGCTGCCTTGTATGTCAACGGGGTCAAAGGCGGCCTGCGTATCGAGGACTTCAGTTTCCGCGCGGTTGATCAAACGCTGAACTCGAGCATCGGCGCGCTGGTGAGGGACAGTGACGGAGTCCTGTTCAAGCGCGTGAAGTTCATCGCGGGCAAGGGTGCCGATGGCGACGACGGGACCGACGGCTCGGTGGGTGATCCTGGGACAGCGGTTGCGGACAGCCAGAAAGGCGAGGACGGAACCTGTTCGAGTCCTGGAGTAAGGCGTGGTGGCCGCTGGTCGGGGCCCAGTAGCTGTGGTTCGACGGGCGGACCCGGTGGAGATGCGGACTTCGACTTTGGACCTGAGAATGGGATCGCTGGTTTACCGAGCGGAAACGCAAACGGCGGACTGGCCGGCACGCTTTCCTCTGTAAATGGTGTCACCGGGACCGACGGAGCCAAGGGCTCCGACGGCAACGTGGGCTCGGTAGCCGAAGCCGTTGGTCTCTTCCATCAGGACGGCTACGACCCCGCCAATGGCAATCCAGGCACCAACGGTGTCGTTGGCCAGGGTGGCGGCGGCGGCGGGGGTGCGTTCAAGAACGCTGCAAGCACCTGCGGAGGCGCCGGTGGCGGTGCTGGTGGCATGGGCGGCTGCGGTGGAGGGCTGGGAGCGGCTGGCGGCGGCGGTCACTCATCGGTCGCACTACTCGTCTGGGAGAGCGGTGTTACCGTCACCGACTGCGCGTTCGAGTCGGGCGAGGGTGGCGCCGGGGGTAGAGGCGGAAACGGCGGCAACGGCGGTCCCGGGGGTGACGGAGCGTCGGGCGGAGCGGCCGCGGGCGGCTCTGGGAAGGGCGGCCGCGGTGGCGTCGGTGGTGATGGCGGCGGCGGTGGCTCTGGATCCGGAGGGTCGGGAGGGCCTTCATACGGCTTGGTCTACAAGGGGATGAAACCTGCGGAGACCAACAGCTGCAGCTTCAGCGTCGGTTCGGGTGGTATCGGCGGCCACGGTGGGACGCAGGACGGGGTGAATCTCAACCCCGCGCCCGACGGCCCAGCTGGGAGTACCGCCGAGATCTACGAACAGCTCTAGGCGCTGCAGGGCTGCAGACGGGTTCTGCAGAGGGATTGATTGTCGAAGGGGAGCCTGGAAAGTAGGCTCCCGCGACTCATGGCCCTTTCAAGCGTAGAAGCCGGCATCGAAGCCATCGCCCGTGGCGAAATGATCATCCTGGTCGACGACGAAGATCGGGAGAACGAAGGCGATCTGGTGATTGCCGCGGAGAAGTGCACACCTGAGGTGATCAACTTCATGGCCAAGCACGGTCGCGGCCTGATCTGCCTCTCGTTGACGGACGATCAGCTCAAGAAGCTGGAGCTGCCGATGATGGTGGAGAACAACTCGTCTCCGTTCGAGACGGCGTTCACCGTCAGCATCGAAGCTAGAACCGGTGTTACCACGGGGATTTCCGCTCAAGACCGCGCTCGCACGATTCAGGTCGCGATCGCCGACCACGCCTCGCCCGAGGACATCGTGGTTCCCGGTCACGTCTTCCCGCTACGCGCGCGGCCCGGTGGTGTGTTGGTGCGAACTGGCCAGACCGAGGGCTCCGTGGACTTCTCCCGCCTTGCCGGCCTGCGTCCCTCCGCAGTCATCTGCGAGATCTTGAACGATGACGGGACGATGGCCCGGCTGCCTGATCTCGAGCGCTTTGCCGCGGAGCACAACCTCTTGGTGTGCAGCATCGCCGACCTCATTGACTATCGCTTCAAGCGCGACAAGTTGGTTGAACTCCTCACGGAAACGCCCTTTCCGTGTGCCTACGGTGACGATTTCCGCCTGAGGGTCTATCGTGGTGTCGTCGACGGCGCGGAGCACTTGGTGTTGATCAACGGTGACCCCGCAAGGGCGACGGAGCCAGTGCCCGTACGCGTGCAGCATGAGTGCTTGATCGGTGATGTCTTCCGTGGTCGCGACTGCGACTGCGGCTGGCAACTGCACGGCTCCCTCGAGGCGATCGCCAAGGCCGGAGTTGGCGTCGTGGTGTATCTGGGCGGGTCGGAGATGGGGCGCTTCGACGCTGTGCGGCGCTACGCACTGAAGGAAAAGGACCCTCGTCCCCGTCAACGCAGCACCAGCGAAGTGAAGCCGGAGTTTCGGGATCTCGGTATCGGCTGTCAGATCCTCGCAGATTGCGGTGTGAGCAAGCTGAAGGTCTTGTCCAACTCGATCCAGAAGTTGGTGGGCCTTGATGCCTATGGCCTCGAGCTGTCGGGGATTCAGGACATCGTGCGCCCTGACTGGGCGTCGAAGGGCTGAGGTCAGCGAGTGTTGCGATACCAGTTCGCGAGGCGGCTGGCCGGTACGCCGAGCCGGTAGAGCGCCGGGAACGTGTTGACCAGGCAGGTGTCGAGCAGTGGGTGGGCTTCGAACCTGCGACCGCTGACGACGATGCAGCTCGGTGCCGTGCGGATTTGGCCTAGGTTGCGTAGACGCAGCGAGAACTCGAGGTCTTCCATTAGAAGTTGTTCAGGGAAGCCACCAGCTCGCTCGAACCGCTCGCGAGTGATGAACAGGCCTTGATCGCCGTAGGGCAGGGTGGTGTATCGCGAACGAATGTCTGCGAGGTGGAGCCACCAAGGGCCGCCTGGTTCTGGAGTGTCCGTGCGCCCTAGGTGGCTACGCGCGAGGCGCTCCAGCGTCGCGTCGTGTACGTGCCAGGTGCGGAACGCTCCAGCCACCACCCCGGGCTGCCGAAGCAGGCGCTGCACCCAATAGGCAGTATCGAGGGGAGGCAGTGTATCCGCATGGAGAAACAGCAGGAGCTCGCCCCCGCTCTGAGCCGCACCTGCGTTGAGCTGTCGAGCGCGCCCACGCGGTCCCTCCACCAAGGTGAGGCGCCCGTCAAACTCGGAGCCCATCGCGACATCCAGCGTCCCGTCTTCGCTCGCCCCATCACTCACGACGACCTCATACAGCCCGTTCAGCCGGGAGAGGTGAGCGAGCAATGTGGGTAGTCGCTTGGCCTCGTTCAAGGTTGGAATGACGACGCTCAGTCTGGGCCGCGAGTGATTCGCCACAGTCTCAACAGCATCCTTCTCTGGCGGACAGCGTCCGGCAAGGTTCCCCTGAGCGCTCATTCCCGCAACCGGGACGCGCGCAGTTCAGCGGGAAGGCTCAAGCGGGGTGAAAGTTTGCAGTCGATGTGGATTTTATTATCTTTGTAATATCGAGGGGTTGGGAGTCCGTGGTGGTGAGGAGCCTCAGAATAACTGGATCCGGTGTAGGTGGCTGACGGACAATGATGGATCGAAGCTGGCGGTGAGCCACCGCGCGGCGCTTACCCAACGCTTGATACCAATGACGTCTTCAACCGCTCCCTCCCCCCAAGAAACAGCCTTGCTGCGACGTGGATTGCCTCGTGGAATTGGTGTGTGGGGCCTCGCCTTGGCGGTGCTGTTGCTAGATGGCGGCGTCGCCCTCGCGCGTCCTGCCCTGAATGGGCACCTTCGGTTGCCGCAGCGTTCGGAAGTATCGCGACGCCCGGCGCTGGTCGTGAACTCAAACGACGGCGCGGTCTTGGAGCGGAATGCTGGCGTCCTTGGAGTCCGGGCATGGGCTCAAGAACCCGGTTCTTGCCTCGGCCCAGCGGGGCAACGAGCACAACGCGCGGCTCAGGAGGCTGCCCGAGGCTTGCTGAGCGAGGCGCGTTTCCAGGTCCCGGCGCAGCTGTCTCTGATTGGGACATCCGAGCTCGACGTTCGCACCCCTGAAGGCGTCGCTTGCTCCGTGGAGATCGTTGTCTCCCACGTCAGGCCCGCGGCTTCGCGGCGTGCGCGCTGAACCAGCGCTCGAGCCAGGCGGCAGTTGCGGGGGCCTCCAGTTTGCCCGATCGCCACGCGAGTTCTAAGCGCCGCAGATCCGCCGCGACATCCACGTCGAAGTAGGTCGCTACGTCGCGACACGCGTAGCCCCACGACGCGAGGCGGGACCGTGTCGCTTGATATGTCGTTGGCTGACTCCACGGCAGCGCGCCTAGCAGCTCTGATTGCCACGTGGAAAGGCCAAGCAGGTAGTAGCCGCCGTCACTCGTCGGGCCGAACACGGCCTCTGGAGTCGATGCGCCTTGGAGCGCAGCACACGCCTCGAGCAACGCGGACTCCGGCAGTCCGGGTGAGTCGGTTCCCAGCGCGACTACCCAAGCGGCCCCGCTCGCAAAGCGGGCGCTGAACCCTGCGCTCATGCGCATCCCCAAATCGCCCGTGCTCTGGGGGAGGACGTCTGGTGAGGGATCGAGGGGTGGCACGGCTTCCACGCGGCCGTCCCATACCAGCGTCGTCGGGGCCGCGCGCGAGGCGAGCTGAAGCGTGTCGAGCAGGCCGGCATGGGCGAGCTCGGCTGCTTCAGTGGCGTCGAGGGGCGGGCAGAGTCGTGTCTTGACCCGGCCGGGCAGCGGCTCCTTTGCAAAGACGATGATATGTCCGTGTGGAAAATACATCAGTCGCCGGGACCCTCGCTGTGTTGGAACTCATGTTTCAGCTCGCGGCTCGCGGCTCTAGTGACGAGCCCAACCGAGAGCGCCGTTGCCAGGAGACCGAGCCAAAACAGCCAGGTTTTAGCAGGACTCGTCGCCGGCGGTTGGCCCGTCAAGAGCTGACCTAAGCTCTCCAAGCTACAGCCGAGATACACGTAGAGCAGCGTTCCCGGCAGCATGCCGACGGCACCTCCCACTGCGTAGTCGCGAAACCGCACTTTCGTGACGCTCAACGCGTAGTTCAGCAGGTTGAAAGGGACGAGCGGCGAGAGGCGGAGCAACAGCACCAGGCGCAGCCCGGAGCCTGCGATCGCCCCGTCTATCGCCGCAAAGCGTGGCATCTGCTTGGTGCGCTCAACGACCCAGCCACGCGCCAAGAAACGCCCGACGAGGAAGCTCGCGTTGCTGGCGAGGTTGGCCGCGGTCCACGCGACCAGCGTTCCCCAACCCGGACCCCAGCTGAAGCCAGCGGCCAAAGTCAACAGGCTGCCAGGTAACAGCAAAATGCTCGCAACCGCATAGCCCAGGATGAAGAACAGCGCTCCGACTGCACCCAGGCTTTGCGAGTACGCTAGCCCGCTAACCAACCAAGATTTCCACGGGGCAAAAATGAAAAGGGCGCCGCTGAACACCGCAATGACGGCCAGCGCCCATGGTCTGTGGCGGTGCGCGCGACTGCCCGCGCTCGACTCAGCCTGCATGAGTGGGCGTTGCCACCACGGGCGCCGGCGGAATGAGCTTAGCCACCCGAGCGACCACTTGGCGTAGCCGTTCGGGGCTGAGTGGCTTGTCGAGCACCGGCGCTCCGCTTGCCTCGAGGGCCTCGCGACTATGGTCGGTGAATGTGCCCCCCGTCATGAAGACCGTTCGATCCGCCAACGGGCTCTCGCGCCCGGCGAGGGCTGTGCGCAAATCTGGGCCCGTCATCTCCGGCATCATGACATCACACAGCAACACGTCGAAAGGGGCGGTTTCTGCCAGCTCTAGCGCTTGCTTGCCGCTGTTGGCTACCACGACGTCGTGCTCTCGGAGCATTCGAGCGACCGCGCGACCAACCAGTGGATCGTCGTCCACGAGTAGGATCCTGAGCGCGCCCGTCGCTTGCGGCGGCGCGTGCGAGATCCGGACTCGCGCGCTGGAGGTGCCTTCGGCGCGTAGGAGAACCCGCGCCAAGGTTCCGTGTTCCTTCCTCACCAACTCGATTTCACCGCCGAACGCCTGAACGATCCCCTTGCACACGTGGAGGCCGAGCCCAGTGCCCTCGCGACCACGTTTGGTCGTGAAGAACGGTTCGAACACTTGCGCTGCCATTGCCTCAGGGATCCCAACCCCGGTGTCACTGATTTCCACCGTGACTTGGCGCCCCTCACGGCGCACCCGGATGCGAATTTCGTTGGATGACGCGTGCCCGTCGTCAATGGCTTGGGCCGCGTTCACCAACAAATTGACGAAGACCTGGGTCAAACGCCTCGCGTTGCCGCGGACCGCGGGCACCTTGGTGAAGTCTCGCTCGAGCTGCGCTCGATGACGGATCTCGTGCCAGGAGAGCTTGATCGCGGCCTCCAAAGCCGGAATGACTTCAACCGCCTCGATGTGCTCCTCTTCTTGGGCTGAAAAGGTTCGCAGATCCCGCACGATGCGCCGGATGCGTTCAGCTCCGTCAAGGGCCTCTTCCAAGAGCTGCGAGGCCTCGGGTTGAGCGACGCCACCCTCCTTCAAACTGCTCAGGTTGGCGTATACGTAGGTCAACGGGTTGTTGATCTCATGCGCGACGCCTGCAGTAAGAATCCCTACGGAAGCAAGCCGCTCCGCTTCCGCGAGTTGGTGATCGAGCTTGCGCTTGGTCGTTACGTCCCTCAGAACGATCAGCCGGGCTCCGGGCATCCCGGCGCTGCGGTCCAAGCGCTGCACCCGGACCTCAAAGATGCTTCCGTGGAGCGACAGCTCGAAGTTGTCCTGGTCTCCGTTCAGCGCGTCGACGAACTCTTGAGAAACGCTTCGGAGCGCTTCTTCACTCTGCAGCGCCGCCGTCCCCAGGAGCTCCCGAGCGGCGTGGTTGGCGTCCAGAATACGACCCGGACCGCTGATCAAGATGACGGCGTCCGCCATGTGCTGGAGCGCCAAGCTACGCGCGACATCGCGTAGCTGCTCGAACTGTAGGAAACCATTGGTGCGCGCAGCAACCAGCGCCGTGATGAGCAATCCGTACGGTTCGAGATTCAGGTTGGGAATTGGCGCCAGGTCCAGGGCCTCCAGGGTGTTGCCTACTAGCGGAGCCACACCAGCGGCGGTGAGCGCACCGACTCCGGGCTGCTCTGCGCCTCCCGCGCGGAAAAAGATGGAGAGGTTCAGTGCCGTCAACGCGTAGCAATAGGCGATGAAGGCGATCAGCGCAGGGCCAGGCTCGTGCCCAACTTGCTGAAACGGCCCAACGTCCAACAACTGCTCAGTTGTCCAAAAGAGCCCGGGCTTGAGCCACAGCAGAACCTCGAAAACCAGGGTTGGCACCAGGAAGTAGGCGAGACCACGCTGGCGGACCCACGTATCCGGTCCCGCGCGCCAGAGGGTGAGCGCCAACCAAAAACCGGGGAAAGCAAGCATCCCGACGTAACGCACCCGCTTCGCCACGAGCATGATCGGCAATGTCGTCGCCTGAAGCTCCACCAGATAGGCGCCGCTCCAGAGGGCGCCCGCCAAGAGCAGAAGTGCGGTGACGAGCCGGCCGCGCACGCCCAAGTCTGCCCAAAGCCTCCCGCGCGCGAGCGTCATCAGGGCGGTGGTGAGCAGCAGTGCGCAAGCAAGCACCAGCGGAGCAGTGAAAGCCAACGGGGCCATCGGAACTCCCCAATGTACGGCGATCGAGCTCTGGCGGGTTAGTGGCTTCGCGGACAGGCAACGAAACAGCGCTTTCTCCCGTGAACTGGCGGAACGGGAGCGTGACCGAGCAGCGTGGCTTTGACGGGGAAGTGCTCGCTTTTTGATCGGTTCGGGGCCTCGGAACGCACAAGTGACCGAGGCGCGGAAGCTCAGCGCGCCGGGAAACGCAGCTTGTCTCCCCCCAATCCCCAACCCGGCTTCGGCTCGGATCCACGCGAGTGTGGTGAACGAGCCATCTGGTCCGATCTTGTCGATGCCGCGCGCGCGGGGGACTCCGCGGCGCTCGCGGAACTACTCGAGCTCGTCCGCCACCCAGTGCGTCGGACTGCGCTGATGGTGCTCGGGCGCAATCACGCGGATGCGGAAGATGCCACCCAGCAGGCGCTGATTGCCTTCGTTGGGGCACTCCCGCGGTTTCGGGGCGAGTGCCATCCTGCAGGTTACGCCAGCCGCATCGCCTTGCGCTTGGCGCTGGCCAGTCGGCGCAAATCCCAGCGGGATGCCCGCAATGGGCAGAACCTGATGGGGGACGAGCTTCAAGAGCTCAGTCCGAGCCCCAGTGAACTCTCGGCAGCAACCCGCCGGAGGGAGCTCTTGCGCCAGTTGCTCGACGAACTGCCGGATTACCTCGCGGACACGCTCGCGCTGCGTACGCTGCTGGGCTACAGCCTGCAGGAGGTAGCAAGCATCACCGACGCACCAGTAAACACGGTGCGGAGCCGCATGCGACTCGCCAAAGAGGCACTGCGGCGGAGGATCGAAGAGGATCCGCTGCTTCGTTCAGAACTGGGGGTGGGGGATGATTGATATTCACCCTGAGGATCTGCTCGATAGAGAGCGCGAGGGCTCGCTCACGGCTGACGAACGGCTCTACCTCAGCACTCACCTGAAGCAGTGCGCTGCTTGCCGTATCGAGCGCCAGCTGGCGTTCGAGTGCGCCGCAGAGCGAGAGTTGCTGGATGAACAACTATTGCCACGCGGAAGATTTGGGCCAGGCCTCGAGACGGAGCACGGCGTCAACCCACAGGTGGAGCCATCGCCGTCTGGAGTAGCCGAACGGCGCGCTTCTTCCCATCCACCACGCTCTGTGGCACGCCTCAGGCGCGGTTTCCCCAAGGCTGCCGTGGTGGTGGCGGGCTTGTTCTTGGCGGGAGGCGCGGCAGCGCTGGGAGGTGGGCTCCCATGGACTCGTTCATCCCCCGCCGCGACCACGCCTCCAGTTGCCAGCGTCACGCCGGCCGCAAGCGCGGCGCCAAGTAAGCTGGTGAAGAGGCGTTGGCGCTCAGCGGAGGGGCCCGCGCCGGCTCCGAGTGAAGCGGTTGTTGAAGTCGAGCCACCGAGTTCGTCCGCGCCCGCGCCACCGACGAGTGTCCAGCAAACGCCCTTGGCGACGGCTAGCCAGCTGTTTGCACAAGCGTCAGCCGCGCGCCGCGACGGAGATTACCAACGGGCACTGACGCTGTACGAAAGGCTGATTGAGCGGTATCCGAACAGCGCCGAGGCGCGCACCGCGCGGGCCGTTCGAGCGCGCCTCTTGTTGGACCTCGGACACACCACGCTCGCTGAGAAGAGTTTCCGTGAGGCATCGAAAGGAGAGGGGCCGCTCAGTGAAGCGGCGCTGGTCGGTGAGGCTCAGGCTCTTCGACGGGCAGGCAAGTCGGCAGCAGAGCGCGCCGTCTGGCGGGAACTGCTGAGACGCTTTCCCGGATCGCCGAAGACGGCGCTGGCCAAGGCTCGCCTCTCGGAGCTAGGGGATTGACGAGCCTATCGCGGACGGTGATAGGGGCTTTGCTCGCCGCGCTGGTGGTCGCAGGGCAGGCGTCGGCCGAACCCGCAAGCTCCGCCTCTCGCCGGGTTGACGTGCAAGTCACGGGGCAGTCGCTGCCGGGGCTCGAAGCGAGTCTGCGGGAGTCCCTAGGACGTATCGCGCTCGTGCTCAATCTGGCGCCCCAGGCCGTGGCCGCTAGCGACGGCAGCGCTACGGCCCACGTGTGGGTGGTCGTCTCCCCGACGGGTGGCGCCGCGTTGGTCGTGCGGGATCAACTGAGCGGTCAGGTGCTCGAGCAGCGCCAGCTCGAGGCGGAGAGCAGCGAGCTACTCGTCGAACAGCTCACTCTTTTAATCCGCACGGCACTAGAATCTCGACTCGAGCCGGTGCGGCCCCGCGGCTCTGTTGGCGATTTTTCCGAGGTGACGGCTCCTTCCTCCCCAAGGACGGAAGCACCAGAGCCACAGCGTGCACCAGACCCTGGGGAAGCGTCGAGCAAACAGGCGTTCGGAGTGATGGACACGGGGCGTCCGCTTTGGGATGCGCCGCCTCCTTCCCCAGAACCTCGCTCGGAGCAAGCTCGGGGTATTCGCTGGGGGCTGGAACCGGGAGCGGCCCTGCGCTGGTGGTCTCCCGATTTGCCTGTGCGGCGGGCCGTATCCCTTGGGCTCTCCGCGGAGTTGCGTGATTGGGCGGCCTCGCCGGGGATTCAGCTTGGTTTCGGCTACTACGAGAATGCGACGAGCGACACTGCCGTTCTGAGTTTTGATTTAGAAACACAGGAAGCGTGGCTACTGGCGAAGGCCTCACTCTTCGAGAGTCCTGCTTGGGAGCTCGAGGTACGCTCCGGACCGACCCTGCTCTGGTCGCTGGCAGACGTAAGAACCACAGCTTCAGGCTACGCCGCGAAAGAGCCGCGCACCCACTGGGATTTGGTTTGGCGTGGGGAGCTCCTGGCCAAGTACTGGTTTCAGGAGCAATTCGCGTTTGGGCTCTCGCTGGCGCTGGATTACGACGCCTCGCCGGCGAGCTACGGGATAAACGAGAATGGAGTCGAACGCCAGGTCGTGCGTGAAGCCGAGCTGCGTCCAGCTGTAGGGCTGACTCTGAGCACCGGGTTTGGAGCGAGTCGATGACCCAACAGAGCGCGCTGACGTTCTTCGCTTTTGCTGTCGCACTGTCGGCGTGCAGCGCCCAAACCATCACCCTCGCCGAAGGATCGGGGGGGGAGGGTGCATTGCCCGGAGGAAACGGTGGCAGCGCCGGCGCAGGAAGCTACGCTGGCCAGGGGGGCGCGCCCCAGTCGATTGGTGGCAGCGCTGCGACTGGCGTTGGCGGTGGCGGCTTCGCTGGTACCGGGGGATACGCGGGGAGCTACGCGGGGGCTCAAGGTGGCAGCGCTGGCGGAGAGTTCTGTACGCCGAGCAGCGGCTGTGGGGGTTCCATGTACTGTGAGCCCGACGGCTGCGGGAGCCTCGCGGGCAACTGTCAGCCCTTGCAAACTACTTGCGACGGCAGCTTCGAGCCGAGCTGCGGCTGCGACGGCCTGACGTACTGGAACTCCTGCGTGCGGGCCTGGGCGGGGGTGGGGGAGCAATACCCCGGCACCTGCGATCCTGGGCTGGCTGAGCCATGCGACGAGAGCCAGCCCTGCAGCGAGCCGTTCGCTACCTGTCTCTCGATGGAGCCGACCTGCCAGACCGCGGAGTGCTGGGTGTTGCCCTGCCCAGCTGGCCCCCCCGAGCTACGGCTGAGTTCTTGCAACGGGAGTCCCGACTGCCAAGACGCTTGCAGCGTCACACCCGGAACGCTGGTCGTGTTTGACGGTGCCTGCCAGTGAGCCACACGTCCTGAGCCGTCGCTCGGTTTGGCTCGCGCCTGACAACGCGAAAAGGCCAGCCTGTGTAGGCTGGCCTCGAGCAGCAGCGTTGTCTCCGCGCCCTCGGCGCGGTGCGGGGCGGACGGGACTCGAAACCGACATGGCTGCGGAGCAGCCATGCGCGAGGTCCGAGAACCGGGACGCAGATGTGAAAAAGGCCAGCCTGTAAGGCTGGCCTCGAGCAGATTAGCGGGGCGGACGGGACTCGAACCCGCGGCCTCCGGCGTGACAGGCCGGCGTTATAACCAACTTAACTACCGCCCCAAGCGGTCCCGAAGTGGGAGCGGATGTCTATCACAGGTCTCCGCTCTGACAACTCAAAAAGTGAGGTCTCCGCTGAATTTAGGAGCAGGGGTTCTGGCCCGCTGCTTGGACCTCGGGCTTGACGAATATGTAGAACGGTCCATAAAGGAGGGGTGAAGAAGGGTGACGCCACACGGGCCCAAATCGTCGCGGCGGCCGCGGAGCTCTTGGACTCTCAGGGGTACCACGGCACGGGGATCAACGCGGTCTTGGTCAAGGCCGGTGCGCCTCGCGGCTCCCTCTACTTTCATTTTCCAGGCGGTAAAGATGAGATCGCTACGGCTGCTATTTCTCAGACGGCAGAACTCATCGAGCACGCGCTGGTCGCCGCTTTCGCCCGGTACAAGCGCTCAGAGCACGCGGTGCGTGAGGTGTTCCAGCTGTTCGAAGCGCGACTGGTGGAGAGCAACTACGCCTGTGGATGCCCGATTTCCACGGTCAGCCTCGAGCTCTCGGGTTCGGACTCGCCGGTGCTCGCTGCATGCGCGAGGGCCTATGAGAGCTGGACGCGGGAGATCGCCAAAGCCTTGGAGCCGAGTCTCGGCCGCAGCGCGATGGACCGGGCGAGCCTCATCTTGTCGCTGGTGGAAGGTGCCTTGCTGCTATCCCGGGCAACTCGCAGCCTGAAGCCATTGCAGACGGCGGAGCGGCACTGTCTCGAGTTGGTGAAGGCTGACTGAGACGTCCGTGAGGTGGCTCTGGCGCAAATTGAGCGGTCTCAATATATGTAGACCGGTTCAGTAAAAATTGCGGAAATAATTCTGCGAAAAGTAGGCGGCAAGAATCAGGAGTGAACCAGCACATGAACGAAACACCTCACCCCCAAACCCCTGACGTGATCCTCACCGGTGCGACGGGGCACATCGGGCGCTTCCTGTTACTCGAGCTCTTACGTCGAGGTCGCCGTGTCCTGGCGCTGGTCAGACATGCGGAGCGCCGGAAACACGAGCTCGCTGAATGGCTCGGGGAGCACTCGGTTGAGCCCGACGGACTCAGTGTCGGTGAGTTTTCACTCGAAGCCTGGGGAAGTGGCTGCGGTACGCTCGAGGGACTCCCTGTGGACGGGGTTCGTGATGTGTATCACCTCGCGGCGCGCTTCGCGTTTGGACTCGAGCGTGCGGATGCTCGATTAGCGAACGTGGACGCGAGCTTGCGTTTCCTTGAGGCAGCGTCCCGGTTGCCGAGGCTGAGGCGCTACCTCGTGGTTAGCGGTTACCGGGTGAGCGCCGAGAGCGATCACAGTGTGGAGGAGAACTACCGGCGTCTAGGAGCCTACGAGGCTTCCAAGATGGAGGAACACACGCGCTTGAGACAGCGCGCGAGTGAGCTCGGCGTGGCCCTCAACCTGGTGAATCCTTGTTCCGTCATCGGGGATACCGAGAGCGGCGAAACGCTGCAAACGACAGGAGCCGGCGAGGTCGTGCGCCAGTTGTTTAGCGGAAAGATGCCCGCGCAGGTTGGAAGTGAGCGGACTTTCGTGCCTCTGGTTGGGGTCGAGCACGTCGCGCGGTTCATGGCGGAGCTACCGCTGCACCGGGGTGTAGCGAATAGCGAGTTCTGGCTGTTGCACCCCGACGCGCCGAAGCTGTCGGAGCTGGTGGAGCGGATGGCAAAGACGCTCGGTGTCCCGGCTCCTCGGCTCCGCTTGCCGGTGGGCTTGGTACGCGCGCTCCCGCGAGGTTTGACCGGGGCGGAACCTGAGTCGCTCGGGTTTCTCTCCGAGGACCGCTACCCAACCGCGGCTGCTGATCGCTTGGCGGACGAGTGGGGCTTTTCACAGCCGGCGTTCGACGGCTTGGTCGACGCGTGGCTTGGCTATCTCGTGGGTACGCGCTTCTTGCGTCGGCGTGCTCGTGCGCCGCGTTTCGTCGCCACCCGCGCCGGACAGATCCTTGCGGAAGGAGGGCGAAGTAGCGATCTGGTTTTGCTTCACGGTCTACCGCTCGATGGCACCAGTTGGGACCCGCTGCTGCAGCGGCTTCAGCAGGACGCTTTGGTTGTCGATCTTCCAGGTCTCGGACGCTCCGGTGTCAGTTCTGATAAATTTGCGTATGGAAATTCTGAGTGGCTGGAGGATCTCGCCTTACCCACCCCCGTGCGGCTCGTGGGACACTCTCTCGGCTGCGCTGTTGCGCTAGACTATGCGCTTCGTCATCCGGGCGGAGTGAAGGAGGTACTGCTCGTTGCTCCGGCGTTCCTTGGAGGTCGCATGGACCCCTGGCTGCGAGTGCCACCCCTCGTGCAAGCGATGTTGCGCTGGTCTGGGAGAGGATCGCTCGTGCGTCAGCTCTTCAACGAGCAACGGCCAAGAGAGACGGAACAAGTGGTCGACGGGACCTTCGAGAGCCTCCAGCGGCCCCACGTTAGGCGTAGCGTTGCGCGAGGCCTGGCGTGGGCGGGTTCCCCCCGCGTCCGCGCACAGTCCTTGGACAAGCTCAGCCGTGTGGTGGCATCGGGGGTTTCCGTGCGTGTTCTTAGCGGTGAATTCGACCAACCAAGCGTCGACAAGCTGCCGCCTGGGGTCGAGCTCAAGGTCCTGAGCGGTCAGGGGCACTATCCGCAGCTCACGCGGCCGCAGGAGGTCGCGAGCTGGATCGGCCGGCCAGCGGTCAAAAGCTCCCATCCACGCGTTGCGCTGGCAGAGTAGCGGTTCGCTCGTGATAGGCTGCGCGCGGAGGAAATGATGTCGTCGTACCTACCTCGGGAGTCCTTTCTCGCCATCGCCGCCGTGGTTGCCGCGGACGGCTTGCTCAAAAAGGACGAGTCCGCCGCGCTCTCCCATGCGCTCCAGGCTTACGGTTTGGGGGCAGAGGACGTCGCGGCGGTCGAAGCCGCGGCCGCGAAAGGCATCGATCTCGCGGAGCTGGATCTGGGCGCGCTAGACGGATGGCAACAGGCGCTGACCTACGCGGTGGCGACCTGGCTTGCTCAGGTCGATGGCGTGGTGAACACGCAAGAACTCAGCACCTTGCGTCAGCTTGGCGATCAGCTTGGATTGCCGCGCCCGAAGCTCGAGGCCGCGCGTTCCGCAGCGTTCGATATCGCTGCGCTGCCCAAGGCGCAGCGGCCGGACAAGTATGACTTCAGCGGTATCGAAGAGCGCCTGGCAGAGAAGCTGCCGGCCCTGAAGCGGGCGTCACTTCCCCCAAGCACGTGAGATCCATTCTCAGCCCCCGACGCACGGTGACTCCCCTCAGCACCGGGCTGGTGCGTGGCGTGGCGGCGATACTGGCGTTCGCGCTGGTCATCCCGCCCGTGGCCGCGCAGCCGGGTGACACTGCTGATGGCACGAGTGCCGAGGACGCCGCAGTTGCGGAGGCTCGCGATCGTTTTCGCGCGGCAACTGAACTCGAGCGCGCTGAGCGCTGGAGTGAGGCTGCGGCGGAACTCAGGGCAGCGCTCGAACAGAAAGAGACACCCGGACTGCGTTTTCACCTGGCCTACTGCGAGGAGCACCAAGGTCACTACGTCGAGGCGCTGGCCAACTATCGGCGGGCCAAGGCGTTGATCGACGCCGGCGCGGCGGCCGATGACGTCGCGGAGCTGGTGGGGCCGGCGCTCGAACGCGTGGGTACCCAGGTTGCGCTGTTCGAGGTGGTGCTGAAAACCCAAGCCGAGAGGGTTCAGGTGCGCGTCGACGGTCGCGCGGTGGAGCTCGGGTCAACCGTCGAGCTGAATCCAGGGCCCCATCAGCTCGAGGTATACGCGCCTGGCTATGAGGGCCTGAAGCGCCGCATCAACCTGAGCCCGGGTACATTGCGCCTTCCGGTTTCGCTGCGGCGGGAGCACGTGGAGGCCGCGGCCGAACCCCCTCCGGAGCCAGTCGAGCCCCCCCCGCAAGCGCCAGTTTTGCGTGTGGAAACGCAGGGGATCTCGGCCAAGACCTGGGCGCTCGTCGTTGAGTCTGTCGTCCTCGGAGGGGCGATCGCCGCAGGGATTGGGCTGAGTCTGCAGGCGGACCGGGCGAACGAGAACGCCGACCTGACACGCGCCGATTTGCGACGTGTGGGCGCCGATTGTCAGAAGGCGACTGGGGCGATCCTCAAGGAGTGCGCGGCGCTGAGGAATTTCGAGCGGAGCGCAGACGACGCGGAGCTCTTTTCCACGATGGCTTTCGTTGGTGCGGGCGTCACCGCAACCGCGCTGATCGTGACGGCGTTGGTGTGGCCCAACAGGCAGCCGCCAAAGGCCGCCAGGACTGTCATTCCAGTTGGGCCGCGGTCCAGCTTGGGCTTGAGCGGCGCGTTTGAGTTCTAGCGAGCGTCCATCAAGGATGGTAAAAGCTGACCATGGCGTCAGGTAACATCCGCGGCCTGAGGGGTGGCGCGCTGGGCTTGATCGTGTGTCTTAGCGTGCTTGGGTGTTCCGACGCCGAAGAGCCGAACGACCCAGCGCTCGGTGAGCCGGATCTTGCGTACGCCTTTGCCAAGCAGACTATCGATGCTGGGTACGAGGACGACGGGACCTGCATGTCCTGGACTCTCGGCAATGACGAGGAGCTTTGGGTCCACCGCGTCGACGGTTTCAACGACGGCGGCTGGCACCACTCGAACTGGTTCTTCGTGGATGACGCCACCTATGACGGTCCCGACGGTGCGTGGCCCTGCAAGGATCGGGATTTCGATACGGTAAAGGCTGGGCTCGCCGGAGGTGTGTTCTTCGCTCAGAGCACCCAAGCCAAACACGACATTCAGGACTTCCCGGACGGGGCCGCTTTCCGTGTGCCGCCGCATTCGCGCGTCGTCGGGCAAGTGCACCTGCTCAACACCACCCCCAGCGCCATCGAGACCGGCTTCCGCTTCGAGGTTCGGACAATCCCTGCGGAATCCGTTACTGAGAAGCTCCACCCTGTCAGCATGACGAATTTGCTGCTGGAGATCCCTCCGCGCAGCAAATCGCGCTTCGATCTCGCCTGTGAGTTCGAGCCCGCGTTCCAGGAGAAACTCGGCGTAGCGCCAAGCTTCGACATCTTCTACGTGCTGCCCCACTACCACGCACTAGGTGCCGGACTGCGCCTGGGCTTGATCGGGGGAGAGCGCGACGGAGAGACGATTTTCGAGACCCATGGTGGCGTTGGGACGCCCCTTGGCGCGAAGCTCGATCCGCCGAAGCACTTCGATGGCGCTACTGGGTTCGAGCTGAGCTGCGAATACGACAATCCTCGGGACGAGACCGTTGGTTACGGGATCGGCGACCAGGAGATGTGCGTGTTCTTGGCCTTCACCAACAGCCCGTTGACGCTCGCGGCAACGAGCTTGGGAAAGAACATGGACGGTGGCATGGAGAACGGCATGCCGGTCTTCGATTCGCCGTGTGTCCCGGTCGCGGTCCAGCAGGACTAGCCTCAAACGCACCCACGGGCGCGGACGTGGCGCTAGCCGCGCAGAATGGGGAGCGCACGATGGCTCCGCGCGGCAGCGCTATGCGCCGGGGCAGCTTTGCCGTCGTGTCCGGGCTGTGCGTCCAAGCGCACTAGCCGCTGGTCCAGTAGGTGAGTCGGGCTGACGTTTTTCAGCGCGTGGAGCATCACCGATCTGAGATCCGGATGTCGCGCTTCGAGGGTGGTGATGAGCTTCGCCATCTCTTCGCGTTGCAGCCCACTCTGGGAGCCGCACAGGTTACAGGGGAGGATCGGAAAGGCGCGGCGTTCGGCGTACTGGACGATGCTCTGCTCGTCGCACTCGATGAGCGGGCGAATGACCTCGAATCGTCCATCATCCGTGCGGTAACGCGCCGGCATGGCTTGAAGTCGCCCGCTGAAGAAGAGATTCATCAATAGCGTTTCGATGGCGTCATCCCGATGATGTCCAAGGGCTATCTTGTTGCAGCCAAGGCGCTCTGCCGCCGTGTACAAGATGCCGCGGCGAAGCCGCGAGCACATCGAGCAATATGTACTGCCCTCGGGGACGCGCTCTTTGACCACCGAGTAGGTGTCTTCGCAGAGGATCTCGAACGGCGCGCCACGCTCGCGCAGCCACGCGACCAGCGGCGCGCCGTCGTACCCGGGCTGCTGCTGATCCAAGTGCACGCCGATCAGTTCGCACTCCGGCAGTACGGGTCGGAGCTGCAGCAAGAGGTCGAACAACGTGTAGCTGTCCTTGCCGCCTGAAAGGGCCACCATCACGCGGTCGCCTGGCGCGAGCAGCTCGAACTCGCGGATGGTCTGCTGCAGCTGACGCGTCAGGCGCTTGCCGGCGTTCTCGGGGTTTGCCACGCGCTCGGTGTAGCGCGACCCGACCGCGATGGGTCGCCCAAGCGACGGCTCGCTACTAGTTTGCCGCGCTCTTCAGCAGATCTGCTGCTTTTTCGCCGATCAGGATGCAAGGAGCGTTGGTGTTGCCGCCTGTGATCGAGGGCATGATCGACGCATCGGCGATTCGTAGTCCCTCGATCCCGCGCACCCGCAGCAGTGGATCGACGACGGCGCGCTCGTCGACGCCCATACGAGCCGTCCCCACCGGGTGATAGACGGTGCAGATCCGGTTCGGGACCTCCCGGCGCAGCGCGTCGCGCTCGAAGAACTTTTCGCCGGGCTCGAGCTCACCCTGCAGCTCTTTCGCGATGTGCTTGCTGTTCATGATTTCCCGGGTCAGCTCGATCCCCTTGATCAAGAACTCCAAGTCGTCCGGTTCCGCGAGGTAATTAGGGTCGATGTGAGGCGCAGCCAGCGGGTCCTTCGATACGAGGCGCATCTCGCCGCGGCTCTTCGGATAGATGAGCGTTGGCATCACCGTGAGGGAAGGGCGCTTGTCCACCTGGGGAACTCCCGGGGCGTCCTGATTCGGCGCCGGGTACGCCCAGGGCAAGCTATGCAGCTGAAGATCCGGCAGGCGATTGCTCGGATCGGTCTTCACGAAGGCTGCGCCCTCGAAGACCGTCTTGCCGAACCAGGTGTTGCCGGAGAGGTACTCTTTCAGCATCCCTCCCAAGAAGTAGAACGGCGTGCCTCGGTGCCCGCCGCTCGGCGCGAGGTAGACCAAGGGGAAGAACAGGTGGTCGTGCAGGTTCTGCCCGACTGGCAAGTCGGCGCGCACGTGGATACCGAGCTCGTTCAAGTGTGCAGCGGGACCGATGCCGCTCAACATCAGGATTTGCGCCGTGCCGATCACGCCAGCGCTGAGCACGATCTCCTGGGCGGCGCTGGCGACGCGCTCCTGACCGTTCACGCTGTAAACCACGCGGCGCGCGCGGCTGCCATCGAACTCCAAGCGGAGCACCGTCGCCCCACTTTCTATGTGGAAATTCTTGCGCTGCTTGTGTGGCTCTAGGTAGCCTTCGGAGGTGCTGTAGCGTAGCCCGTCTTTGGCAGACATCTGGTAAATCGAGGCGCCCTCTTGGCTCTCGCCGTTGTAGTCATCGAGAAAAGGTACGTTGCAGACGTCCTTCACCGCCTCGATGAACGCCTCCGACACCGGACGCAGCTGATCGCGCTTGGTTACCTTGATGGGGCCACCGCTGCCCCGGTACTCATTCGCGCCGTCTTCGTAGTCCTCGAGTCGCTTGTAGAGCGGAAGGACGTCGTCGAAGCCCCAGCCTTCGCAGCCTTCAGCGGCCCAGTCATCGTAGTTTTGACGGTTTCCGCGCACATACAGCATGCCATTGATGGCGCTCGAACCCCCGAGCACCTTTCCGCGCGTATACGGGATGCGGCGGCCAAGGGCGTGCTTCTGAGGCGCGGTGTAGTAACCCCAATCGAACTTCTTCTTTACCTGGGGCACCGTGTGAACGATCGAGATCATTCCGGGTTTGGTGCAGAACTGAGTGCGGTCCGAGCCCCCCGCTTCGAGCAGCAGCACTCGCACCGAAGGATCTTCGCTCAGGCGGCTCGCGACGACACAACCCGCCGATCCCGCTCCAACCACGATGTAGTCGTACTCGCTCACGATGCTCCTTCGAACCGACCGCGTCGGTAGAACGTGTTCTAGCGGAGCCTACACGCCTTCGGACTGGACGGGTCAGCAATACCCCAGGGATCGCCGAACCCCGAGACGCGGAAGGACGCGCACTCCTCGAGAAAAAATGAGCACCCCGGGAGGGGGGAAGTCCTTTGGAGCCGCGTATCACACACGAAATTCAGCGCCGATCAGCTTGGCGCAGCCGGCGAACCCCTCGCACGGCAACGAACTTCGGCGGCGGGCTCACGCCCGCTGCTTGCCCTGGGCGGCATCTGGGGAGGCGTCGCTCAGGGCTCTTTTTCTCTCCACCCTGCGGGGTGATTCCGCGCTTCGAGCGAAACCAAAGACCGCGCGCTGCGCGAGGAACTGGGCCTACGGCCCTGGGTGGCATCTGGGGAGGCGTCGCCCAGGGCCCTTTTTTTGCTGAGCATTGGCCCACGGCGCGCTCGCGATCCGCGCCACACAAGACGCTTCTTGTATTGGGGGTGAGGGCAGCCGGCCTCCGGCGTGGACTCAGCCAGCTGCCGCTCTGCGTCCCGCCAGGCGACCAAAGAATGTCGCTCCACCGATGCTCATCCCGCTTGAGTAGCCCGCAGCGGATCGGGGCAAGCCCGCGGTGGTGCGGCCCGCTGCGTACAAGCCGCGGATGACGTGCTTGTCTGCGCTGAGCACCTCACCCGTGGGCAGTGTGTCTAGGCCGCCCATCGTGAAGCCCGGAATGATTGCCTTTCCGACCGAGAGGTCGAGAGCCGCGAAGGGACCGTTCACCAAAGGCTTCAGGTAGTTCTTTGCCTTGTGGAATAGCGGGTCTTCACCGCGTTCGGCGGCTCGATTGTAGTAGCCAACGGTGTGGGTGAGGGAACCTTCCGGTAGCTCGAGAGACCGCTCTAGCTCTTCGATGCTCTCTTCGGCGGCCTTGATCTGCATCCCGGCGATGGGTCGACCAAAGCACTCGTTGTCGAGGATCAGGTACGCCACGCCCCCGCTTTGCTGGAGGACGTACTCACCGGTTCGACCGTGGTACGCGTCTTCGTTGATGAAGCGCTGGCCCTGGGCGTTCACGATGATGCCGCTGACGAGCTTGCTCGGCGGATAGAACGGCACGGAAACGAAGCCTTCGCCCATGCAGAGCGTTCCGGCGCCGACTCCAAGGCCCATGAGGATCCCTGCGCCGTCGTCGCCTGGGTTCCCGATCTGGATGTTGACGTTCAGGAGCTTCGGCACATGCCGCGCGACCAGCTCGCGGTTCATGATGAAGCCCCCCGCGCAGAGGATGACGCCTTTGCTCGCTTTGACGTAGCGAGGCTCCCCAAGCTGCTTGTAGTAAACGCCCATCACGGCGCCGGATTCATCGACCACGAGTGTCTGCGCTCGCGCGTTCTCTTGGATGTTCGCGCCGAGGGTCTTCACTCGTGCGATCAGCGTCTCCATGATCACGCGTCCCGCGCTGCCCTCGACCTTGGGCTTGTGTCCTCGAGGTGCTGCCCTCGCTGTGCGGTCGAACGGCCAGACGTTTTCGTTGCCGGAGTAGAGCAGGCAGTCATCCGTGACGGGTTCAGTGGTCTTCTTCGGGTAGTAGCTGCGCTTGAACTCGATGCCCTGTGCTTCGAACCAGGCGAAGTGCTCCAGGCTCTGCTCCACATAGAGGCGGCACTTTTCGGCATCCGGGTTGGGACCGCTCGCCATCAGGAGGTACTTCAGCATTTCCGCAGGGTCATCCTCGAAGCCGCACGCCTGCTGCACCGGCGTGCCTCCCCCGAAGTAGATGATCCCGCCGCTTTGCGCGGTGGATCCGCCCCCTTCGCTTGCGCGCTCGAGGATCAACACGTTGGCGCCGGCTTCGCACGCCTCGATCGCGGCGGCGGCCCCGGCCCCACCCAGACCCACGATGACCACGTCTGCTTCGTGATCCCAGTGGGGGACTTGGCTTTCGTGGAGCGGACGTGTTGGGCGAGTTCCAGTGTCTTCAGCCGCAGGTTGGTACGTCGATTCGTAACTTGCTTCCGCCATTTGACTCACTCCGCTCCCTCTCCACCCCTGTAGAACGTGTTCTATTTGGGGTCAACGAATGGGGAAATCCCAAGGGTTTGTGTGCCTGGGGGCTGAGACCGGAGTGGGGGAGTGGGACGCGACGGCGGGCTACGTGGTAGAGGCGAACGCCCTTGAACGGTGCGCCTCGGCGCGGCCGACCCGACTCCCTGATGGATTGGATCCTCCTCGCCTTCGCCCTGATCGTCTGCCTGAGCTACGGCGTTCAGACCATCACGGGCTTTGGCAGCATGCTGCTCTGCTTGACGCTGGGCGCGCAGCTCATGCCCATCGATCGCGTCCTGAACCTCGCGGTGCCGATCAGCCTGCTGCAGACGGGTTACATCGTCGCGCGCTACCACCGACAGATCGATTGGCGTCTGTTGCTGTCCCGCATCGTGCCGGCCATGGCTGTCGGGATGCTGATGGGCTTCTGGATCGCGGCGCGGGCGCCGGATGCCAGCCTCAAGCGGGTGCTCGGTGCATTGGTGCTGATCTTGGCCGTGAAGGAACTCTGGCAGCGATTGCGGCACGCCCAGACCTCGAGTCGGCCGTTGCCCGGTCCGGTGGTCCTCGGCGTAATGACTGCGGCGGGCGTGGTGCACGGTATCTTCGCCACCGGTGGACCGCTCCTGGTCTATGCGACGAGTCGCCTCAACCTGAACAAGCACGCGTTTCGGGCGACCCTGACGGCGGTCTGGCTGACGCTCAACAGCGTGCTGCTCGTGCGTTTCGTCAGCGCCGGTCGCATCGACGGGGAAGTGCTCGGGAGCCTACTCTGGTTGGTCCCGGCCGTGCCCACAGGCATTTTCCTGGGGGAAAAATTACACGCAAAGATCGACGAGCGCCGTTTTCAGCTAGCTGTCTACGGCCTGCTCGTCGTCGCCGCCCTAGTGCTCCTGGTGCGGTGACTCGCTCCGACTGTCCGCGGCGGAGAACGACGGAGCAAAACCCCGCGGCACGCTAGTCCAGCGAACGAGGATCGGGGCCTTTGCCGATGTATGAGTAGCGCGGGGGCTGACCGGGGCCGGAGTGGTCCACCCAGTAGGTCTTGGCGCCGCGCACGTCGAAGTGCACGAAGCTCGAGTTAGGGTAGTAGCCCACGCCGACGAGGTCGTAGCGGAGCAGGTAGTCGCGCAGGACTTGGTTCGGGACGCCCGGGATCGAGAAGTCGATGGCGTGGCCGAGCGCGTGTCGAGACGCCTTGGCGTAGCTCCGGGTGCGATGCCCGCTCACGACGCGGATCGGACGGCCTCCGAAGGTGTCGCTTACTTCAGCGAGCAGCTTGATCAGGCGAGGGTGGATGCCGCCCTCGAGATCCGCAGCGTCGAGCACCCGCGAGATCTCCTTGCGCGCATTCCCGTTGATTCCGCCCTTGGGGCTCGTCACGTAGCCCTTCCACGAACCCGCGAAGCCGATCAACGTCACGTAGCCGCGCTTGGCCGGGCGGCGCCGATAGTCCTTCCAGCTCTCCTTGCCGCGCCGCGACTTCCGCGAGGAACCATCGTCTGCGTCAGCTCGGGACGCGCGGTCGCTGCGGTCCTTGGGTGACTCGAGACCCGGCACGCGTCCAGCGTCTCGGGCCTTGCGCGCCGCTTCGCCGTTTTCATCGTCGCGCTCGGGGATGACCAGCTTTTGGCCCGGCTGAATCACCGTGCCGCGAGTGATGTCGTTCGCGTAGGTGAGCGCGGCAACGCTCACATGATAGCGCTTGGCAATCGAGCCGAGGCGCTGGCCTTTACCGATGGTGTGGACCTTCCAGGAGGACTTGCGCCGCGAACTCTTGCGGCGTGACGCCTTGCGCCGCTCCGCTTTGCGATCTGACTTCGCGCGGTCTGCCTTCGCACGTTGCGCCTTGCGGGATGGTTTGTCGCCTCTGTCGGATTTGGCGTCATCATCCTTCGGCGCGCTGTTCTTGGCGCGCTTGGCCGCCTCCTCGGCGGACTCACCCTTCTCCGGGATGACGAGCTTCTGCCCGGGCTGGATGGTGTCCTTGCGGGTGATGCCGTTTGCGGCACACAGGGCGTCGATGCTGACGTTGTAGCGCTTCGCAATCGAGCCCAGGCGCTGGCCCTTGTACACGGTGTGGTAGCGCTCCTTCGCTGAAGCGCTTCCAGCGCTCAGGCATAGGCTCACTCCCAACAGGCACACCGACAACCAACGCACGACCGACACGGGGCCAAAGACTGAACCCCAGTTGGCCTCGCGTCCAGCCACAAACCGCCACACTTTTGCGGGTTTGACCGCGAAAAGTGGCGGGCGCCTCGTCAGATGCAGCCGAAAACTGCGGCAGTCTGTCGCAGATCGCCAGACGTGGCGCTGATCAGTCCTTTTCGGAGCTGAGCGCGGCGGTGCGTTGACCGGTCGGCGACTCGCCGTTCCCCTTGGCGGTCGGTGCCTTCTCTCCGGTCTCCAGCGCTGCAGACTCGGACTGGCTCTCGCCGTCGCCTGTGGAAGCCGCCTTCGCCGGTTGGTCGGCATCGGAGCAGCAACGGAAGCCAACCTCGTAGCCGATGTACGTCTCTCCGTGGCTCTGCACGATGGGGCGGCAGCGGTTGCGTACCGGGCCCCACCAGCCGCCCTTCACCGCGGAGCGCTTGCCGGGGCTCTTCCAGGGCATGCTCACCCACTCGTTCACGTTCCCGTTCATGTCGTAGACGCCAAACGGGGACACACACTCTTCCCGAGAGCCGGACGGCTCTCGGCCATCCAGGCGATCCATTTCCGCCTTGCAGGTGGCGTTCAACTCGCACTGGGTGCGCGGCAACATTTCCTTGCGGCGCTTGTGCCACGGCTTGTCGATGTTGCACTTCTTGTCGTCGCGCTCGAAGCCCGTGGCGTGGGGGCGCATGTCTTCACCTTCGCAGGCGAAGTTGAACTCGCTCTCCGTGCAAAGCCGTTTCCCTACGGCATTGCACATGCGAGCGGCGTCCTCCCAGCTCGTCAAGGTGTAGGGGATTTCGCCCTTCTTGTTTGGCCACTCATAGCGGTCCACGCAGTAGCGCATCTTGCGGCGCGGCTTCGTGTCCTTGCACTCCACGACCGGCGAGTACTTCTTGCAGCGGTCTTTGTCCGGCGAGCCTTCGACGTCCATCACGTACTCGAGGCAGGTGTGCTGGACATTGCGGCAGTACTCGCCGCTCACCAGCACCATGTTCTCGGGGCAGGCGTTCGCGTCGTCCGCCGCTGCGCTGGCCGGGCTGGTGTCCGCCTCGGGTTCTGCCTCGTCAGGCGCGTCGCTCTCCTGGGGCTCGGCGACGGTTGCCAGGGGGGCCGGCTTGGACTTCTTCTTGTGCTTGCGCTTCGCCTTCGGCTTGGGCTTTGCGGCGGTGTTGGCGGCCACTGGGGCCGCTTCACGTTGAGGTTCTTGGCGTTCTTCGATCAGCCGACAGCCCACGAGGCTGATGGCCAAGCCGACCGAGCTGAAACACAGGCTGAAGCGGAGCGCGCGGCGCATACTCCAGCGCTTAGCCAGCACTGGGAGGCTTGGCCCAGTTTTTCGCCCAGGCGAAACGCTTCGATCCCGGCGGAAAGCACTGGAAACACGCCGCGCCTCACCCCCTGATCATGAAGCGTTTGCATAAGCGCTTACAGAGCTGACGGGCGCGCTGTGTTGCCCGTTCGCGCCGCGCTGCGATGTTGCTCGTTCACGGCTTCAAATGGCGAAAGCCCGCTCGATTGAGCGGGCTTTCTGCTGCTGCCTTGTGTTGTTCGGAGGGCCTAGAGGGCCTTGGTTCCCCAGTCCTCGAACTCGCGCTCCGTCTCGCCCATGTAGATCTGGCGCGGGCGGTGGATGCGGTAGCCCTCGGGATCGTTGCGCTGCTCCATCCAGTGGGCGATCCAGCCGGGGAGGCGACCCAGCACGAACATCACGGTGAACATTTCCGTGGGGATCCCCATCGCGCGGTAGATGATGCCGCTGTAGAAGTCGACGTTGGGGTAGAGCTTGCGCTTGATGAAGTACTCGTCGCTGAGCGCGCGCTCCTCGAGCTTCTTCGCTAGGTCGAGCAGCGGATCGTGGATGCCCATGCGCTCGAAAATCGCGTCCGCCTGTTCCTTGAGGAGCTTCGCGCGCGGGTCGAAGTTCTTGTAGACGCGGTGGCCGAAGCCCATCAGGCGGGTGTTGGGGTCGCCGGTCTTCACCTTCTCGAGGAAGCCGTCGCAGTCGCCGCCCGCCGCCTGAATGTTGTCGAGCATCTCGATCACGGCCTGATTGGCGCCGCCGTGACGCGGACCCCAGAGGCCACAAATCGCTGCGGAAATTGAGGCAAACAGGTTTGCTTCGCTGCTGCCGACCATGCGCATGGTCGAGGTGCTGCAGTTCTGCTCGTGATCCGCGTGAAGGATCAAGAGCATGTTCATCGCGTCCTCGTAGACCTTCGGGACTTCGTAGTCCTCGGCAGGTACCGCGAACATCATGCGCAGGAAGTTCGAGGGCCAGCTCAGATCGTTGCGCGGGTAGATGAAGGGGTGGCCGATGGACTTCTTGAAGGCGAAGGCGGCCAGCGTCTTGCTCTTGGCGAGCACGCGGATGATGTTGCGATCCAGCTCCTCTTCCGTGTCCGGGTAGAAGGTGGAGAGGCTCGCGACCATCGCGGCCATGATCGCCATCGGATGTGCGCCCGACGCGTACCCCTCGTAGAACTTCTTCATGTCCTCGTGGAGCAGCGTGTGCTTCGTCATGCGCTCACGGAACGTGGCGAGCTCTTCCTTGTTCGGGCGATGCCCGTAGATCAGCAGGTAGCAGACCTCGGTGAAGCGAGCGCGCGTGGCGACCTGCTCGATGGGGTAACCCCGGTAGCGCAGGATGCCTTTTTCACCATCGATGAAGGTGACGCTGCTCTTGCAAGACGCGGTGTTTCCGTAGCCGGGGTCCAGCGTCACCAAGCCGCTGACTTTGCGCAGGGCCTGGATGTCGACGCCTAGCTCTCCCTCCGTGCCTTCCAGGACTGGAAGCTCGTACTCCTTACCGTCGTAGATCAGCTTTGCGGTGCTCATAGTCTCCTCGATTACCCCCCGCTTGATGCGGCTCCAGCCTCAGTCTGTGTGCCCCTCGGAGCGCTCAGTGTGGCTCTCAGACGGTCAGCCACGGGCCGAAGTAAGGGTCCGTATACACGCTCCGAGGGGAGGTAGGAAACCGCGAGCCGGCAGCCCGTAAATTGGCGCTAGGACGCACGGTTTTGACTGGCCGTGAAGCGCCGTGGCCGCTCAAGATCGCCGGCGATTCAGCGTTCCAGACCCTGCCGCAGGAGCGTCAGCCACCGCGGGCGACCTGCATTATTCGTGACACTGAGTGTCGCTATGGCTCAGGAAGGGAGCTCGCTTCTGCGAGGCATGGGTCGGCTGGCCGTCGTAGAAACACTCGGGCGTTTTCTCGCGGGAAAAGCCGCGTGCGTTCCCACGGGAGTCAGGTACTCGGCCTAAAACGTTTCCGCGCGACGTCGCAAAGCGTTTGCGAGTGCTCTGCTTCGCCTTCACGCTTTCTGCCGACTTATGGCAGCAGCACCGGACCAGTCCCGGCGCCGGTGGGGGCGGTACGAGGAGATCTGCGAGATCGCCAGCGGTGGCATGGCGACGGTTCACCTCGCTCGTAACCTCGACACCCAGCGCCTCGCCGCGGTGAAGTCGCTGCATCCGCATTTGATGGCTGACGACGACGTCGTTCAGAACTTCATCGATGAGAACCACATCGTCTCGCGGATCTGCCACCCCAATGTGGTCCCCGTGCTCGAAGTCGCGCAGAACGACGCGGGCTACTACCAGGCGATGGAGTACGTTGACGGCGCTCCGCTGGGAAAGCTGTTGGTGTTCTGTATCCGCGGGGGAAGCTGGCTCTCGATCGAAGCGTGCGCGCGCGTTGCCATCGACACCCTCGAGGGGTTGGATGCTGCTCACCAGCTGAAGAACAACGCAGGCGAGCTGACGGGCGTCGTGCATCGGGATGTTGGGCCAGCGAACATCCTGGTCGATGTCTTCGGGATGGCGCGAGTCATCGATTTCGGCGTGGCCACGATGGCGGTGCGCTACACGGCTCCTGGTAGCGATAACATCAAGGGGCGCCTGGCCTACATGGCGCCCGAGCAGGCGAAGACCCCGAAGGACGTGGATCGTCGCGCCGACCTGTTTTCGGTCGGTGTCGTGCTGTGGGAGCTGCTCGCCGCGAGGCGCTTGTTCAAAGGCAAGAGCGAGCACGAGACGCTGCAGAACCTACTGAGCCAGGAGATCCCATCGCTCGGCTTGATCCGCGAGGATGTAGAGCCCGAGCTCGAGGCGCTCGTGGCAAGGGCGCTCGATCGCGACCCCGAGCAGCGCTTTCAGACCGCTCGGGAGTTCATCGAGGCGCTGAACGAAGCCGTCGCGGTCGAGTCGGTTGATACACGCAAAGAGCTGGGTCAACTCGTAGTGGACGCCTTTGGAGAAGAGCTTGCTGAGCGCCGACAGAGCGCGCTTCAGGCGACGCAGGCGGAGGCTCAAGTTCCGGCGTGGACCGAGCTCAGCAGCATCGCTCCACCTGCGATGGTGGCAAGCATCGCGCCGCCTCGCGCGCAGCTCAGCTCGCCGCCGCCCCCGCGCAAGAATCGCTGGCCGTGGCTGTTAGCAGCGCTGCTGTTCGGAGGCCTTGGGTTCACGCTCTGGCGCACGCAGGGCGTTGATGCGCCTGCACAAGCCAAAGAGCCCAGCGTTTCACTGGTGATGGCGAGCGCGACGCCTGCGGCTGAGGTGGGGCAAACGCCAGAGCCCGCACCGCCAGTCGAGAGCAAGCCGCCCGTGACGCCCGATCCCGCAGCCGTATCTGAAGCCGCAGCCGCAGCCGAGCCAGCTGCGCCAGCGGAAACGGCAGCGCCAGCGGAGACGGCGGCGCCCAAGGGGCCCGCGGTCGCGCCGGGGTACCGCTGGACACCTCCCAAAGCCAAGCGGCCGGCGCCCAGCGACGTCGATCTCACGAACCCCTACCGCTAGGCTCCGAATTCGAGCTCCGCCGCTCCAGTTTAGCCGCCCCAGCCCAGCCGCACGGGTAACCGCCGCCAGTGACTGAACAGCAAACAGCCGCGAAGACCCGCTCCCGCAGGCCAATGTCCGCGGTGCTCTTGTGTGGCTTTCTGGGGTCGGGCAAGACGACGCTCCTGAATCGTATCCTTGCGGAATCCCACGATCTCCCCACTGCGGTGCTGGTCAATGACTTCGGCGACGTGAGCATCGACGCCCGATTGATCGTCGACGTCCAGGCGGACACCATCGTGCTCGACAACGGATGCATTTGCTGCTCCGTACGGGGGGATCTGCTGGGGGCGTTGGAACGCCTGATTCACGCGCCTCCCGAGGAGCGCGTCGAACGTGTGTTGATTGAGGCCAGCGGGATCGCCGATCCGCGCTCGGTGCTGTCGACCTTCGTGGCGCTGGACAAGGCGTCTACCCTCGCACTCGATGGCGTCGTGGCGCTGGTGGACGCGAGCGAGCTGGCTGACCTCAGCCTGAACGATCTGAGCCTCGTGCGCGATCAGCTCGACCAGTCCGATCTGGTCGTGGTGAACAAGCTCGATCTCGCGACCCCTGAGCAGCTCGCGCGTTGCCGTGAGGAAGTCAGGCGGTTCGCCCCGCGCGCTGCGGTGTTCGAGACCAGCCGGGCGGAGGTGCCCCTCGCGTTGGTGCTGGGACTGAGTGCGCACCCGCGCCAAGCCACGCTCAAGAGCGTAGACCACGGTCTCGAGTTCGAGAGCTTGCACTTTCACTTCGAGCGGCCGTTGTTGCTCGAACGGGTGCGTGAGTTGTGTGTTGACCTGCCTCAGGGCGTCTACCGCGCAAAAGGTGTGCTGTGGCTGCGGGACTTGCCGGAGCATCAGGTGATCCTCCAGGTGGTTGGCCGCCGCGCCCGCGTCGACCGTGGGGCACCCTGGGGTGACCTCGAACCCGCCAGCGACATCGTGCTGATTGGCCGGCGTGGCAGCTTCGATGCAGCGTCCCTCGAGGGGCGTTTCGCCCGCTGTGCAGAACCGGCGGAACCAAAAGGCCTGCTCCAAGCGTTTGGAGCTTGGTGGCAGCGCTAGGCTTCACTCACCGCCCGCATGACCCGCAGAAGCTCTCCCCAGTGACCAAGAGATGACGACGCCAGGGGTCCAAGGGCCGATGCGCAGTTTTCACGAGAGCCTGGTGTTGCGCGCTGGGCGCCTCGTAGGTCTGACGCTCGCGCTGGGATTTTTGGGGGTGAGTTGCGCCGCTTCCCAAACGCCGCCCAGCGTGGAGATCCGCGTCCAGGAAGCCGAACCCACGGCAGAGGTGGAGCCCGACGTCGGACAGCGCCAGCCGCCTCCTGGGGGCGCGTGGTGGACGGCGCCGAGCCCCTGCGAAGACGGCGCTGAAGCGGTCCCCGTGGCGGAGGCGCCAGAGTTCAATGCCTTCGGTTGCAGGCTCCCGGACGGGACCCCCCACGGTTGGTTCACGAGCTGGTACGAGAACCAGCGCTTGCGCCGCCACGGCCACTACGACCACGGCGCCATGGATCGCACTTGGTACCAGTGGCGCCCCTCCGGCGAGCTCGCGCGCCAGGATGAGTACCTCGCGGACAAGCTCCACGGGCGCTCACGCACCTGGGGACCACGAGGCGTGCTGCTCTCCGACTGCAAGCATGAACACGGGGTGTCTCAAGGTTTCTGTGCGGAATTTTACACGAGCGGCGCGCCGCTGCGTCAGTTCTGGTACTCCGCTGGGGTGCAACATGGCGAATTCGAGAGCTTTTTTCCCAATGGCTCGACCCAGGAGAAGGGCAGCTACGTGAACGGCATGCGCGACGGTGAGTGGCTCTTGTGTGACGAGAAGAGCTGCAGGCGCGGTGCGTTCGTGGGCGGGGTCGAGACCGGGATCTGGACCGAAGAGGATCCCGAAGGCGTGACCCTGAGCACGGAGGACTACAGCGTGGCGGGGCAACGGACTCGCATCGACTATTGCCAGGGCCATCCCTGCAAGCGAACTGTCTATGTTTGGCGCCCCTGACCCGGGGTCGAGCTATCGGCGCTGCTTGAGGCTGCTGACGCTTTGGAACGCGGGGTGCGTTGCTTTGGCGGTCGACCCCGAGAACGCGGGCGCTTGGCGGCGCGCCCTCGCTGCCAGCGTTTGCCGTGGCGATCCAGCGCTCGATACCCCAGCGCGCTGAGCAGCTGCGGTAGCTCTTGCTTGGGGAGTCCAAGCCACTGGCAGAGCTCGACGGGCAACGCAAAGCCGTCGGCTCCGGCGCTGCTGGCGACCCCACGCAGGTGGCGAAGCAACCGCTCGTATAGATCCACGCGGATATAGTAGGAGCCCAGACGCGGGAAGCCCAGTTGCCGCAACGCGTGCTCCGGTGCACCGCCAGGGGCGAGGCGGACAGCGCCGGCGGGGAGCTGGGGCAGCTTGTGCGCCAGAGACAGCCAGGCGCGGCGGTGGGCGAGGGCGCGCTGACCTTGGAGGGACGCGAGGTAGACGAAGCGCTCTCCGAAGACGACTCCCAACCCCTCGAGCAGCGCGCGCTCGCCCGGCGCGAGCAGCGAGAGCTGCTCGCGGGCGCGGCGCGTGTCCACACAGCCTAGCTCCTGCTCGAGTTGATAGACCAAGCCTCGACCCGGCGCTCCGAGCTCGCCGCGCCCCGCCGCGCGGAGTTGCGCAAAGTGGACATCGATGAGCGACCTCACGAACTGTCCTAGCTCTTGCAGCAGCTGGCGATCTTGCCGGAGCTCTGGGGCGAGGCGCACGCCCGGACCCAGCAATTCCGCGCCAGGCGTGAGCGCGCCCAGCAGCGTGGGCTCTGCAGTGTCCCGCAGCAGGATTTGGCCGTCCTCTGAGAGATCAAGCTCAGCGCGGTGTGCGATCACGCGTTCGAGCAGCGTCTGCCGCGTCGCTTTCGGCTGCTTGGCGGTGAGGCGATCTTTCAGGGCCTGGAGGCTCGCGAAGGGATGGCTGCCGCTGGCTGGCTCATCATTGCCTTGCGGTAATGCTTGTGCTGCTCCACGACCAAGTGAGGCGCGCTCAGCACGCGCTCCGTCTACCGGCGGGGCGTGCGAGCCGTCTCCGGTGTGGGCGTCCATGAAGGCCTTGTTGCGGTCAACGAAGCGGAGCACCAGCGCCTGGTGGAGTGCGTCACTCAGGTGGTCTTCGATTTCTCGAGTGCGGGCCTGCCAGTGGGCTGCATCTTTCACCCATGCGCGATGGTGCGTGACGTAAGTCCAAGTCCGCACGAACGCGATGCGTGCGAGGATCGCTTCGATGTCCCCCTTCGGATCGTCGAGGCGCTCGACGCGATTCGCCAGCCAGTCCGTGCCGAGGCGCGTGCCGTGAGCCCGCAGCTGTCCGTAGATCGCCTCGAGCAGCACGAGATGCTGCTCGAACAGCACCTTCCGGTAGTCGGGGATTTGCGCGACCTGCCACAGAAGCTCTACTGCCTCTTGGCCCGTTGCCAGATCAGCGACACTTGGCAACGCCGCGAGCCGCTCCAGCGCCTGCTGGTCCTCCGCCTGATCCATGCGCCGGAGGCGCGGGGAGGGGGCTGGCGCTCGCAGTGAGTCGAGCAGCGCCTCCAGACTATGGAACTCGAGCTCCGGGTTTCGCCACCAAAGCTGTTTTTCTCTGGGGAAATGGTGGGTCTCTAGTGCTTGGACCACCTCGAAGGGCAGCTCTGGCTCGGGCGCGAGGGTGCCAAACGTGCCGTCTTGCAGGTGGCGACCGGCGCGACCGGCGATCTGTCCGAGCTCCGAGAGCTCCAAATGCCTCGACTTCTGGCCATCGAACTTGCGCACGTCAGCGAAGGCGACGTGGTTGATCGAGAGGTTGAGCCCCATGCCGATGGCGTCCGTTGCTACCAGGTAGTCGACGTCGCCCGACTGATAGAGCGCCACCTGAGCGTTGCGCGCTCGCGGCGACAGCGCGCCGAGCACCACCGCCGCGCCGCCCTTGCGCCTGCGGACGCGCTCTGCGAGCTCGTAGACGCGGGCGGCCGTGAAGGCGACTACGGCGCTGCCAGCCTTGAGCTGGCCAAGCCGCGCCTGGCCTGCGCCCCGTAGCTCCGAGAGCCGCGGGTGGCGGCGGATGCGCGCCGTCGGCACCAGCTCGCTCACCAGGTGCTCGACGCTCTGGGAGCCAAGAAACCAAGTCTCGCTGCGCCCACGGCGATAGAGCAGCCGGTCGGTGAAGGTGTGTCCGCGCTGGGGGTGCGCCGCGAGCTGGATCTCGTCGACGCCGACGAAGTCCACCTCCAAGTCGAGGGGCATGGCCTCCACCGTGCACACGAAGTAGCGGGCCGTCGTGGGCACGCGCTTCTCCTCGCCGGTGATCAGCGCTACTTCGTCGAAGCCCACGCGATCGGCGATCTTGTCGTAGACCTCACGTGCGAGGAGCCTCAAGGGAAACCCCAACATGCCGCTGTCGTGGGACAGCATGCGCTCCACGGCCCGATGCGTCTTCCCTGTGTTGGTTGGTCCGAGGAGCGCGGTGATGCGGGAGCTGATGCTAGCCGCAGTGCGCGGCGCGGTGGGACGAGCCACGCACGGACTCTACAACGCGCTTGGCAGCGCGCCCGCGGGAATCGTTGCTCGGCGCCTTCCGAGCGCTCCTCTCCCCCAACAAAAAGAGTTGGGTCGCGCTCCTTCACACCACGAAGTCAAAGTGAAGTCTCGCGACCCAGGCCGGGCGTGGAGGCGCCCGGTAAGTTGCGTTGATTAGCGCGCTGCGAGCTCCGCGGGCGCGAGCCACTGGTACTGCTCGCGCACTTGGATCCCGCGTTTTCCGAAGTTCATCACGCTGAGCTTGGCGTTGTAGCGCTTGTAGGCGAACTCAACGCCGCTGCGTGAATACGCGGTTGCGAGCTCAGCGGTTACCGGTTTGACGCCGCTCTGCTTGGTAGCAGGGCCGACGTCTCGAGAAAGCGCTTGCTTACGCTGCTCGAAGTACGCCACCGCCGCCTGAGGAGCGAGGGTACTGAAGGCGTCCAGCGCCACCAGGCGACCTTCGGTATCGAACTGGGCGTAGACGTCTGACACCTGCGCAGCTGCGTCAAATCCCTCGCACTTCAGCGCTGCTTGGCTCGCGGTCTCCTTGCACGAGGCGTGGTGCTTCGCCGCGAAGGCCTGTACGTCGTCTCGAGTCGCTTTCCCTAGGGAAAATGAGAGCGCGGGCGTCGTGCGGGCTTCAGCGTTCGCGTCCGCCAAATGCTTCTGCAAAGTTTGGGTGCGGTATGCCTCGATTGCGGCTGCATCTGCCTGACCCTCCAGCGCAGGGCAGCCCGGTGCGCCCTGCAGCCAGCCCAGCAGCGGCCGACCGGCTTTGGTGTGAGCAAAGCCGATCAAGCCAACCCCCAGCGCGCAGGTGACGCTGCTCGTCACCAGCGCGCGTTTGAGCCAGCGCCGCATCTCAGTTCGAGCCCCCGGTCCCGCCGGTGCCCGCACCAGCCGCACCAGCCGCACCAGCCGCGCCTGCGGTTCCCCCGGCTCCAGCCGCGGCGCACGCAGCCTTGGTGTTCATGCCGCTGGTGTCTTCGACGATGTCGCTCTTCAAGCCGACGAGCACTGGCGCCGCGGAGGCAATGTCTGCCGCGCTAACGCCCGCTTCGGCGAGGCCCGCCGCCACGTCTTCGACGAGGGCGTCGAAGTCAGCGTCGCTGATCCCGAGGTTCGCGTGGGCGTCGGCCATGGACCGACAGGGGGCGATCGATGACGATGAGCCGGCGTAGGTGACGCCTTCGCAGCCGAACACTTCCTGCGCTTGAATCGTCAAGCACTCCAGCACGTGAGTCTGGGTGTTGGGCGTGAGGCTGGTGAACCAAGCGCTGATGCGGCAGTCGCCCGCGATCGCCGGGAAGACGTTGTCTTTGACCGCGCCCGCGATCACTGTCGGTCCGCCGTACTTGGCGCACAGTGACGCGGTGCCACCCGAACCGCCGGAGCCGGAGCTTCCCGAGCTGCCGCCGCTACCACCCATCGCTCCGCTGCCGCCGCTCCCGGCGGCTCCGCTTCCCCCGCTTCCGCTGGAAGACTCGTCGTCGCTACAGCCGACCAACCCTAGCGGTACGATCAGCGCGCCCATCACGAAATACTTGGCTGAAGCGCGCTCTAGGCTGCGCAAGCTGCGAGAAGAAAACAAAGACATCGACCCTCCTTGTGTGCACACGGATCCCCGCACGAGCCTCGGGAAACCAGTGGTTCCCCAAGGTACGCGCCGCCCGCGTGACTGGATCGGTTCGGACCGAGATCGCTCGATGTCAACCGCAGCAGCAGGCTACTTTGGGGCAAGATCGGACACTGACACTGGGAGTCGCAAGCTGCCTCCCACCATCACCATCACGTAGGTTTGGTCGTCGAAATGCCGCAAGCTCGGACCGACGAACAGGCCAAACGCAGCGCGTCCATAGCCCAGCACCGGAGCGCTGCGTTCGCGCTTCCAGAGACCCGTTTGTGTGCTGCCAGTGCCTTCCCAGGCGAAGGCCAGCGTGCCGCCGTAACCATACGCGCGCCGCATCGGGCCTGGGCCCTCTCGGCCGCCCGTAGGCTCCAACATGAAGAACTCGCCGTACAAGCGAACCCCGAGGCGCTCTTCCGTGCGCGGTTTCAGGTCGGGCCAGTACTCGAATGATGCGTAGGGGCCGTGACTCGTCGGGATGTCTTCGGCGAATGGCAGCTGCTCGAGCTCGTAGCCGACACCGATGTCGAACACTGGATCGTGATCGTAGGCCTTGGTGTAGCCCAAGGGATTCACACCGACGCGGGCGGTGTAGCCGAGCAACTGTTCATCGGGTTGCTTCTCACGGCCCGGTGTCTCGGTCGCTGCACCGCCGGAGACATGCACGTGGACCGGCGGGATGGGCGCAGGGCAACCGCTCAGGGTGAGAGTCGCCCAGCCGCAGAAGCTCGTGACGACCCAAGGACTCCCGCGCCAGCGTCCGTCGGCGTGGCTGGTTTGATCGGCGCTCAGAGGCTTCCGCAAGCTAGGCATCGGCGACCGAGAGTAGCAATCGTCAAGCCAAAAGCATCGACATCTGTTTGCTCCAGCGCGACCGGCGGCTTTTGACTGCCGCGATATCCCGCTCAATCGGGAGAGTGTGTGCCTTTGGCTACGCCACACTGCGGGCAGCTGGTTCACGGCGCCGGTCGCTTGCGCTAGTGAGAGAGATCTTCAAGCGGGGCAACCGCGCAGCGACAGGAGAGCCGAGTGACCGACAGCGAACCCCGTGTAACCCGCGAAATCAGAGGCAGCGTGCTTGCCCTGGGCCTGAACCGCGCAGACAAGCTGAACGCCTTCGATTTACGCGCGCTGCGCGAGTTGGCCGAGGCGATGACCGAGTATGAGGCTGACCCGAACCTGCGCTGCGCCGTTTTGTTTGGGCATGGGAAATCGTTCACCGCTGGGCTGGATCTCGCGGAAGTCGGACCTGCAGTGCAGAATGGTCAGGCGTTGTTTCCTGACGGATTGATCGACCCGCTAGGCCTACATGGCAAGCGCCGCACGAAGCCTCTGGTGATGGCGGTGCGTGGCTGGTGCTTGACCATCGGGATCGAACTCCTCCTGGCTGCGGATATCCGCATCGCGGCGAAGGACACGCGCTTCGGTCAGATCGAGATCAACCGCGGTATTTTCCCGTTTGGCGGAGCGACGATGCGCTTGCCCCAAGTCGCGGGTTGGGGCAACGCGATGCGCTGGCTCCTCACCGGTGATGAGTTCGACGCGGAGGAAGCGCTGCGCATGGGTCTGGTGCAACAGATCACCGACACCGGGCAAGAGCTCGAGACCGCCCTGGAGGTGGCTGGCACGGTGGCGCGCCGCGCGCCCCTTGGCGTGCGAGCGACACTTGAATCCGCATGGCAAATGGAGGCGGAGGGCTTCGACGCCGCACGCCAGGGACTGCTGACCCAGGCTCGCAAGTTGATGCAAAGCGAAGACGCCGCAGAGGGCATGCGCTCCTTCGTGGAGCGCCGGGAAGCCGAGTTCAAGGGCCGCTAGCAGGTCAACCAAAGAGGGGGGAAGGGTGGCGAAGATTCGGCGACGCTGGTTCTTGCTCGGTGTCCCGGTGGCGCTCGGCGCTGGGCTCACTTGGACCTATGCCGGAGGCCGCCACGAAGCGGCCGGCACGCCTCAGGGCGCCGCGTTGCCCGCCTCGGCTATCTCCGCGCGGATCGAGAACCAGCGTAGCGCGCAGGATACGCAAGCCACCAAGCAGATCCTGTTCGGCGATCTCCACGTCCACAGCACGTTCTCCCCCGACGCGTTCATGATGACGCTGCCGTTCGTTGGGGGGGAGGGCGCACACCCACCCGCTGACGCGTGTGACTTCGCTCGCTACTGCTCTGGACTCGACTTCTTCAGCATCAATGACCACGCGGAGGGGATCACTCCAGCCCACTGGCAAGAGACGAAAGAAGCCATCCGCCAGTGCAATGCGTTGGCGGGCGACCCGGAGAACCCAGATTTGGTGGCGTTCGTCGGTTGGGAGTGGACCCAAGTCGGCCTCACCCCCGAAACCCACTACGGCCACAAGAACGTCATCTTCCGTGACCTCGCAGACGACAAGCTTCCAGCGCGACCCATCGCCGCGATTGGCCAAGGCGCCCAGCTCCGCCGCGTCACCGGCCAGAACCGCGGCGCGTTGCTCCTACCCCTGATCGACTTCGACCGCCGTCAGCGCTACCTGGATCTCGCGGTGTATATGCGCGAGCTGCGGGACACCCCTACCTGCACCAAAGACGTGGACACTCGCCAGTTACCCGAGGACTGCTTGGAGGAAACGGCCACCCCCGGGGAGCTGTTCGCGAAGCTGAACCAGTGGGGCTTTCCCCATCTAGTGATTCCACACGGCACCACCTGGGGCTTCTACACGCCAGCCGGCTACACCTGGGACAAGCAGCTCGCGCCAGAGCAAGACGACGAGAGCCAGCGCCTGCTCGAAGTGTACAGCGGCCACGGCAACTCAGAGGAGTACCGCGATCAGCCGAGCGTGATCCGCTCGCCCGAAGATCCGCAAAAGCTCGTGTGCCCGGAGTCGAGCCCCGGCTTCGAGCCTTGCTGTCAGCGCGCGGGTGAGCTGGTGCGGGCGCGCTGTGCAGACCAGACATCCAAAGCATGCGAACAGGCGGTCAGCGAAGCCAAACAGAACTACTTGGCTGCCGGCATGTCCGGCCACCTCACGTTGCCTTGGGCCGAGGTGACTGACTGGGGTGAGTGCGATCAATGCACCGACTGTTTCAACCCGGCTTTCTCCAGTCGTCCCGGCGGGAGCGCCCAGTACATCCTCGCGAAGACCCACTTCGGCAAGGCAACGGGCGGAGACGCGGCGCCCAAGAACGCGCAGCTAGGGTTCATCGCTTCGAGTGACAACCACTCGGCCCAGCCAGGTACAGGGTACAAGGAGTTTGGCCGACGCAAGTTCACCGAAGCACGTGGCCCAGAAAGCGCGAAGTGGCGCGACCGCCTGTTCGACGGCGTTCGGAGCGCCATGGAGAAGCAGCTCGGCAGCGTACCGACGAAGACCAGCATTCAGCTCACCTCGGAGCTGCGCGCTGTGTTGCCTCCGTTCGCTTTGCCCCACCTCGAGCGCCAGGCGAGCTTCTTTCTGACCGGCGGCCTGGTGGCGGTGCACAGCGCTGGACGCAATCGCACCCAGATCTGGGACGCCCTCGAGCGCCGCGAGGTTTACGGTACCAGCGGCGACCGCATCCTCTTGTGGTTCGACTTGATGCCGCAAGGAAAAGATCTAGGAGAGGCCCTGCCGATGGGGTCCGCCAGCCCGTTCAGCGCGATTCCAAGCTTCCGGGTGCGCGCCGCGGGCTCACTGGAAGAGCTGCCGGGCTGCCCAGCTTGGAGCAAGCAGGCCCTGGGAGACGCCGAACTCGAGCGACTGTGTCGCGGCGAGTGCCACAACCCCGGCTCCAAGCGCAAGCGCATCCGCGAGATCCAAATCGTGCGCATCCGCCCCCAGCAGCGCCCAGACGAGCCGATGCGCGAGCTGATCGAAGACCCCTGGAAGCGCGTGGCGTGCCCCGCCGACAAGGACACCTGCGAAGTCAGCTTCGAGGACCCAGACTACGTCGTTGGGCGCCGAGACGTCGTCTACTACGTGCGCGCGGTGCAGGAGCCAACGCCCGCGGTCAACGCGGGAAATGTGCGCTGTGAACGCGACGCCAGTGGCAAGTGCATCAAGGCGAACCCATGCTACGGTGATTACCGTACGGATCCGACAGACGACTGCTTGACGCCCAACCAGGAGCGCGCCTGGTCATCGCCCATCTTCCTGCACTATGTGGACCCGCCGCCGTCTGCCGACGCGGACGCCGGGGTAGACGCGGACGCCGGAGACGGCGCCGCTGGGGTAGACGGGGCGACCTCTGTCGGAGCGAGATAGCTAGCTGAACGCCTCGAGGATCGCGCGCCGGTACTCGCGATGCGCTTCCGTGGGGCAAAAGTGACGGGGCGGGCTCACACCCTTGACGTCGAGCAATCCGTCGTAGTCCTCGAGGCGTCGCATCACCTCGTCCAGGGTGCCAGCGGCGCAGTATGTGTCCACCATCGCGTCACTCACCAAGTCGAGCAGCGTCTCCCGCTCCCCAGCCTGAAACGCCTTGCGGATCGCTGCGACCTCCGCACCGAAGCCGTCCGCCTCGAACGCCGCAGAATAGGTGCGCACCGTGGCGTAGAAGGCGAGTGGGCCCCGGGCATGACGCCGCGCGGTGGCGCGGTCTTTGGAAATCGCGGTTGTGATCCCCGCGCCGAGGGTGAACTGCGAGCGGCTGCGGCCCGCCTTCTTCAGGCCCGCTTCGACGTGGGGCAGGGTGAACTCCTTCAAGGCTCGCGGGGAAATGAACACATGGCCCAACACGCCGTCGGCCACTTCGCCTGCAAGCTCCAGCATGCGCGGCTGGTTCGCCCCCAGGTAGATCGGAATGGGAGTCGCGGGGCCCTTACCGGGGCGGCGATAGGAGTCTATATCCGCATGGATGAACTCACCGTGGTAGTTGATGGGCTCCGCTGTGTGAGCCTTGGCAAAGAAGAGCCTCAAGAACTCGATCAGCTCGCGCATGTGTCGCACCGGTCCGCCGAAGTTCGTGACGCCATGCCAGCGCTGATTCAGCTGCTTCACGCCAGTGCCCAGGCCGAGCACGAAGCGTCCGTTGCCGTCGGAGCGTCGTGTGAGCTGGTCCAAGTCGAGGGCCGCAACGCCCAGCGCCATCGGACTTCGCACGAAGCCCAGCACCACGCCGGTGCCGAGGGTGATGCTCTTGGTCGCTGGCGCCACCGCCGCAAGCTGCACCCAGGGGTTGGTGTAGAGCTCCGAGGCCCACAACGACTCCACGCCCGCTGCTTCAGCCTCACGCGCCGACTCCACGAGTTCTCGCGCGTCGAGCCCGGTTAGATGCATGGAAATGCGGTGCTTGGTGCGAGGCTGCGTGCCCGAAGGGAGATCCGACATGCCGCGGAGCGTACAACGCCTCGCGCGCTCTGCGACGCGTTTCGGTGACCCAGCCTCGGCGCAGAGTTTCCGCGCGTGGAGCTACGCACGCGCTTGGTTCAAGCCTCAACGTAATCGCGATCTCGCGCTCCAACGCGATTGCTTTGCTCTGGCCGAGCGTTTACCTAGCCTCGCGATGACTGTTCTGGGGTTTGGGGTGAGGCGCTCCGTTTCGCGCCGAGTGGCCGCTGTGCGACCGCTGTTTCTACTCGGGCTAGGCGCTGCGCTGGCGCTCGGCTGCAGCCCGACACAAAACGTGCGGGCGCTTCGCGCGTACGCCTACGAAGATCCGAACCTGCCGGTCGCCATCGATCGCGTGAAGGATCTCTACGCGACCCTGGACCTCGTGGATCGGCTACTGCTCGAGACGCCCTACACTCCAGGCGACGAGTGGATCCAAAAGCTACCACTCAGCGATCGTGAAGCGGAGCGCATCCGAGAGCAAATCCGAGGCCGGGAGCCGTACACCAGCCGTGAGTACGAGGTTCCGATCCTGAAGATCTACCGCATTCACCTCGAGCGCGTCCTGCTCGACGTCCGCCGTAGCAAGCCGAAGTACGATCTCGACGCGGAGCCGGAAGAGGACCCGAAGGAAGAGAGCTCGAGCTACGCCCCTGAGGATATTGCCGCGCGGCAATTTATTGCGGTGCCGGGCAAACCGGTCAAGCCGGAGGACATCGACCTCGACGAAGAGGAAGAGCCTCCGCCGAAGAAGCCCGGCTCGAGCGACAAGCCCTCAGCGAGTGACAGCGACGTCTCCCCCGATACAGAAGAAGAGGAGGAAGACGCACCGCGCAGCGCTGGCAGCTACCCGAACCTGTTCAAGGCCCTCGCGAGTCTAGATCCCAAGCTCGCCAGCCTGGAGGCTCAGTGGAACACGTACGCCAAGCGTCAGCGGATTGTGCTGCTCGCCAAAGCTCAGCTCGCTGAGGCGGAGAAGCAGTACCCCTCAGCGCCGTTCTTTTTGCCGCAGGCCGATCACCCCGCCGTGCAAAACGCTCGTGCGAGCCTGAAGGCGGCGGAGAAGCAAGCCGAGGAGACTGGTGCGAGCATCCAGGCGAACATCCAGACGCTCAAGGAAGAACGGCCGCGCGGCGACGATCAGCGCACCATCGCCAAAGACGCGCTGATCATCACTTCGGTGCTTGCACGCATCGAGATGGAAGCCCTGGCCATGGTGCCCATCATCAGCGTCCAGGCGGCGCGCCTGGTGCCCAATGCGCCCGCGATCATGACTGGAATGGGCGACGCGTTGGAGGCCAGCGCGAGTCCGAGCGAGGTCGCCTCGGATCTGACCGCGCTGCCCACGCGCGTGACGGCGATCGAAGAGCGCTTGAGCCGCCAGCTCGCCGTGCTCGAACCGTTGGGCAACGCGCTCGCGAGCTACGAGAGGAAGAACCTCGAGGACACCGCAGGCTTCGCGTGGAAGGAGAGCGCTGTCGATCAGGTCGCAGGCATCACGTTCGACTCGCTGCGAGTCGACCTGGCCGGGGGCGCGGAAGCCTTCTTCTACAGTGGTCTGGGCGCGGACGAGCAGCGCAGCAGCGACAAGGTTAGCTACGACTACACGGGTCGCACTCGCAAGCTCGACTACGAGGTGAGCCCAATCCTGCTGGCCACGGCGCACCTGCGCGTGAACTTCGATTGGCTTCAGTTACCCGATGCAGCCGGCCTCGACTTGGGTTTCGCCACGGACCGCGTGTTCAACAGTGGCGGCTCGATCGAGAAGGGGAGCCTCGGAAACGAGCTCGGCGCCGAGGGCCTCACCAGCGAAGCGATCAACATCGGTCTCGCCGTGCTGGGCGTGAAGACCAACGTGCGCATCGCGAACTTCAACGCAGGTGAAGCGGTGGTGCGCGACGTCGCGACCGACGCGGAAGTCGCGCGGGCGCCGTTCAAGTTCAAGATGACGCAGATCGACATCGGGTACGACCTCTCCTTCGCCATGGGTGAGGGCGCCGGGCGCGCCTACATCGAGGAGCTAGTCGTCGGCGGGCGCTATTTCGACTACCAGCTGCCGCGTATCCTCTACGAGTTCCAGGACACGAATCCCTCGCCAGACCAGGCAAACTACGCGTTCTTGCGGCAATCGCCGCCGCAGTTCGTGAACAGCAAGTACTACATGGCGGGCGTTACCGCGCGGTTTGGTCCTGGAGAGACCAAGCAGTTTGCGCCCTTCTTCGACATGGCGCTGTACCTTGGTGGCGGCCCGACTTCTTACTACTTCCTCACGGGAGACCCGCTGACCACGGGCCCCGATGTAGAGCAGAACCGCGAGCGCGCGTCGACCACCGCCGTCGCTGCTGACCTCGGATTCGGCCTCGGCGCACGCTACCGCGTGTTCAAGACGGGGAGTCGCCTGCGGCTCTACATTAACGGCGTTTACCGTGCGGAACTCATTGGGTCGAGCTTGACCGCGGGCGGCGGCTCTGAAGAGGACAACCGCGCGATCGACTTTGGCGGCTCAGACCTCTTCCACGGCCCCGAGTTCACCTTCAGCGGCGCGTTCTGACCTCAGTAGCCGACGTCGAACTCGCCGGGGCGGGGATAGATCACAGGCGCGGACGCGCTCGGGGACACGGGCCCAGGAGGTGCCGTAGTCGTGGCAGGCGGTGTGGCCGTGGCAGGCGGCGCGGGCAGGGGAGTGCTTGGCGCCGCACCCCCACGCACCGACCACGCGTCGCTGTAGCTCGGCGGGCGACAGCGCACGAAGAAGTTCCCTTGAGACACGCTGTGGGTGCGCCCCACGTCGTAGCCCCCAGGGCAGGCCTCGCCGGCGGCTTGGTAGCAGAGCCCTTCGTCGCCAGCGCAGCTCACGTGGAGCATCTGAGAGCCGTCAGGACCGATGATCGGGCGCACCGTGGCCGCGCGTGGTGGTTGAGTTCGCGCGCAGCCGAGCACGGCCAGCGCAAGACTGGTGACGAGCAGCGCGCTCAGGACCAAACTGGACTTCACCCGGGAAGCAGACCCCGAAGCGGGGCCTCGCGCAAGGCGCCTGTCGCCTCACAAGCGGTCGAACGCCCAGACCGCACGGACCCGACAGCTCGGATGCAGCGGGCTCGGCGGACGGTGCTCGGCGCTGAATATCTCCGCAAATGCTTCCGCGCCGGGTTGCTTGCTCTCGTAGAGGGCCAAGAACTCCGCTGCCCGAATGCCGGAGCCTGGTGTTGCCGGGCTCGTGCGAAGGAAGCGTCGCGCTGTCGCGTAGATCCCCGGTGCTAGCGCCTCTGGAGCGTGCACTTCGTCGTACCAATCCTGGAACGCATCGACGTCGCTCGGGTTCGAGCAGTCTGTCAGCGCAACCATCAGCCCAGCCAGCGACTCCGACGTGTTCGTCGTGGCGAGCCTGCCGGTGTGCGCGTAGCTGGCGATGAAGTGAGTGACGGCGTTCCTCTCCCCCAAACCCGCCTGGAAGTGTGCTTCGAAGGCCTCCACCAACCCGCTCGGTTCAATCTCCGGGGGCGGAACCCAGACCGCGAGCAGCGTCGGTTGCTCAGGCAAACGTAGGCTCTCGAGCAGGGCGCGGGGTACGCCGCTCGAGGTCCCATAAGTCAAGAGCGAGCCCCCAAGAGCGCTGTCGCGCGGAAACGAAGCAATCGTGCTGCCCTCGCCAGCGCTGTTCGCCTCGGAAGCGCTGCCAACCCAGAGGACCAGGCGATCGATCTCTGCCAGCCGCGTCATGTCACTTGCCTTTGAACACCGGCTTGCGCTTCTCGGCGAAGGCGCGCGGGCCCTCCTTCGCGTCTTCCGTGGCCAAGATGGGCCAGCCGATCTCGAGCTCCTTCTTCAAGGCTTCCGCTTCCGGCAGGCCCTCCGTCTCTTGCACCGAGCGCTTCATGGCTTGCACGGCGAGCGGCCCGTTGCCGGCGATCACTTCGGCGATCTTGCGTGCCTCTTCCAGGGCGGTTCCCTTCGGAACCACGCGGTTGATGAGTCCGAGCTTCTCGGCGTCTTCTGCCGTGAGGTGCTTGCCGGTGAACAACATCTCCATCGCATGGCAGAACGGGATTTGCCGACGCAGGCGCACGGTGGAGCCACCGAGGGGAAACAACGCCCAGCGCGCTTCGGCGACGCCTAGCTTGGCGCCTTCACCGACGATGCGGATGTCCGTCGCCTGGAGGATCTCCGTCCCACCGGCGATGGCCGTGCCCTCCACCGCCGCGATCAGCGGCTTCTTCAGCTGATAGGAGCGAAGCAATGCCTTCCAGTGCAGCTCCGGTTCCTGCTTCAGGCGCTCGGTCCATTCGTTCTGAGGACGGGGCCCAGCCATCTCCTTCAGGTCGCTGCCCGCGCAGAAGTGGCCTGCCGCGCCGGTCAAGATCGCCACGCGTACTTCCGGGTCCTGATCGATGCGATCCCAGGCGTCCGCCATGCGCACCAGCATCTCCAGGTTGAATGCGTTTCGCGCCTCAGGTCGATTCATCGTCACGGTGACGATGTGGCCCTCCTGCTCGACCAGCAGGCACTCTTGGCTGTCGCTCACGGCTGCTCGCTCCTCACTCGATGACGCGCTGGGTAGAGCACGTCGAAAACCCATGGAACTCGGCTCGTTGCAGCATAGAACACGTTTCACTTTCAGGAGCAAGGGGCCTTGCCCGACAAAGTGAAACGTGTTCTATTTTCTCGGTCCGGCGCCGCCCCCCGAGTGGCGGGGCCCCGGACGTCGGATCGGGAACCAGCGCCCAGGCTTGTGCTTCGCCGCGGGCTGGCTCACGAAACGAAAAACAGGAGTGGGCATGACTCAAGTGATCCCGACCGACGTGCAAACCACCAAGCAGTCTCAGAGCAGCATCCCGAGCGGGGAAGACATGGTGCTGCGGGCGAATGAGCTGCTACCGACACTCAAGAGTCGTACCGCGCAGGCAGACGAGCTGCGTCGCTTGCCCGACGAGACCGTCGCAGAGATGAAGCGTCTCGGCTTCTTCCGCATGTTGCAGCCAGCGCGCTGGGGTGGCTACGAGCTCGACCCGCAGTACTTCTTCAGGTCGCAGTGGACCATCGCTTCGGCCTGTCCCAGCACCGCGTGGGTGCTCGGCGTGGTCGCGGTGCACTCGTGGCAGCTCGCGCTGTTCCCCCTGGAAGCGCAGGAGGAGGTCTGGGGTAAGGACACTGACGTGCTCATCTCGAGCTCGTACGCGCCGACGGGCAAGATCGAAAAGGTCGATGGCGGCTACAAGGTGAGCGGGCGCTGGAGCTTCTCCAGCGGCTCGGACCACTGCGACTGGGTGTTTCTCGGCGGATTCGTGCCAACCGAGGGTGGCCCGCCGGACATGCGCACGTTCTTGCTGCCCAAGCGCGACTACGTGATCGATGACAACTGGCACACCATGGGACTGCGCGGCACCGGCAGCAAGGACATCGTGGTCGACGGTGCCTTCGTCCCGGAGCACCGCACCCACAAGTTCAGCGACGGCTTCAAGCAGAAGAGCCCGGGAAATGAGCTGAATCCGGCACCACTCTTCAAGCTACCGTTCGGGCAGATCTTCGTGCGCTCGGTGTCCACCAGCGCCATCGGCATCGCTCAGGGCGCGCTGAACGCGTTCCTCGACATCGCGAAGAGCCGTATCGCGGCCAGTGACGGCAGCAAGGTGTTCCTCGACCCCACCACACAGGTCGTTGCGAGCGAGGCTGAAGCCACCATCGACGAGTGTCGCGTGGTGTTGCTCCGCGCGTTCGACCAGATGATGGCCGCGGTGCGCGCCGGGGAGCAAATCCCGATCGATCTGCGGGTCAAGTACCGCTACGAGTCGGGCATCGTCGCCACCAAGTGCATGGGCGTGGTCGACCAACTGATGAGCGCCAGCGGCGGCCGCGCGATCTTCCAAGGCGCGCCAATCCAGCGATACTTCCTGGATGTGCACTGCGCTCGCGCCCACTACGCAAACAACCCCGACAAGCCGGCGCGGAACTACGGCGGCGTGCAGCTTGGACAGAAGACCACCGACTTCTTCATCTGAAGCACGGTACCGTAAGGAAACAATGCAGGCATCACCGGTGCAGGGCGTCACTCAGCTGGGCTACATGGGCTTCGAGGTCAAGAGCCTCGAACTCTGGGAGAAGTTCGCGACCGACGTCTTGGGGCTCGGGATCCGCGAGCGTGACCCGGGCGGCGCCTTGCGTCTGTGTCTGGACAGCTACAAGCAGCGCTTCTTCGTCTCCGAAGGTCCCCTGAACGACGTGAGCGTGTTCGGCTGGGAGGTGGCGGACGACGCTGCCCTGGCTCAGGTGGTCGCTCGGCTCGAAGGGGTGGGGGTGAGGGTGACACCCGGCAGCGCTGAGGAGGCGGCGAAGCGCAGCGTGGCGCAGCTCGTGAAGTTCGAAGATCCAAGCGGCAACCCGCTGGAGCTCTATTTCGGCGCCGAGCGGGCGAATGAGCCCTTCGTCTCCAGTGTGGTGCAAGGCGGCTTCGTCGCGGAGGAGCAGGGCCTTGGGCACTGTGTCGTCAGCGCCCGGGACAAGGACGAAGCGACTCGCTTCTACGGGGAAGTGCTGGGCTTCAGGCTCAGTGACCACATTCGCTGCACCTTCTATGGTTTCCCCGTGGATCTATCATTCTTCCACGCGAACAGCCGCCATCACAGCTTGGCCTTCGGCGGTCCACAAAAGAAGCGCATTCACCACTTCATGCTGGAAGCGAAGCACATGGATGAAGTCGGCTTGTGCTTCGACCGCGCCTTGAAGGCCGGCGTGCCGATCATGCAGACCTTGGGCCGCCACCCGAACGACCGCATGTTCTCCTTCTACGCCAAGACGCCGAGCGGCTTTCAGTTCGAGTTCGGCTGGGGCGGTCGCCAAGTGGACGACGCCACCTGGGAGCCGACGGAATACAACTGCATCAGTGAGTGGGGACATCACCCGCCCATCGCCTTCGCTCCGAAGGCCCCACCCAAGGGCTGACGGCGCTCCGAGCGAGCGCCGGCGGTTCGCGTTCATCCCCCGAGAGGGAGTCCGGTCACATGCCTAGCGAAGAGCAACTCAAAGTAGTTCCCGAGGGAAAATACGCGGACGTCGGCGACGGCCTCAAGATGCACTACCACGAGGCTGGGCCAGACAACGGGCGCGTGCTCTTGTGGATCCACGGCAGCGGCCCCGGCGCGAGCGGCTACTCGAACTTCAAGCGCAACTACCCGTACTTTGCCGAGCGCGGCTACCGCTGCCTGGTCGCCGACACGCTGGGCTACGGCTATTCGAGCATGCCCGAGGACGGCGACTACTCGTCAGCCTATCTCGCGGGGAAATACAAGAAGCTGCTTGAAGCGGCGGGCGCCGAGAAGGCGTGCGTGATCGGCAACTCCCAGGGCGGGAACCTGTCGATTCAGCTGGCCCTCGACTTTCCAGAGACGGTGGAGCGCCTGGTGCTGATGGCGCCGGGAGGCCTCGAGCAGCGCGAGGTCTACATGCAGATGGTAGGGATCCAAGCGATGATGAAGTCCTTCTTCGCGAAGGAAGGCATCACCCGCGAGGGCATGCGCAACACCTTCAAGCTCCAGTTGTTCGACGAGAAGCTGATCACCGACGAGATCATCGAAGAGCGCTTTCAGATCGCACAGACGCAGCCCAAGACGGTGATCGCGAAGATGAAGGTCGCCTACCTTGCCGAGCGCCTCAAGGAGCTCAGCTGCCCGGTGTTCGGCCTGTGGGGCGTGGAAGACAAGTTCTGCCCAGTGAGCGGCGCAATGACCGTCGCGCGTGAAGTGCAGGGAGCGAAGGTGATGCTCGTCAACGGCTGCGGCCACTGGGTGATGGTGGAGCACGCGGCGCTGTTCAACTCGCTATGCTTGCAGTTCTTGGAAGCGGCGCCGGGCTTCGAGGCTGGAGCCTGAGCGATGGATCAACAGAAGCGCGAACACTATGGCGACGAGCTGTTCACGGCTCTTCGGCAGCGCACGACGGTCGCGCCGCTCACGTCTCGCGAGTCGGACATCACCATCGATGACGCCTACCATATTTCCCGGCGGCTATTCGAGCGGCGCCTGGCGGATGGGGAGCAGCTGATCGGCAAGAAGATCGGCGTCACCTCCAAGGCGGTGCAGAACATGCTCAACGTGCACCAGCCCGACTTCGGCTACCTGACGAACGTGATGCGCTTCGACAACGGCGCCGAGATGCCCGTCAGCCAGCAGCTGATCCAGCCCCGCGCCGAAGGCGAAATCGCCTTCATCCTCAAGCAAGACCTGGTTGGCCCTGGGATCACGCCTGAGCAAGTGGTTTCAGCCACCGAGAGCATTCACCCGTGTTTCGAGGTCGTGGATAGCCGCATCGAGGGCTGGAAGATAAAAATTCAGGACACCATCAGCGACAACGCTTCGAGCGGCCTGTTCTTGATGGGGGAGGGCAAGTCGCCCAAGGGCTTCGACTTCTTCAGCTGCGGCATGGTGGTGGAGAAGAACGGCGCCGTGATCAGCACCGGCGCTGGCGCAGCGGCCCTCGACTCCCCGCTGATTTGCGTCGCCTGGCTCGCGAACACCCTAGGTGCCTATGGCATCGCGCTGAAGGCGGGTGAGGTGGTCCTCTCGGGATCTCTGGTGCCCCTCGAGCCGGTCGTTGCGGGAGACGTGATGAAGGTCACCGTCGGCGGGCTCGGAACCGCAGAGGTGCGCTTTACCTGACTTGTGTGTATCCATGGCATTGCCGTGAGGAAAAGTTCATGATCAAGGCAGCAATCATCGGCTCGGGCAACATCGGCACGGATTTGCTCTACAAGGCCAAGCGCAGCGAGTGGATCGACCCCGTGTGGGTCGTGGGTATCGACCCCGACAGCGACGGCCTGAAGAAGGCACGGGAATTGGGCTGCAAGACGACCCATGAAGGCGTCGATGGCCTGCTCCCGCACCTCCAGGCGGACGGTATCCAGATCGCCTTCGACGCGACCAGCGCGTACGCCCATCGAGACAACGCAAAGAAGATGGCCGCCCACGGCGTGCTGATGATTGACCTCACCCCCGCGGCGATCGGGCCCTACTGCGTGCCTCCAGTGAATTTGCGCGCTCACGCGGGCTCCGGCGAGATGAACGTCAACATGGTCACTTGCGGTGGTCAGGCGACGATCCCGATGGTCTACGCCGTGAGCCGGGTGCAGCCAGTGGACTACGCGGAAATCGTCGCCACGGTGGCTTCGAAGAGCGCCGGCCCCGGCACCCGCAAGAACATTGACGAGTTCACGCGCACCACCGCGGGCGGCGTGGAGAAGGTCGGCGGCGCGAAGAAGGGCAAAGCCATCATCATCTTGAACCCGGCCGACCCGCCGCTCATCATGCGTGACACCATCCACTGCCTCACGGAAACGGAGCCCGATAGGGAGGCCATCGAGCGCTCGGTGAAGGAGATGGTCGCCGAGGTGCAGCGCTACGTGCCCGGCTACACCTTGAAGAACGGCCCAGTGTTCGACGGCAAGCGCGTCAGTGTCTTCATGGAGGTGGAAGGCCTCGGCGACTACCTGCCGAAGTACGCCGGCAACTTGGACATCATGACGGCGGCGGGGCTACGCACCGCGGAGATGTTCGCCGAAGAGATTTCCAGCGGAAAGTTCACGCTGAAGCCCACGGAGCTCGCGCTGTGAGCGCAGGAGGCAACATGACCGACCTCAAAGGCAAACGCATCTTGCTCCACGACATGTGTCTGCGCGACGGCATGCACGCGAAGCAGCACCAGATCAGCGTCGAGCAGATGACGCAGATCGCCTGCGCCCTCGACGCAGCCGGCGTGCCGCTGATCGAGATCACTCACGGCGATGGCCTCGGCGGTGCGAGCGTGAACTACGGCTTCCCGGCGCACACAGACTCGGAATACCTGAGCGCGGTGATCCCGAAGCTCAAGCAGGCGAAGGTCTCGGCGCTCTTGCTGCCGGGGATCGGCACCGTAGATGAGCTGCGGATGGCGAAGGATTTGGGGGTGAGCACCATCCGCGTGGCGACTCATTGCACCGAAGCCGACGTCAGCGAGCAGCACATCGGGCTCTCCGCGAAGCTCGGTCTAGACACCGTGGGCTTCCTGATGATGGCCCATATGATCTCCCCCGAGCAGATCCTGGAGCAAGCCAAGCTGATGGAAAGCTACGGGGCGAACTGCATCTACTGCACGGACTCCGCGGGCTACATGCTACCGCCCGACGTTACCGCGCGGATCGGTCTCTTGCGCAGCGAGCTGAAGCCCGAGACGGAGATCGGCTTTCACGGCCACCACAACCTGGCGATGGGCTGTGCCAACTCCATTGCTGCCATTGAGGCAGGCGCTGTGCGCATCGATGGCTCCGCGGCCGGCCTCGGCGCTGGCGCTGGCAACACACCCCTCGAGGTGTTCGCGGCGATCTTGGATCGCATGGGAGTGGAGACCGGGATCGACCTCTACAAGCTGATGGACGTCGCGGAAGATATGGTGGTGCCAATGATGGACCAGATCATCCGCATCGACCGGGACGCACTGATTCTTGGCTACGCCGGCGTGTACTCGTCGTTCCTGCTCTTCGCGAAGCGCTACGGTGAGCGCTACGGCCTCTCCTCACGAGACATCCTGGTGGAGCTTGGCAAGCGCAAGACGATCGGCGGTCAAGAGGACATGATTGAAGACGTGGCCCTGGAAATGGCGCGCGCAAAAGAGGCGTCGAAGGGCACGGGCGCGGCCGAATGAGCGACGCGAGCGAGCTCGAACAATTCCGTGAGGAGACGCGCGCTTGGCTGCAGGAGAACTGTCCCAAGTCGATGCGCAGCAAGATCCTCGACCCCACTGAAGAGGTTTGGGGCGGTCGCAACGCGAAGTTCAAGCTGCCGGACTCGAAGCTCTGGCTCGAGCGCATGGCGGCGAAAGGCTGGACGGCACCCACTTGGCCGAAGCAGTACGGCGGTGGCGGCTTGAGCGCCGCCGAAGCCCGGGTGCTGGAAGAGGAGCTGAAGCGCATTGAAGCCCGCTCCGCGCTCAAGAGCTTTGGCCTCTGGATGCTGGGCCCGGTGCTGCTCGAGTACGGCAACGAAGAGCAACGCCAGCGCTTTCTACCTGGCATCATCCGCGGGGAGACGCGCTGGTGTCAGGGCTACAGCGAGCCGGGGGCTGGCAGCGACCTGGCCTCGCTCGCGACGCGCGCGGAGCTGCAAGGTGATCACTACCTGATCAACGGCCAGAAGATCTGGACGAGTCACGCCGACAAGGCGGACTGGATGTTTTGCCTGGTACGCACGAACCCCGACGGCAAGAAGCACGACGGCATCAGCTTCATCCTGATCGACATGCAGAGTCCGGGCGTCTCCGTACGGCCGATTCAGCTGATCAGCGGCGCGTCGCCGTTCTGCGAGACGTTCTTCGAAGACGTGCGCGTGCCGAAGGCGAACCTGGTCGGGGAGCTGAATCACGGCTGGAGCGTCGCCAAGCGACTGCTTCAGCATGAGCGCGCGTTGATCAGCAAGCTGCGCGACGATGCGCCGGAAGAAGACGAGACGCTACCCGAGATGGCCATCCGGCTCGTCAACGGCGGTGAGCCCGGGCCACTGCAAGATCACGCGCTCAGGGAGCGTCTCGCCCAGGTCGAGATGGACTTCCTGTGTAACAAGCTCACCCTGCGCCGCTCATCGGAGTCCATTGCCGCGGGGATCGGTCCTGGGCCAGAGACCAGCATGTTCAAGCTGTACGGTACCGAGCTGAACAAGCGCCGCAAGGAGCTCAAAGTGCTCTTCATGGGCTACCAGGGCCTCGGTTGGGAAGGCGCAGGCTACACGGCCCGGGAGCTCCAAATGACTCGCGATTGGCTGCGTTCGCGCGCCAACTCCATCGAGGGCGGCAGCTCGGAGATCCAGCTCAACATCATCGCCAAGCGCGTCCTGGGGCTGCCGTCATGAGCTTCGTATTGAGCGAGGAGCAGCTGTCGATCCAAAAGACAGCACGGGACTTCGCGCGGGAGCGCTTGAACGTCGCGGCCTTCCGGCGCCTGCGAGATGCGCGGGACGCCCAGGGCTTCGAGCGCGGCGTATGGAGCGAGCTCGGCGAGCTGGGGCTCGGCGCGGTGCATTTGCCCGAGGCTTGGGGTGGCGCGGGCCTTGGCTACGCAGAGCTTGGGCTCGTGCTTCAGGAGCTTGGACGAAACCTCGCGGCAACGCCGCTCTTCGGCTCGACGGTGCTCGCGGCCGCGGTGTTGCGTGAAGCCAGCGCGAGCCAGCCCGGGCTGGCGGCCTTGGGCGAGCGCCTGGCGGCGGGGGAGCAGCTGGTCGCATTGGCTCATGAGGAGCGGCCGCGCTTCGCCCCGTACGCCGTGAACACGCGCCTCGAGCGCACGCCGAGCGGTCTCAAGCTGAGCGGTGAGAAGGCGCTGGTGGTCGAAGGCCACGTCGCGGACCAGCTGTTGGTGGTGGCGCGCAGCTCTGGAGCGATGGGTGATCGCGACGGCCTCAGTCTCGTGTTGGTGGACGCTACTTCTGCTGGCGTGACTCGCACACGGCTCGAAACGGTGGACTCTCGCGGCTACGCGCGCATCGCGTTCAGCGACGTGGCGCTCAGCGAAGACGCGCTGCTTGGCAAGCTGGGGGAGGGCGCCGCGTTGCTCGACCCGGCGCTCGATCGCGCGACCATCGCGCTCTGCGCGGAGATGTTGGGCGGCGCCCTCGAAGTCTTTGAGCGCACCGTGCAGTACCTGAAGGAGCGCCAACAATTCGGCGTGGCGATCGGTTCCTTTCAGGCGCTGCAACATCGCGCCGCGCAGCTTTTCTGTGAGCTAGAGCTGAGCAAGAGCATCGTGATGGAGGCGCTGAGCGCCGTCGACGAAGGGCGCGCCGATGTGCCGCTGTTGGCCTCCGTCGCCAAGGCACGCCTGTCGGATACGTTTTTGCTCGCTGCTTCCGAAGGGATCCAGATGCACGGCGGCGTGGGCGTGACCGATGAGTACGACATCGGCTTGTTTTACAAGCGCGCCCGGGTGTGTGAGCTCTTGTTTGGCGACGCGGCCTATCATCGCGCGCGGTTTGCAACGCTGTCGGGCTTCTGAGGTCTGTTAGCCTAGCTCGAGCGCTTTTGCCGCAGGGATCAGCACTTCGGTGAGTGCCTGCTCGCGCACCCGGCGGGCCTCGTCAGCATCCAGGAAGCCATAGCCGTTCACGTCCGGGTCGGAGCAGGCGTACTTCGTCGCCGCGGCGGCGCTCGCGTGCAGCGCAGGCCCGAATGACTCGCGCACTGCTTGCAGTGTGTCCTCACCCCCAAATTCGCAGGCGTAACGCAGGAACGCCCAGGCGAGCTCAGCGTGGCCCGCCTCGTCCTTGGCGATGATTTCCATGGCGATACGGATAGCAGGCGGCTCTGCAAGCTCGGCGCAGCGGTCGGCTTCAATGGCGGAGAGTGTCTCGCCGAGGCAGCCTTCAAGCGCCGTGCTGACTGCGAGGCTCGTGAGGCTCAAGTCGCCATCCAGCGCGCCTCCGATTGGCAGTGGACCTGGGCCGAGTGGTTCAGCGGCGTATTGGCTCGCGATGGCGAAGCAGAGCTTGGCGTGGAGCACTTCGTCCAGGGCGGCGTGATGCGCACTCTCGAGCAGGTCCGGCGGCGCCCCCACCGCCAAGAGGCCCAGGCAGAAGCGATCGAACGAGGCGACGGACGCATGCTCGTTTCGCGCTCGCTCGAGCCACAGCTCCGCGAGGCGGTGGCGAAGGGTGCTCGAGAGCGCGTTCGGGTTGAGGTTAGTCAGCGCCGCTCGGAAGCAATCGAGGGCGAGCTCGTGCTTCAAACCCAGGACCAATCGCGACGCGAAACCACCGGCGCGTGGCGGGCCGTGCCGTCGACCAGGAGCGGGCGACCTTCGCAGGCGATGCCTCCGACAACATAGCAGCAGGCGCCTTCGCCCGCCTCACGGGGCGCGTGCGGCCCTGAGCGTTCACCGCACTCGCAGCTGCCCGAGCCGGGGGGCAGCCCCGGGAACTCGGTATAGGTGACGTCGGCCGGGTCAGGGCAGGTGCCAGCGCTCGGCGTGCCGCACACCACCTGCTCGCAACACTGACCGTAGTAGCCGCCGTCGTATTCGGGGCCGAAGCACGTCAGTTCCGTGGGGTAAGGCTGGAGGTTCCCGGCGTCGAAGCCGCTGTCAGCTCGCGCGTCCATCCCGGCGTCGACTTGCCCGCCGGAGCCGCTGCTGCCGCCCGAGCTATTGCCTGCCGAGCCCCCGGAACCGCCGCCAGTGTCGGTGTTGCCGCCGCAGCCCGCGAGCACGGCCAAGCTGCTGCCCCAAGCGGCGGCGCGGAGTAGGCGTGAGAGGTGTCCTTGCATCGTCGTGTCCCTTTGACTTCGGTCTACCAAGACTGGTCTATCCAAGGCGGGAGCAAGTTTTGGGCCAGCGGTTTGTGCCAGCGCGAACCGACAAACTCGCTAGAGTTTGGGCCATGGCGACGTGGGGAGCTTGGGTGAAGGTGTGCCGCGGGGCGCTGGTGCTGACACTCGTGACAGCCTGCGCCAGCCAGGAACCTGCCCAGCAACCAGTGTCACCCGTTGCCCCCGCAGCGCCGCCGTTGTCTGAGCCGCCCTCGGGCGAGCCCGTAGCCAGCGACGCGGAAGGGACCCCGCCGGAACCACCTGCCGCTGTCGTGGCGACCGACGCGCCGCAGCCGAATGCCGATGAGGACACCCCCGAGGGGCGCCGTGAGCGCCTGCTACGCATCGATCGCATGACTCGCCCGATGCCTGCCGCGATGAACGAACCAGCGCGCCCCACCAAGCTCAAGCCGGGCCTCTACCAATGCAGCGTGGGTCAAGGTTACAAGCTGCGAGATTGCCTGGTGGAAAAAGACTCAGAGGGGCGGACACTGCTTGAAATCGGGCGCGGCAACCTGATCGCCGCGCGGGGTGTGATCTGGGATGAGGGCCGGGGCCTCCATTTCGAAGGCTACCTCACGGATCAGCGACCTTTTGGCTGCTTTAGCTGCCAAGATCGTTGCTACATCGAGCCGAAGCAGTGCGGATGCCAGGTGGCTCCGCTCGAGGTCGCCGAAGCCTGCATCGCGCAGTCCGTCAGCATCGACTTCAAGGGGGCGGGCAACACATTCCGCGGCGAGATGACGTACCACCAGTTCTGGCCAACGTTCGAGGGGCAGGGGGGAGAGCGACACCTCGTCGTGGCGAGCCGCGAGGAGAAGCACCCCGTGCGCCTGATTTTCAGCAAGCCGATCTGCGGCTCCGGCAAGCTGGATGGAAGCTGTGCACCCATCCGCAGCACGCCGAATCGCGGTGGCAGCCTCGGAGAGTGAGCACGGAACGTGCGCGGCGCCGTGCCCGCACCTCGCATTCACGACTGAGAGAGCGTGGTACGCGAGCGCTGGTCGTTCTTCTGGCGCCACCACGGCTGGTGGTGGCACGCGCTGTCAGCTGAGTTGTGGCGTTTGCGGCTTGGCTCGAGCGCTGGGGTTGGATCGACGCTCCAATCCGCATGGTAATGCGAGCATTGCCGCGCTGCGTCGGCGACTAAGTCCAAGGGTACGTGAAGGGCGCCTTACGTAACGCACTGAAACATGTTTCACTTTGTGCGGTCAGGCAGCGGTGAACCCAGGTGAGGCGCGCTGGGTTTTCAAAGGCGCTGGCGAGGTGCGCGTCTCGTTTCCACGTGGGAAAGGTGGACACGATGAACAGGGCTTGGTTGCGTTTTGCGTTCTTGGTTGGTGCGGTGAGCTGCGTGACGGTGGGTTGCGGAAGTGACTCCGGCAGCGAGAGTAGCAGTGGCGGCTCCGGCGGCAGTGGCAACACCGGCAATGGCGGCAGCGGAGCGACGGCTGGAAGCGGTGGTACGGCCGGCGACGGTGGCACAGCGGGCACTTCGACCAACGGGGGCGCCGCTGGCTCTGGCGCGAACGGCGGCACTGGCGGAAGCGCGGCTGGCGGCAGCGGAAACGCGGGTAACGGCGGGACCGGCAACACGGGTAATTGCCCCGGGGCAACGGCCTGGGAAGTGACCTACGATTTGACGGGATCTATCTTTGAGATATCTGGCACCTTCAGCGGGGCGGGCGACCAGGTTAACGTGGTGGCGTTGCCTTACGAAGCGGATGATCATTGGGGACCAGCGACGATGGTGATCCGATTTGCGGATGTGGACGGCAATCCAGGGGTTGGCGCAGCTCAAGTTGTCTCCTACACCGCGACTCAGGATTTCGTCGTCAACTCCACCGGAATCTCCGTTCATACCGATCTCGCCGTGGATGCGCGCCCAACGGGCAGCCAATGCGGTACTGCCGAGGGCTCACTCTCCTCCGACACCTTGGCGTTCACGACCCCAATGAGGAACTATCACACCAAAGGCGCTATCACCTGCACCGGGGGGGCGCTTTGCAATCTGGCCAACCCACGGGACGTAGACGAGACTAAGGACCAACCCCTCAACTCGTTCACCTTCACCAACGGCGTCAGCGCTTTCACCATGCCGAAGGTCAGCGTCCCAAACACGGACAACGCCACCACAGAGCTCAGCTTCATCGGCACTGAGACGGGCCGCACCCAGGTCTGCGCCTGCGAGTGAACTAGGACAGCTCGGCGATGCGCCAGATAGAAGTGGCTTGCTTGGCAAGCCACTTCTGATGCTGGGCGAGCGTTTGCTCGGTCCAGTCTTCGTACTCACTGACGCGCTTGGTGAGTCCGAACTCGCTCTGCGCGAACACCTCGCGCTTGACGGCGAACCCTGCGGTGCCGAGCTTGCGATTCTTGGTGGCGTTCAGCAGAGTCATGTTGCCAAGCCGGTACCGACAGCGGTCCGCCTGATCGTCTGTGAAGCCGTCCCAGCCATCTTCGGGGTGTTCCGGGAGGATATGCTCGATGTTGTACTTGGTCTCCTCAGGGTCATACCCGTGGTTCGAAACGTGACGCTCCATTTCGAACAGGATGTACCTAACCACTCGATTGTTCCGACCCGAGGTGGTCCGTAGGGCCTTCTCTTCGAACGCACTGCGGAACTGGGAATCGTTGAGGTAGATGGGCTTCAACGCACGTATCGCCTCTCGGGGGCTCTGAATGCTCCCGGTTGCGATGAAGCGGGCGATTTCGTTGTAGACCTTCTCTTGTTCTCCCGGCGCCAAATGCGCGATCACGTTGTACCGGAGCGCGACCACGACGCATGCCCTGAGAAGCTGAGTGAAACCTGCGTCATCGAAGACGCGGCGGGCAGCGAGCAGCAACGACCACTGCTGACGCACTCCAAACAAGTGGAGTTGTGACAGGTACTTCTGTTGATCCAACGTCCAACTAGGGTCGTGGGGATCATAGAGTGCAGCGTACGTGTCCGCGTCACGGTCGAGTTCACGCAGGAAATCAAAGACGTGCGCCCGATCGTTAATTTCTGCGCGGATTACCTTGAACAGCTCGGACTGACGGACGAAGGGTCGTTGGCTGTTCCAGAATACCCGGAGGAAATCCTGGACGCTCTCGCTGCCGAGCTTGCCGAGGATAGCTTCCCATTTCTCATCGAGTTCGCGCATCTCCCGCTCGTGCCCCCCCGCCGCATGAACCACCGAGAACAAGTAGTTCTTCAACAGGTCCGTAGACGAGAGACGAACACCTCGGGCGTTCAAAGTCTCGAAGACCTTGAAGGCGTTGAGTTCATCGGCGACCGAGATGACCGTGAAAAAGAGGCGATCCGCGATCGTGTCTACAAGGCGAGCATAGTCTGCCCCGTCCGAGCTGGAGTCGAGCTGCCTGCGCACCCGCTCCTCGAACCAAAGGAAGCAATTTCGCAAGAGCTTCTCTGAAGGGTTCAGTCCCCGCCGGGGCACTTGGGAAAGAGGAACGAGGTAGGTGCGGTACAGGCTGTCGTTGTGCCGGTTTAGAGTGAGCTTTGCCTGAGTGAGTAGTGTGACCGGGTCCAGAAAACCGATGTACGTCTTCCGGAGCTCTTCGATTCTCCTCGTGTTGTCGTGCTCATCGACCTTGTTCTCGACCAGCGCGTGGAGATTTTTCAGCACGGCCAGGATGAGCACGCTCAGCGTGGTGAGGCGCTGCTGGCCATCGATCACATCGAAGTTCCGCTCGTCCCTCGTTTGAAGAACGAGGTAGCCCATGTAGTGAGCTGACTCACCGTCGGGCGCGAGAAGTCCGACGATGTCTTGCCATAGGTCGTCCCACTCCTCCTCCGTCCAGGAGTAGTCCCGCTGAAAGGGCGGAACGCGATAGACCAGACCGTTGCCCATCAGCTTTCGCAGCGTCTGGTTCGAGGTGTTGAACGTTGTTGCGGCGGCCACGGGTGCCAAGAGGCTACACCAGGGCTACAGGTGTTGCCACGAGGCCCACTGGACGCATCCACGCGTTGCGTTAGACCCCGGTTTACAAGTCACCTGGCGAGCGCCATGATTCCGCGCTCATGGCGGAAGGTTTGGAAATCAGCGCTCAGAAGCCGCTCTCCGGGGCTGCCGCCAAAGCGTGGATGAGCGCCGATGGAAGCGCATTCCAGGAGCTGCTCGCCGCGGCACGGGAGCGCCGGGACAGCGCCTTCCCGGGCAAGCGCCTGACCTTCTCTCCGAAGGTGTTTCTGCCGCTGACGAACCTGTGTCGCAATCGTTGTGACTACTGCTCCTTCCGTAAGTCCTGGGGGCAGAAGGGCGCGGAGACGTTTACTCACGAGACCACGCTCAGCTGGCTCGACCGCGCCCAGGCTCAAGGCTGCGTCGAGGCGTTGTTTTGCCTCGGGGATACGCCGGAGACGGCGTATCCGGAGTACGGCGCGCTGCTCGCCTCGTGGGGCCATGACTCAACCGTCGACTACATCGCGTGGTCCAGCGAGCGGGCGCTGGAGCGCGACCTGCTCCCGCACACCAACGCCGGGATCTTGAGCGCTGAGGAGATGCGGCACCTCAAGCACACCAACGTGAGCCTGGGGTTGATGCTCGAGAACATCAGCCCCCGCTTGTGTGAGGCGGGGGGAGTGCATCGCAACGCGCCGGACAAGCACCCAGCGAAGCGCATGGCGATGCTCGAGGCGGCGGGCGAGCTGCGGATCCCGTTCACGACGGGGATCCTGCTCGGCATCGGGGAGACCAACGACGAGATCGTCGACAGCTTGCTGGCCATCGCCGACTTGCATGCGCGTCACGGTCACATCCAAGAAGTCATCGTGCAGAACTTCCGGGCGCGCCCGAAGATCCCCATGCGGGATGCCCCGGAGCCTGACGACGTCCAGGTCGCGCGCTGTGTCGCGCTCGCCCGGCTGATCCTCCCGGAAGAGGTGAGTGTCCAGGCGCCACCGAATCTGAACCCACACGCCACGCGATTACTTATCGATGCGGGCATCAACGACTTCGGTGGCATCAGCCCCGTGACGCCGGACTACATCAACCCGATCCATCCGTGGCCGCACCTGATCGACTTGGAAGCGGAGTGCCGGGAGGCGGGGTTCGAGCTCAGGCCCCGATTGCCGATCTATCCGGACTTCGTTGCGCGTACGGGGTTCCTCTCCCCCGAACTCCGAGCAAGCGTCGCGCGGGCAGCAGAACGCCTCGCGCGGGTGAGTTCCGCTGCTGAGCTTGCGCCTAGCGCAAGCGCTCGCGTCGCGCCCCCTGTGTCACAACCCTTGGTTGGTTCCGTATGAAAACGCCGCTGTCTAGTATCACGCCAGCCATCGCCGACATCCTCGAGCGCAGCTTGGCGGGCCACGAGCTCTCCGTCGCCGACGCGGTGGTCTTGTGCGGCGCAAACGGGCGCGATTTCCACGCCTTGGTGCAGACCGCGGACGCGCTGCGTGAAGCTCAGGTCGGGGACGCGGTGAGCTACGTCGTAAACCGCAACCTCAACTTTACAAATGTCTGCGTAAAGGCTTGTAAGTTCTGCGCTTTTTCGCGAACCAACCGCTCCGAGCAAGGCTACTTCTTGCCGCGCGAAGAGATCGTGCAGCGGGTGCGTGAAGCGCACTCTTTGGGGGCGACGGAGGTCTGCTTGCAAGCGGGTCTCGCACCTGGGCTCGACGGGCGCTTCTATATCGAGCTTTGCCGCACGGTTAAGGAAGCGGTGCCCGACATCCACGTGCATGCCTTCAGCCCTGAGGAGGTCAAGTACGGCTGTGAGCGCAGCGGGCTGACCATTCGAGAGTACCTTACGGAACTGAAGGCGGTCGGCCTGGGCTCGCTACCAGGCACCAGCGCCGAGGTGCTGGACGACGGAGTACGCAAGCGCCTGGCTGGCGGGCGTATCACCACCGAAGAGTGGATCTCCGTCATCACCACCGCTCACGAGCTCGGGATCCCGACGACCTCCACGCTGATGTACGGCCACGTGGAGAGCGACGAAGAGCGCGTGCGGCACCTCGAGCTGTTGCGTGCCCTCCAGCGGCGGAGCGGAGGCTTCACGGAGTTCGTGCCGCTGTCCTTCGTGCATCAGGAGTCGCCCATGTACAAGAAGGGCATGCTCCCCGGGTGTCGCCCGGGTCCGACGGGGCACGAGGTGATGCGGCTCTTCGCCATCTCGCGGCTGATGCTCGGCGCGGACATCCCGAACCTTCAGGCCTCCTGGGTGAAGGAGGGCCTGCGCCAGGCGCAGCTGTTGCTCTCCGCCGGCGCGAACGACCTGGGTGGCACGCTGATCAACGAGAGCATCTCGACCTCTGCCGGGGCGGCTCACGGTCAGCGCGTGAACCCGAGTGAGCTAAGGCGTCTGATCCGCGAAGCGGGCCGCACTCCTGTGGAGCGCAGCACGCTGTACGTCGAGCGTCAGCGCTTCACCGCCGACGCGGCCTTGGACCCCGTCGAGGCTCTCGACTCAGTGAGCGACGACGATCCGCGCTTTGGTTCCTACGCGGAGCTCACAGCGGATCCACGCTTCCGCTTCGAGCCGGTCGAGCGCGACGCGATCAAGCCTCGCTCGCTACCGGTTCACTGAGCGGCGGTGGCAACGCGGCGAAGTCTTGAGGATCGTCCACGTCGAAAGCCAGCTCTGCGTCCTCGATCAAAAGTGCCGCAGGGAAACGCTGTCGGTGCAGCTCCAGGCTCTTGCCGCTGCCGAATGCCGTGCCTGCCGGAGCAGGCAGGCGGAGGCCGAGTGCGTTGGTTGCGACGCCGTGCTGATCGGGAGCGATCACCTGGGGGTGCTCTGCGAGGGCTCCCGTTAGCAGACTCAACGAACGCTGGCTGAGCCGAGGGAGGTCGCCCATGAGCACCAGACCATGACTCGCGCCGTGGGCCGCAGCGTACCCCAAGGCACTATCGACCACCTCCGCCAGGGTCGAGCCCGCTGCTGGATCTTCCAGAGTGAGGCAGCCGCGGCCCACCGCGTGGCTACGCACGGCTTCCGAGTTGCTCACGATCAAAACACGCTCGACCTCTGGGTGCTGCGCTAGCTGCGCGGTGACGTGGTCAAACAGCCGCTTGGCGAAATCGGCCCGTTTTTCAGAGTCGAGGGTCGGCCCGAGGCGACTCTTGGCGGCGTCGAAGTCTTTGACTGGGACGATGGCCCACAGCCTCATCGCTCCTCCAACAGCTCCTGGGCACACTTCACGACACACTCGGCCAGGCGCCGCGAGTCTGCTCGCGTCCCCATGAGTGTTGCCCCGGGGAACCAAGAGACGTCGCAGCGGGGTTGCTGCTCGAGGTCGCTCGCTTCCACTACGCAGCCGTTTACCAGGCCGGCATAGTGGAGCATCACCGCGTGGGGGCTCGGCGTGAGACCCTCGAGGTCGCTCAACATCTCCGCCAAGGGGCCTTTGACCGCTCGTCCGCCGATGATCGGGCTGACGGCGAGGCACGGCTTCTTCTCGATGCGCTCCCTCACCCCCGACAAACGCAAGATTGGATCGATGGAGACGTACGGATTCGACGGCGCGATGAGCACGCAGTCAGCCTGCTCGATGGCGCGCAGCACCTCGGGCGTCGCTTCTCCAGAGCCACCGAGCTCGACCTTTGCGACGGGGTCCTTCGCGCGACGGCGCACGAGCCAGTCCTGGAAGGTGAGTCGCTGGGCGGGCTCGCCGTCATTCGCTCGGGTGTGGATGAACGTCGGCTGGGGCTGGTCGCTCATGGGCAGCACCTGGTGCCGCACGCCGAAGCTCTCGAAGAGCTTGGCGGTGACACGGGTCAGGGGCGCGCCGCTCGCTAGCGCCTGGGTCCGCACCAGGTGTGTCGCCAGATCGCGATCACCCAGCTGAAACCACGTAGTCGCTTCCTGGGGGAAATGTTCCTCCAGGCGATCCATCGCGGAAACGGCGTGAAACGTCTCTTCCTCGAGTCCCCAGCCTCGGGCCTCGTGCCCAACGCCCGACACCGAGTACATCACCGTGTCGAGGTCGGGAGAGATGAACAGCCCCCAGTGCAGGAAGTCGTCTCCTGTGTTGACCACCAAGGACAAGTTGCTGGGCGGCAGTACGTCGCACAAGCCCCGTGCGAGGCGCGCGCCGCCGACGCCTCCGGAGAGGTAAACGAAGCGCGAGTCACGCATAGGTTCAGTCACAGGTAGAGGTCCTGTTCAGCGGGGCGGACCAGATCGCGAGCGCTGGAGTCTTCGTCGAGAGGCAGCTCGAGCCCGCGCACGATGACCACCGGACGGCTCTCCGCGGCTTGCCCCGCCACGAAGTCCGCCGCTGCGGCGATTTGATCGGCCTGGGCCGTAATGGTGTGCTCGAGGGTGCGCCCGAACAGGTCGAGCTCCCCACGCTGGTCGTTGAGGGCAGCAATCCCAGCGATGCCAATCGCTACGCCTACTGTTCCCGCGCGGAAAGGCCGGCCGAAGGAGTCGCTGAGGATCACAGCTGGCTTCACACCCGTGGTGGCGGCGAGCCCCTCGCGGATGCGCGCAGCGGACGCGTCCGGCGACTCAGGCAAGAGCAGCACCCAGGGCCCGCTGTCTTCCTCGGCGATCGCCGGTGCAGAGTTACTCTGATCGATACCCGCGTTTGCCGAGACGAAGCCCAGGCGGTGCCTGACGATCAGCACGCCCTTCGCCTTGCGGCTGATCTGCGTCGACTCGCGGAGCACGAGCGTGACCAAGCGCGGATCCTTGTCCACCTGGCGAGCGATGGCGCGCCCCTCGGGGCTCGGGCTGATGCGCGACAGGTCGACAAAGCGATCTTCGGCGCGAGACACCAGCTTCGACGTCACCACCACCACGTCACTCGGCAGGAGCTCGACGCCGTTCCGGTCGAGGGCCCGAGCAATCAGGCTCGCGAGGTCGTCCCCTGGAGAGACGATGGGCAGCCCGGAGAGGGCAATCAGCTCGAGTCGACCGCTTGGCAACACCGTCAGCGCTCCTAGCGCTGCCACCTTCAAACAGCAACCGCTGGCAGTGGATCGGCCCTGAGTGGGTTTGGGGGGAGGAGTGATGCAAGGCCCGTGCTTCGGCGCCAAATCCCCCCGCTCAGGGCGCGCCCCGGTTGGTGCCCCTGAGACGTATCCGCTATAGCTGGCGGCGGCCGGGTGTGCGCCTCATAACCCGAGCACACGAGGAGAGAGCATGAAGATCGGAATCGTTGGCGGGACGGGCAAAGAAGGACGCGGGATCGCGCTGCGTTGGGCGAAAGCTGGCCATGAGGTAGCTATCGGCTCCCGCGATGCGGCTCGCGCGGCGGAGAAGGCGGCGGAGCTGTCCACGGCGGAAGCGACGCTGAGTGGCAGTGACAACGCAACCGTCTGCAGCGAAGCCGAGGTCGTCCTGCTCAGCATCCCGTTCAGCGGTCACAAGGAGACCCTGGAGGCGCTGAAGGCTTCGCTGGCAGGCAAGATCGTGATCGATATCACGGTTCCGCTCAAGCCGCCGAAGGTGCGAGAGGTGAACCTGCCGGAGACCACCAGCGCCGCGCAGCAGGCGCAGCAGATCCTCGCGGATTCACGCGTCGTGGCCACGCTGCACCACGTCAGCTCGGTGCACCTGAGTGAGCCGGACCACGCCATCGAGTGCGATGTGCTGGCGGTGAGCGATCACCCGGAGGCGCTGCAGACCGTGCTCGGCCTGCTGAAAGATCTGGGAGTGAAGGGGATCGACGCCGGCCCGCTCAAGAACGCCGTCGCGCTCGAGTCGCTGACGCCGGTCTTGCTGCACATCAACAAGGTCTACAAGGGCCACGCCGGGATCCGCGTCACCGGACTGCCCTGAGCACCTTGCAATGAACTCAGCCGCGCTGCGCGATGCTCCAGCGAGCCGTCGCGCAGCCAGCGCTGACTAGGAGTTCAGCTCCGCGAGCAGCCGCAGCGCTTCGGGTTGCTGTGTGCCGACCATCATGGTGCCGATCTTGGACTCCTTCCAAATCTGGAAGCGTTCCTTGATGCGCTCCTTCGGCCCAACCAGGTTGAAGGTGTCCACCATCTCGTCGGTCACCGCCAAGATCGCCTCGTTGCGCTTGCCGGCGAGGTACAGGTCTTGGATCTGCTTGGCTTCGGCCTCGAAGCCAACCCGAGACACGTACTCGTTGTAGAAGTTCTTGTTCTTGGCGCCCATGCCGCCGACGTACAGCGCGAGGGTCATCTTCAGGGGCATGCGGCAGGCGTCGAGATCGTCTCCGACGATGCAGGCGACAGCCGGGGCCACATCGAAGTTGTCGAGGCCCTTGCCGTTGCCGGCCTTGTCGAAGCCCTTCTGCAGGTTCTCCTCCACGACCTCGAAGCGGCCTGGATGCAAGCACGTCATCAGCAAGCCATCAGCAATCTCGCCGGCTTGAGCCTGGGCCTTCGGCGCCATCGAGCCGAGGTAGATCGGGATGTTCGGGTTTCCGTGCAGAATACTCTTGAGCGGCTTGCCGAGGCCCATCGAGCCCGCGCCCTTGTAAGGCAGCTGATAGATCTGCCCGTCGTAGGTGAGGGGCTCTTTGCGCTCGAGGATCTTGCGCACGATCTCCACGTACTCCCGCGTCCACGTCAGCGGCTTGTGGTACGGCACCCCATGCCAGCCCTCGACGACCTGGGGCCCTGAGGTGCCGAGTCCGAGCAGGAAGCGACCGCCGGACAGCGCGTCCATGGTCATCGCGGTCATCGCCGTGTTCGCCGGGCTCCGCCCGGGCATCTGCATGATGCCGGTGCCAAGCTTGATCGTCTTGGTCTGAGCGGCGATCCAGGCGAGGGGAGTGACGGCATCGCTACCCCACGCCTCGGCGCTCCACACCGAGTGATAGCCGAGGCGTTCAGCCTCCTGAATCAGCTCGATGTTGATGTGAACGTTGGACGAGGAGTAACCGAAGACGTAGCCGAGGCGCATGGCCCCACTCTACGGTGGATCCTCAGGGAGGAACACTGGAAGCGCGCTACAGGCGTTCGACGATCATGGCCATGCCTTGGCCGCCACCGACGCACATCGTCTCGAGCCCAAAGCGCTTGTCATGGGCCTTCAGGTTGTTCAGCAGCGTCGCCATGATGCGGGCGCCGGTCATGCCAAAGGGGTGCCCCAGCGCGATGGCGCCGCCCGCGACGTTTAGCTTCTCCCAAGGGATCCCGAGCTGCTTGGCCGATGGGATGACTTGCGCCGCGAACGCCTCGTTGATCTCCACCAGGTCGATCTGATCCATCGTCATGCCCGCACGCTCGAGCGCCTGGCGGCTCGCTTCGATGGGGCCAAGACCCATGATCTCCGGGTTCAGGCTGCTCACTCCGCTCGACACGATGCGCGCGAGTGGCTTGATTCCCAGCTCCTTCGCGCGCGTGTCGCTCATCACCACCACCGCTGCCGCGCCGTCGTTTAGCGGGCAGGCATTGCCGGCGGTGATGCGGCCGTCAGGGCGAAAGACGGGTTGGAGTCCCGCGAGCTTCTCCACGGTGGTGCCAGCGCGCGGGCCGTCGTCTTTGCTCACCGTTTGGCCGCCTTCGAGCGTGATTGGCGTGATCTCTGCGTCGAAGTGGCCCTTCTCCACATGAGCCACGGCGCGCTGTTGGCTCATCGCGGCGAACTCATCCATTTCCGCGCGGGAAACATTCTCGGCTTCGGCGACGTTCTCCGCCGTCTGACCCATTGCGATGTAGATGTCGGGCAGGCCTTCTCCGGGGGCCCAGCTCGGCTGTCCACCTTGGCTGCGCAGATTCGTGCGAGCCATCGCATCGTTGAACTTGGAGTTGATGCTGTTCTCCATGCCGTCGGCCTTGCCAACGCCGAATCGGCTCACCGTCTCGACACCGCCAGCGATGAACACGTCGCCTTCGCCTGCGGCGATGGCGTGGGCCGCCATGCGGATGGTCTGGAGGGATGAGGAGCAGTAGCGGTTCACCGTGACGCCCGGGGCGTTCAAGCCGGCAAGCACGCTCGCCACGCGTGCGACGTTGTAGCCTGCTTCGCCCGCTGGTTGGCCGCAGCCGACGATCACGTCTTCGACGCTCTCACGGGGCAGCGCGGGCACCTGCTCGAGCACCGCATTGAGGATTGTGGCCAGCAAGTCATCCGGGCGGCAGGAGACCAAGGAGCCCTTGAAGGCTCGACCAATCGGGCTGCGCGTTGCGGCGACAATCACTGCTTGAGACATGTTCGGATCTCCTGTTCGAGGGGCGCGATCCGGGTCTCGCTTCGACCCAGCGCGGCGGTCACACCGTATCTTGGGCCGGGTCCTTTCGCCACGATTGGTTCCGTGGGTATTCGAAGGCGACGTGGGCGATCTCCGCTGAAAACCGCTCAGAGTGCTCGATGTGAGAGTTGGGCACACGAGGTGCATTGGAAGACACAACGCGACCCGGCCACCCCGCTCTCGGCGTGCGCCCACGGAGACCCACCATGAATCAGCCCCTGGTACTTCCGCCCTTCGACAGCTCGAGCGACGAGACCCGCCTCGCTGACACACCTGCCGTGGAGAGCCAGCCTGTAGCGTCGGGCCCCATGAGTGACCGACTGACACCACCCGAGGGCTTCGAGCTCTTGCGCTGCGTCGGGCAGGGCGGGATGGGGAGCGTCTGGCAGGCCGAGCAAACGCTGCTCAGTCGCCGTGTGGCGATCAAGTTCATCAAGCCCACGCTCCCGGTCGAGCAGCTCAGCGAGCGCTTCGCCATCGAAGCCAAAGCCTGCGCTCGCTTGACTCACCCGGGCGTGGTGAGCGTCTACGACTTCGGCAAAGTCGGGGATTGCCCATACCTCATCATGGAGTGGCTGGACGGTCGCGGCTTGGACCAGCTGATCATCGAGCGCGGCCGCTTGACTCCGATCGAGACCGCGCGCCTCGGCGCAAACCTCGCGGATACACTGCGTGCCGCCCACGCTGCGGACATCGTGCATCGCGACATCAAGCCGGGGAACGTGGTGATGGTGCCCACCGCTTCCGGCACGCAGCCCAAAATCGTGGACTTTGGCATCGCGAAGCTCAGCGCCACCAGTGAGCGCAAGCTGACCCGCATGGGGCAGCCCATTGGTTCACCGGAGTACATGGCGCCAGAGCAGGTCTTGGGCAGCGAGCACATCGATCATCGCGCTGACGTGTGGGGGCTTTGCGCCACCTTGTACGAGTGCCTCACAGGGCTCAGCCCCTTCGCGGGAACCGATGACCGTCAGCTCTTCGAGGCGATCCTCGAGTGGCCGGTGGGCACCCCCGCTGGCTTTGGCGTCCAAGACGACGGCCTGTGGGAGATCCTCGAAAAGGGTCTAAAGAAGTCGCCCCGGGACCGCTGGCAGAACATGGCTGAGCTCGGCGAGGCCTTGTCGCTGTGGCTTCTGGATCGTGGCGAAACGGCGGATCTGGCTGGTCAAGCGCTGCAGCGTCGCTGGACCAAGCCGCCGATCGACGACGACAGCCGCGCGCCTGGGGATCTCGCCGCGCAGCTCCTGAATCCCCCGCCGCGCTTCAAGCCCTCTCTTTCGAGCGAGAGCGCCTTCCCGCTGTCCACCACGCGCAAGCGCCGCCGGCGCAAGCTGCGCGCGGTCGTCGCGGTGATGATGCTCGGTATCGTGGGTGGCTTCGGCTACTACAAGCGAGCCTCGCTCCGCGACCTGCCAAGCCGCATGGAAACGGAGCTGGGGATCGAGCTTCCTCAAGCCCAAGCCGCGACTGCGGCTCCCGAAGAAGACTCACCGCGAGCAACCCTGGAGCCGCGGTTCAGCTTGAGCGATCCCGCGCAAGCGCCGGTGCCTCCCCACGACGCGGGACTGGATGCCCACGTGGACGCTGCCCCCGCGCCGCGCAAACCCGTGGACCAAGCCGCCGCGAAGGAAGTCGCGATGCGCAGGGTGCCTCACGCCCGCACGCCGCATGTCCCGGCGGCGGCCAAGCCGGAGATCGCCGTGCAAGAGTCGGAGGAACCCCCAGCCGCCGCTGGCAAGCAGGCCAGCGTAGAGGACCACTCCTCCGACATGCCCGAGGAGTACAAGTCCGATGTGTACGACGATAGCTTCGGCTTCTAGTCAGGGTTCAAGGACAGCAGTGAAACCAGCGGTGGATGCGCTCGATCTTGCCCGTCGTGGGGTCCTTCACCCCTTCATGCGTGCGAATTTCCACGCAGCTATTGATGAGCGGCGGCTTGGCGTAAGCGTGGGGCTTGTCGGCGTCGCAGTAGCTGTCGTCATCCGGGGTGCGTTCACCGCAGCCCGAGAGTAGCAACAGCGCGCCTAACCCCCAAACAAGCATTCCCTGGTGTCGCATCAGGGACCAGGGTAGGGGGTGAGGCGCACCTGGATCAAGCCGGCGCTATCGTCTCAAGCCGCGTTATTGCATCAAGCGTCGGAGGACTTTTCCAAACGCAAACTCGATGGTCTTTTCTAGGCTCTTCGTGGTGCGCTCCGTGAGCGGGTACCAGATCTCTTCCTTATCCAGCTTCCAGCGATCGAGCACGATGGGCTTGGCGTGGCAGAAGCCTCTGAGGGCGCGGCTGCCGCCGTGCACCTGACCCATGCCGCTCGACTTCAGGCCACCAAACGGCGCCTCGGGGATGCCGTAGATCACGGCGGCGTCGTTTTGCATCACGGAGCCGGCGCGCAGCCGCCGTGCGATGCGGATCGCCTTCTCTTCGTCCGTCGTGAAGACGCTGGCGCTCAGCCCATACTCCGAGTCGTTGGCGGCAGCGATGGCCGCCTCTTCGTCCGGTACCACCATCACGCAGAGCACCGGGCCGAAGGTCTCTTCGCGCATCACCGCCATCTCGTGGGTGACGCCCGTCAATAGCGTCGGCGCGTAGCACAGCCCCTCGCCGGTGCGCTTGCCACCGACGACGAGCTTCGCGCCTTGAGCGACGGCTTCGTCCACGTGGCGCTCGATGATTTGCAGCTGACGATCCCAGAAGATGCTGCCGACCTCCTTGTCGTCCCCGGCGCCGACGCGCACCGCGCGCACCTTCTCCTCGACCAAGCGCAAGAACTCGTCAGCGACGCGCTCGACGACGTAGACCCGCTCGACGCCCAGGCAAACCTGTCCGGTGTTGAACATCGACAAGAACACTGCCCCACTGGCGGCGCGCTCCAGATTCGCGTCGGCGCAGACGATCATCGGATCCTTGCCGCCGAGCTCTAGCGTATACGGCAAGAGCTGCTCGGCGCAGGCTGCGGCGATCTTCTTCCCCGTGCGCACGCTGCCGGTGAACGCGATCTTGTCGACGCCTGCTTGAACCAGCGCAGCACCCGTCTCGCCGTCACCGTGCAGCACTTGCAGCACATCCTTCGGTACGCCCGCTTCCCAGAGGATCCGTGCAGACCACTCACCCGAGCGCGGGGTCACCTCGCTCGGCTTGAGGATCACCGCGTTGCCCGCCAGCAGCGCCTGAACCGTCGGATCCGTGCTGAGCACGAACGGGCCGTTCCACGGCGTGATCACCCCGACGACGCCGAGAGGCTCATACACGATGCGTAGCTTTTTTAGTGGCTTGAGGAAGCCGTGCAGCCCAGGTTTCTCGTCGGAGAGATCCTTGATGGCGCGGCCGCACCAGTAGTTGATGAAGTCGCAGCTCGAGATGATCTCGATGCTCAAGGCATCGACGCGCGTCTTGCCCGTTTCCGCGCGGACGGTGGCAATGACCTCTTCCTGGCGCGCCATCAAGATGTCGAGCGCCCGATGCACGATGCGCTTGCGCTCCGCGACGCCCAAGGCGGCCCAGGCGGGCTGCGCCTCACGGGCGCGGCGGACCGCGGCTTCCACCTCAGCTTTGGTGGTCACGGCGATGTCGTCGATCGCTTCGCCGCTCAGCGGGTTCTTGATGCTCAAGCGCCGCGCGCCGTTCGATTCCAGGGCTTCTACGATCGCCATGAGGGGAGCGTAATCTCCCCGGGCGCGTCACCCAAGGTTGACTGCAATGCTCCCGGTATTGCTGGCAGCAGCGCTTTGCGCGTCAGTCGGCTGCGTCGAGCCAGAGCTGGGCGACCGCCTCACGGTGCAACGCTGGCGCGCCGAACAGCCGCTCGCTGGCTCGGGCACGCTTGAAGTACAGGTGGGCGTCGTGCTCCCAGGTGAAGCCGATGCCGCCGTGCACTTGGATGTTCTCCGCGGCGCACTCGAAGGCCGCTTCGCCACAATACGCTGCCGCGAGGTGCGCCAGCTCACTCACATCGGGTGCGTCCACGCTCAGCGCCCACGCGGCGTAGTAGGCCGCGGAGCGCGCCGATTCGACCTTGAGCAACATGTCGGCGCACTTGTGCTTGATGGCCTGAAAGGAGCCGATGGGCCGCTCGAACTGGGTGCGCGTCTTCGCGTAGTCGACGGCCATCTCGAGGCAGGCTTCAGCGAGGCCAACTTGCTCCGTGGCCAGCGCGATGGCGCCGTACTCCGCCACCTGCTTCAGCACCGACTGGGGATCTCCTGGTAGGCGAGCCGCCGCGCCGACTGTGGCACCGACCTGGACGTCGCCCCAGGGGCGCGTCGCGTCCAGCGTCGCCAGGCGCTTGCGTTCGCTGAGAAGCGTTTCCTCGAGGATGAAAAGCGCGCGCTCGCCGTTTGACCCCAGCGCGGGGGCGATCACCAGATCTGCGGCGTGGGCGTCCAAGGTGCGGGTGATGTGTCCGCTCAGTGCAAAACCATCGCCGTGCGATTTGAACGTGAGCTGGCAATCTTGCGGGAAGGCCAGCGTGGCGCGGCGTTCGCCGCTCGCCAAGCTGGGCAAATACGCCTCGTGCTGACTGTCGCTGCCGGCTCGCAGCAACGCTTGAGCGCCCAGCGTGGCGCTCAAAAACGGCACCGGAGCCAGGGCGCGCCCGAGCTCCTCCATCACCGCGGCCAGCTCCACGCTGCCGAAGCCCGCGCCGCCGTATTCCTCGGGGATCCCCAACGCGGCGAGTCCCAGCTCCTCACACAGCCGGGACCACAGCGCCGCGTCGTGGCCTTCGCCTTCCAGCATCACCTCGCGTACCCGAGTCAGCGGGCAGCTCTTTTGTAAGAGCCCCCGCAGCATGCGCGCGAGTTCACGTTGTTCGTCGCTGAAGGAGAATCGCATCTTTCGTTGTACCGTGAGGAAACGAGGCGCTCTGTCGCCAGGAGTCAGGCGCCGTAGGGCTTGATGGGGGCGAGGCCCTCTTTCATGAGCTTGGCCATGACGGGGCCGAGCTGCGTTGCTTCCCAGCGTGCGGCTTGATTCACCTCGGAGGTGACTCGCCAACCGTCTGAAAGCTTGATCTCCCCCCCAGAAATCTCGAAGACGCGTCCGGTGACATCCCCGGCTTCGTCCGAGGCGAGCCAGGCAACCAGGGGCGAGATGTTCTCCGGCGCCATCTTGTCGAAGCCGGCGTCGGGCTTCTTCATCATGTCGGCGAACACGGCTTCGGTCATCCGGGTGCGCGCTGCGGGGGCGATGGCGTTGGCCGTGATGTTGTAGCGACCGAGCTCCGCGGCTTGCACCAGGGTGAGGGCGGCGATCCCCGCTTTGGCGGCCGAGTACGTGCCTTGGCCGACGCTGCCTTGGAGGCCGGCGCCGCTCGAGGTGTTGATGATGCGGCCGCTCACCGCCTTGCCCGCCTTGCTCAGGCCGCGCCAGTACTCCGCTGCGTGGCGCGCCGGCGCGAAATGGCCCTTCAGGTGCACGCGGATCACCGCGTCCCACTCGGCTTCGCTGGTGGAGACGAACATGCGATCCCGGAGGAAACCGGCGTTGTTGACCAGGATGTGGAGGCCGCCGAGCTGATCGACCGCCTGCTGAACCATGGCCTGCGCTTGCTCGAAATCCGCCACGTCAGCGCCGTTGGACGCCGCTTCACCGCCGAGCGCTTCGATCTCCTTGACCACCGCTTGAGCCGGCTCGGAGCCTGCGCCTTGGCCGTCGCCCGAAGTGCCGAGGTCGTTGACCAGCACCTTGGCGCCGAGGCGCGCGAGCTCGAGGGCGTGAGCGCGACCAATGCCGCGCCCCGCGCCCGTGACGATGGCGACCTTACCTTCTAAGAGCTTTGCCATCGTGTCGCCTCAGAGCCGCTCGATGATGGTGACGTTGGCCTGACCGCCGCCTTCGCACATGGTCTGCAAGCCATAGCGCTTGCCGGTGCGCTCCATTTCGCAGAGCAGGGTGGTCATCAAGCGTGCACCCGTCGCTCCGAGGGGGTGCCCCAGGGAAATAGCGCCGCCGTTGACGTTCACCTTCTCGAGGTCGGCTTCCGTCTCCTTCGCCCAGGCGAGCACCACCGAAGCAAAGGCTTCGTTGATCTCCACCAGATCGATGTCGCTGAGCTTCATCCCGGCCTTCTTCAGCGCGTGCTGGGTCGCGGGGATGGGCGCCGTGAGCATCCAAATCGGATCCGCCCCGCGCACGCTCAGGTGATGAATGCGCGCCCGCGGCTTGAGGCCATGGGTCTTCACCGCCGCTTCGCTCGCGATCAAGAGCGCCGCCGACGCGTCGCTGATCTGGCTCGAAACGGCGGCCGTCAGTCGCCCACCGGGCATCAGCTCTTTCAGCGTCGCCATCTTCTCCAGTGTCGTGTCGCGGCGCGGTCCTTCGTCGGCGGTCACGCCTTCCAGCGGGAGGATTTCGCGGTCGAAGCGGCCTTCGTCCTGAGCGCGGATCGCGCGCTGATGGCTTTGATAGGCGAACTGCTCCATTTCCTCGCGGGTACACTCCCATTTATGGGCGATCATCTCCGCGCTCTTGAACTGGTTCACCTGTTCCTTGCCGTAGCGCTCCGTCCAGCCCTTGCTGCCGCTGAAGGGATCCGTGAAGCCGAACTCCTTGGCGACGATCATCGCGGCCGCGATGGGGATCTGGGTCATGTTCTGCACGCCACCGGCGATCACCAGATCCTGCGTGCCGCTCATCACCGCCTGCGCTGCGAAGTGCACGGCTTGCTGGCTCGAGCCGCACTGGCGATCCACCGTGGTGCCCGGCACGCTGTCGGGCAAGCCACCCGCGAGCCAGCAGGTGCGCGCGATGTCCCCCGCTTGCGGCCCGATGGTGTCGACACAGCCAAAGATCACGTCGTCCACTGCGGCGGGATCGATCTTCGTGCGCTCGACCAGACCCTTCAGGACATGCGCGCCCAGGTCGGCGGGGTGAACCGCCGCCAGGCCGCCCTTGCGGCGCCCAACCGGGGTACGAACTGCGTCGATGATGTATGCCTCTGCCATGTGTTTCTCCGGGGAACCGCCTGAATCCATTTCAGGGTTTGGGGGTGAGGTGAGCTAGCTCGCGCTGAGACCGGCGAACGCGACGTTCGCGACTCGCTCGCGGTGCCAGGCGTCGCTGTGCAGGGTGCGCCCGGTAGCCCAGGCGCGCTTCATCCACAGCTGAAGGTCGTACTCGAAGGTGTAGCCAATCGCGCCGTGGAGCTGCAGCGCTGCCTTGGCCATGAACTCAGCCGCGTCGCGGGCGTAGAGCCGCGCCATCGACACCTGCGCGTCGACGTTTGGCCCACTCAGTCCCTCGCTCAGCGAGTGCGCCGCACGGTAGGCGAGGGGCTTCGCGAACTCCAAACGCAGCAGTCCATCGGCGAGGCGGTGTTTCACCGCTTGGTAGCTGCCGATCGGCTTTCCGAACTGGTGCCGCACCTTCACGTAGTCGACGGTCAGATCCAGCATGCGCTGACAGGTGCCCAGGAGCTCCGCGCTCTGAGCCAGCACCGCGCGGTTCAAAGCGCGGTCCAAGGCTTCGCTCGCGTCAGCTGCCAGCAGCCGCTCCTGACTCATTTCCACGCCGAGCTTTGCGAGCTGCCTTGAGTAATCGAGGGACGCCTGAGCTTCCCAGGCGCAGTCCTTGGCGGGCACTGCGTAGAGGCTCGTACCCCGCTGCACCAGAAGCAGCTCGAAGCTGCTCGCGAACGCGACGAATGGGCTCCCCTGGAAGACCGCGCCGATGCGCGCGTCGCCCGCCGCCGCCCGGGGCAGCCACTCTGCCTTTAGCGCGTCGCTGCCAAGCTCTTCCAGGAGCGGCAGCGCTACGGCCGTGTGGGCGCCGAGCGGCTCCGGGAGGCCGCTCTTGCCTGCTTCCTCGAGGATCAACACCCAGTCGAGCTCGTTCATGCCGAGCCCGCCGGCTTGCTCCGACAGGGTCATCCCCAGGACGCCCAGCTCGCCGAGCTGCTTCCAGAGCGCGTTGTCTGCTGGTTCTGCGGCTTCCCAGGCCTGGCGCACGCGACCCGGGTCGCAGGCACGCTCGCAGACCTCCTTGAAGGAAGCCCGAAACAGCTCTTGGTCTTCAGAAAAGGCGAAGTGCATGGCTAGTTCCGGAGGGACTACTTCCGAGGCAAGCCGAGCACGCGCTCGGCGACGACATTGCGCTGGATTTCATTGGTGCCGGCGTAGATCGGACCCGCCAAGGCGAACTGATAGCCCTTGAGCCAGCTGCCGCCGTCGATTGCGGCGGAAGAGCCTTCCTCCAGCTCGGCGTAAGGCCCAAGCAGGTCGAGCGCCGTCTCGTGGGTCGCGACGTCCATTTCCGACCAGAAAATCTTGTTGAGGCTCGACTCCGGACCAATCGAGCCGCCGCTCTTCATCTTGGTCACGGTGCGCAGGGTGTAGAGCTGGTACGCCTCGGCATCCATGTAGGCCTTCAAGACGCGCTCTCGGAGCGCAGGGTCCTGGGTGGCGCCGCTCGGGTCTTGCTTCTGGTAGCGTCGATAAAGATCGATGAGCCTCTCGGCGGTTGCCATGAAGCGACCGGGACTCCTGAGGGACAAACCGCGCTCGCTGCTGGTCGTCGCCATGGCCACTTGCCAGCCCTGGTTGACTCCGCCGAGCACGTCCTGATCCGGAACGAACACATCCTCCAGGAACACTTCGGCGAAGCCCTCGTCGCCATCCAGGCGGTCCACGCCGCGCAGCGTAACGCCGGGCGCTTTGAGCGAAACCAAGAAGTAAGTCAGCCCGTGATGGCGCTGCGCTTCAGGATCCGTACGGAACAGCCCGAAGATCGAGTCACAGAAGCTGCCGCGGGTGCACCAGGTCTTCTGTCCGCTGAGCAGCCAGCCGCCGTCGGTGCGCTTGGCGCTGCTCGTCAGGCTCGCCAAGTCGCTGCCGGAGCCCGGTTCGCTCCAGCCCTGGGCCCACAGGTGCTCCGCCGCGGCCATCGGCTTCAACAGGCGCGCTTTCTGCTCTTCCGTGCCGAACTCGAAGATGGTTGGCGCGAGCAAGAAGATGCCGTTCTGGGTCACTCGACTCGGGGCGCCTGCGCGGTAGTACTCCTCCTCGAAGATCAGCCACTCCCAGAGAGACGCGCCGCGGCCGCCGAATTCTTCAGGCCAGCTCACCACGCTGTAGCGGGCGTCGTAGAGCGTCTTTTCCCACTCCAGGTGCCGCGCAAAGCCCTCCCGCGTATCTCCAGAGCCGAGGGGCTCCTGCGGCACGTTGGCCCCGAGCCACGCCCGCACTTCCTTGCGGAAAACTTCTTCTTGCGGAGTGAACGCCAGATCCATCAGCTCTCCGCTGCGACGTTGGTCTGGGTGGGGCGGGGGAGAGGCGCGCTATTCACTGCGCCGAGGCGCTTCAGGGTTGCCTCTGCTTCGCCCATGATGCGCTCCAGGAGCTGAGCCACCGTGGGCAGCTCCTCGATGCGTCCAACCACCTGACCCGTCGGCAAGATCCCCACGTCGGGGCGCCCTTCGACCATCGTGGCTCGGGTGAGTATCGGGGCGTTTGCGCCCATCATCATCTGCGACCAGGTCAGGTCGCCCTTGGTCTTCATCGCCAAGCCTTCCTTCAGTAAGGCTCCGAAGGAGGTGCCCGTGATGTCGCGGAACTCCAGGGCGTAGCGGAAGGCGCGGTAGCCCTTGGTCATGATGGTCGCGCGCTCGAGCTTGTCGACTAGATCCGTACGGATCACCCGCTGGGGGTAACCGTCGATGGCTCGGGTGACCACCGTGCCGTTGACGTCGGTCTTCAGATACGTGCTCTTCACGCCCTCCGGCACGTGGCTCTCCTGGGTGAGCAAGAAGCGCGTCCCCATCGCGATGCCCGACGCGCCGTAGCTGAGGGCTGCCACCAAGCCGCGGCCGTCACAGAAGCCGCCCGCACCGAGTACCGGGATGTCGATGGTGTCGACCACCTGGGGCAACAGCAGGCTGGTCGGCACCGTGCCCGTGTGTCCGCCGCCTTCGGCGCCTTGAGCGATCACGGCGTCGACGCCCCACTCCGCGACCTTCTCCGCGTGGCGTTTGGCGCCGATGGTCGGCATCGTGAGCACGCCGTTGTCCTTGAGCTTCTTGATCACGGCCTTGCCCGGCGCCTGAGCGAAGCTCGCCACCTTCACGCGCTCGCGGATCAAGAGGTCGACACGCTGGTCGATGTCGTCTTGATCGGCGCGCAGGTTCACCCCGAAGGGGTTGTTGGTGCGCTGCTTGATGCGCGCGATGGCGCTCTCGAGCTCTTCATAGGTCAACGTGGCCGCCGCCAAGATCCCCAAGCCCCCGGCCTCGCTCGTGGCGGAGGTGAGGCGTGCGCCGCTGACCCAGCCCATACCGGTCTGAATGATTGGGTAGCGGATACCGAACAGGTCGCAGATCCGCGTGTGCAGCGGATTCGTATTGGCGCTCATAGGCCAAGCTCCTTCTTGCCGAAACCTTTGGGGTCGATGCGGGTGCGCAACAGCTCGAGCTCCGCTTCGCTCGGCTGGCGGGAGCGCGGTACGTCTCCCTGGGGTAACACGAGCTCGAAGCCGGTGTTCTCCACGATCTCACTCAGCTCCACGCCGGGGTGAGCGCTCACGAGGCGCATGCGGTTGTCCGGGGTCTGGAAGTCGAAGACTCCGAGGTTGGAGATCACGCGGCGGATCTCGTGGAAGCGACTCGCCCTCTCCCCCAAGGCCCGGGCTCGATCGTAGCCTACGCCACTCACCACATCGACTTGCTCCACGAACACCCGCCGGGAGTGCTTCGGTACCCAATAGCTGGTGGGGTGACAGATGGTGTTGCCAGGCGCTCCGCGCATGCCCAGGAGCTGCGCCTTGGGCTTCTCGAAGTCACCGATGCACGCGATGTTCTGGTTGCCGAAGCGGTCGATCTGCGTCGCGCCCATCATCACGTGGCGGCGGCCGTGCCACACCACATCGAACACGCTGCGATACGGGAGCCAGCCTTCGATCACCTTTGCGGCGTCCTTGTCGCCCAAGGCGCTCACGTTGGCGACCAGAGGCCCCACACCGTCGGTCATCAAGAGACCCGGCTCGAACGTTAGCTTCGCCAGGCGAGCGCCGATGGCGGGGAGCGTGCCGATGGGGCTACACAGGATTTCGCCGTCGCCGCGGAAGCACTCCGCGATAGCAACAGCGCAGACTTCGTCCAGGGTCGCGCTCATCTCAGGCCTTCCCCTTGTCAGCAGTTTCTTTGCGGAAAGCGTCAACCGCAGCCACGTACGCCGCGTGGTCACCAGGCTCGTCGATGAAGCGGCGCTTGAAGGCCTCCCAGGCCTCTGCGTCTTGCGCGGTCGCCGCATAGGCGCGCTGGAACGCTTCGTCCCGCGAGTAGTCCGGCGGGCACTCCGTGAAGTGGGCGCCCTGGGGTGCTTCGATCACGCCGTCGACGTGCATACGGCTGATCTTCAGCGTGTGCACCGAGCCTTCGTTCAAGAGATCTTCCGTTGGAACCAGGCGCTCCACGCTCATGAAGCGGCGCTTGGCGGCCATGCAGAATAGGTCGTCGAAGAACGGGTCGGGGCCGAGGAACTGACCGTTGCCCGCTGCATCGCCGCGGTTCATGTGGATCAAGGCGACGTCCAGGTTCAAGGCTGGCATCGCCACCAGCTGTTCGCCGTCTTCATACGGCGAGCTGACGAGCTTCAGCCCTGGATTGTACTTGAGGACATCCGAGCCGAGGCCCGCGCGCGTCGGCAGAAACGGCAAGCGCAGCGCGGCGGCGTACAGGCCCCACTGGAACATCCCTTCGTCGAGCTCCATCACCTCAACGCTCGCCTCTTGCCTAGCCACGCGGAAATGTGGCTCGAGGGGGATGGAGTCGAGGGAAACGAAGCCGTAGATCACCTTGCGCACCTTGCCGAGCTTGCACAAGAGCCCGACGTCCGGTCCGCCATAGGACACGATGGTCAGGTCCTTCAGCGTAGAGCGAGCGATGGCTCGCACCAGGCTCATGGGCTTGCGTCGGGAGCCCCAGCCGCCGATGCCTATCGTCATCCCGTCCTGGAGTTCTCCGAGGACGCGTTCTTCGGTAGTTCGCTTGTCCAGCATGTGCGTATTCACCCGCTCAGGGTTCGTTGGTTGTGATAGAACATGTTTCACTCGTCCAGCGCAAGCGCATCCAGAGCGGTGATTGGTCGAGCTGAAAGTGCACGTCTCAGGGCTTGACGGTTTGCGGATGCCGAAGGGATCCGAATCACGCGATGCGCTGCCTGGAGCGGGAGATCGAGGAGATCAGAGATGAGCGAAACCAAGACTCGTGTACCTGCCGTGCCAGGGCTGTTCACGCTGGAGCCCGAGGTGGCGCTGGTCGGCAGCCGCTGCAGCGACTGTGGGAGCTACTTCTTTCCGCGAGAGCAGGTGGTGTGCAGGAATCCGCGCTGCCGCTCGAGCCACCTGGAGGCGTGCGAACTGAGTCGCGCCGGCAAGCTCTGGTCCTTCACCTCGAGTGCGTACAAGCCGCCGCCGCCCTTCGTAGCCCCCGAACCGTTCGAGCCGTTTGCGCTGGCAGCCGTGGAGCTCGAACGAGAGAAGCTGGTGGTGCTCGGTCAGGTGGTGCGCGGCGTCTTGCCGGAAGCGCTGCGCGTAGGCATGCCGATGCAGCTTACCTCCGAGGTGCTCGAGGAGAGCGACTCCCAGGTGTTGATGGTCTGGAAGTGGGCGCCTTCGGGAGCCGCATCGATCGAGGCAAAGCGATGAGTCAGGTCGTGATTTTGGGCGCGGGAATGCACCCCTGGGGCAAGTGGGGCAAGAGCTTCGTCGAGTACGGCGTCAAGGCAGCGGAGCTGGCGCTGAAAGACGCTGGCGTCGAGTGGACGGATATCCAGTTCGTGGCTGGTGGCGACACCATGCGCAACGGCTATCCGGGCTATGTCGCTGGTGCGACGTTTGCTCAAGCGCTTGGTTGGACCGGCGCACAGGTTGCGAGCTGCTACGGCGCATGCGCAACCGGCGCTCAAGCCATAGACACCGCGCGTGCCCGCATTCTGGCGGGGCTATGTGACGTTGCGCTGGTGGTTGGCGCCGATGCGGCGCCGAAGGGATTCTTCAAGCCAAACGCGGGGGACCGACCGGATGACCCCGACTGGCTACGCTTCCGCCTGCTTGGCGCGACGAATCCCACGTATTTTGGCCTCTGGGCGCGGCGGCGGATGGAACTCTACGGCGCAACGCCTCAAGACTTCGCCGCGGTCAAGGTGAAGAACGCGCGCCATGGCTTGGAGAACCCAAACGCGCGTTACCGTAAGGAATCGAGCGTCGAGGAGGTGCTGGCTTCACCCATCGTGAGCGATCCTCTCCACCTGCTCGAGATCTGCGCGACCAGCGACGGCGGCGCTGCGCTCGTGCTGTGCAGCGAAGCCTTCGCCCGCAAGCGCGCGACCGAGTTCATCAAGATCGCAGGCGTGTCCACGGTGACGCCGAGTTACCCCAGCAGCGTGATCGAGATGCCCAACTTGGCGACGGACTCCTGGGCGGGCGCCGCGCTGCCGGAGCGCAGCTTCCGCGACAGCATCGCGTTCACCGCCTACGAGCAGGCGGGGGTCGACCCAAAGGACCTCGACCTGGCTGAAGTGTACGACCTGTCGACGGCGCTCGAGCTCGACTGGTACGAGAACATCGGGCTTTGCGCGCAGGGCGAGGCGGAGCGGCTGATCCGGGACGGTGATACCGCTGTTGGTGGCCGCATTCCCGTGAACGCGAGCGGTGGCCTGGCTTGTTTCGGCGAAGCGGTGCCGGCGCAGGCGATCGCACAAGTGTGTGAGCTCACTTGGCAGCTCCGAGGCCAAGCCGGAGCCCGCCAAGTAGCAGGGGCCAAGCTCGGGGTGACAGCCAACCAGGGCCTGTTTGGGCATGGCTCGAGTGTGGTCGTGAGTCGCTGAGTCGCCGGCCCGAGCCACCCGACGACTGGTGGGTGAAAGTGTGAGTTGACGGACACGCCGTGGCGCTGTTTGCTTGCGCCATGCGTAGCTCTCTTTGGCTTAGTGCTTTCGCCATCGTCCTTGCTTCCTCGGGGTTAGCGCTCGCTCAAGGGGCACCGCCACCGCCTCCGCCTCCCGCGGACGAAAACGGCGCCGATGCGCCGGCGCCTCCGCCCGAAGACGTCGCGCCGCCGCCTCCGCCACCCGCAGCCAGCGGTCCGGCGTATCCCGCGTATGGTGAGCCGCCTCCGCCTCCGCCTGGTCCGCCGCCGCAGCAACCTGGCGCGTACGAGCCAGCGCCTCCGCCGCCGCCGCCGATCGACGAGACGCGCAGCGAGACCATCCACAATCACGACGGCTTCTATCTGCGATTCGGCATCGGTGGTGGCTACATGACCACCGACGTCGATACGACGGTCGACTTCAAACTCAAGGGTGGTGCAGGGGCATCGCACCTCTTGTTCGGCGGCACGCCCGGCGGTGGCTTCGTGATTGGTGCGGGTATCTTCTCCGTGAACGCTACCGATCCAGATGCGGAAGTTGGTGGGGAGACGCGCACAACCAAGGACCTCGAACTCAGCATCGGGCAGCTCGCGCTGTTCGGCGACTGGTTCCCCGATCCCCACGGAGGCTTCCACGTCGGGCTTGGGCTCGGCCCGGCGGTTGTGGTTGCCAAGGTCGATGGCAACCAGACGTCGGACGAGGCCAACTCCGCCGGTTTCGCTGGCACCCTGTTCTTAGGCTACGACTTCTGGGTTGGAGACGACTGGAGCATCGGTGGCTTGCTCAGCTTCATGAGCGCGACCACCAAGAACAGCGAGAACGGCGTGGACGAGACCCTCGACACCAAAGCTTTCACGCTGCAGTTCACCGCGCTGTATCACTAGCGGCGGGATCACCAGCACGTGGCCACACGTCAGGTCGCGCGGCCGGATTCCGAGGGTTCAACCTGGGCAGGGCCTGCTTTGCGTGTCAGAGTGGGCCCGCATGCGTGACGGGTCGTGGAAGTTCAGCCTGGTCTGCGGCCTGTTGAGCTGCAGCATCCTTAGCTGCACCGCTCAGCGCGCCCCAGCGCCCGCTGCATCGCCACCGCCGCTTGTGCATCCCGAGGCGGCAAGCGCTCCAGCTGTGGCTCAGCTCATCGCTTCGCCGCGAGGCAGCGCAACAGCGCCCGCGCCGGAGCCCGAGGCCACCCCGAGCTACCCCGAAGGCGCAGTCGACGACCAGCCCGATGACAGCGAACCTGGTTTCAGCTTGGCCCTGGGTGAGCTGAGCGACGGCGATCTCGAGCGCTTGCTAGCGGACGATCCCCAGGCGCTGGGCGGGCTGTCTATTGGCGGTCCGAGCTCCGGAGTTTTGGTTGGGGGAGAGCGCATGCCGGAAGACGGTGAGTGGAAGCTCGTCGACCCCGCGCGCGCCTACGGCACGCGAGAGACGTGCGATTTCCTCGCCCATGCGATTCACAAGGTGAACCGCGAGCTGCCGGGAGGCCATCCGCTCTACATCGGTCACATCAGCGCAAGGAGTGGCGGGCACCTGAACCCCCACAAGAGTCATCAGGCGGGGCGCGACGTCGACATCAGCTTCTACTACCAGGGAGAAGACGCCGCCCGCTGGTACAAGCGGGGCACCGCTGACAACCTGGATTTGCCGCGTACCTGGTCCTTCGTTCGCGCGCTGATCAGCGAGACCGATGTGGAGATGATCCTCATCGACCACTCGATCCAGAAGCTGCTCTACGACTACGCCCAGAGCATCGGTGAAGATCAGACCTGGCTAGATAACGTGTTCCACGGTCAAGCGGGCAAGCAGCGCGCGCTCATCTTGCACGCGCCGGGACACGCGACCCACATTCACATCCGCTTCTACAATCCCATCGCCCAAGAAGCCGCCCGGCGCTTGTACCCGAAGCTGATTGCCAGCGGGAAAATCAACCCGCCAGCGCAGTACGTGAGCTACGTCGCCAAGAAGGGCGACACCCTGATCAAGCTCGCCAAGCGCTTCAACACCACCGTCAAGGCGATCAAGCAGGCGAACGGCCTGCGTGGCACCCTGATCCGCGCCAAGGTCACCTACAAGATCCCGAAGCAGAGCGGCGTCAGTCTACCGCCGCGGCCACGGATCCCGGAGCGCCGCGTGCCGCCAGCGCCGGACAAGCGCGACGCAGCGGGCACCGAAGCCAAGCAGCGCGCCACGAGCGCCGCCCAAGAGCCGATCCAGCGCAGCCTCTGAGCGGCTCGTGTCGCCCGCTCGCGCCGCTACCTACTTTGAAAACCGCGGCTCCGTAGAAACTGCGGCTACTTAGAAAACTGCGCGTCGCGCTTCTCGACGAACGCGTCTCGTGCTTCGTCGCTCACCCCCGAGAGATTCAGCTCGAAGGTGAAGCCTTGCTCGAAGCGGTAGCTCTTGTTTACGTCCACCGGGTCGATGCCGTTCAGGCACTTCTTTGCCGCGCGGATCACCGTGTTCGAGTGCTGCGCAATCTTGCCCGCGACCTCTAGGGCACACGCCACGAGTTGGCTCTTGGGCACCACTTTGAGCACCGAGCCGAACGCGTGGAGCTCGGCTGCCGTCGCCGTCTCGGCAGTGTAGACCATCGCACGCATGCGATGCTGGGGCACCAGACGGGCGAGGTGAGTCGCGGCGCCGAGCGCCCCTTGCTTGACCTCGGGCAAGCCAAAGGTCGCGTCGTCAGACGCCACGATGAGGTCCGCGTTGCCCACGAGCCCGATACCGCCGCCGAGGCAGTACCCATGCACGGAGGCGACCACCGGCACGTCGCACTCATACACCGCCTTGAACGCCGCGTAGCAGCCGCGGTTTGCGCCGAGCAGCGCGTCGAAGCCCTCCGTCGCCTGCATCTCCTTGATGTCGACCCCGGCGTTGAAGCCGCGACCCTCTGCTCGCAGCACCACGACCCGCACTGCGGGGTTCTGTCCGGCTTCGGTCACTTGCTTGGCGAGCTCGAACCAACCGCGCACGGGCAGCGCGTTCACCGGCGGGTTGCTCATCACCACGGACGCGATGCCGTTCGAAATTTCAGTGCTGATCATCAGGGCTCCAGGCTGCGACTCACGGAACAAGCGGTTCCCTTTCGTCGCTAGAACGTGTTCTACTCGACGCTATTCCAAGGCTTGAGACCATGCAAGACACACTCGACTTAACGGGCCAGGCGGTGATCGTGACCGGCGGCAGCAAAGGCGTGGGCCGCGGCATCGCTGTGCGTTTCCTCGAGGCGGGCGCCGACGTCGTGATCTGCGCCCGCAAGACGCCAGAGTCGCTCCCCGAGGGCGGGGGACGCCAGGCAAGCTTCGTCGAAGCGGACGTCCGAGACATCGAGCAGATCGAGCGCGTGGTCACCGTCTGTGTCGAGCGCCACGGCAAGCTCTCGGTGCTGGTGAACAACGCGGGCGGTTCCCCGTTCGCCGATGCTGCTACAGCTTCACCCCGCTTCAGCGAGGCGATCATTCGCCTGAATCTGCTGGCGCCGCTGAACTTCTGCCAGATCGCGAACCGCCAGATGCAGAGCCAGCCAGGAGGCGGCAGCATCATCAATATCGCCAGCGTGAGCGGGGTGCGGCCTTCTCCCGGCACCGCAGCCTACGGCGCCGCAAAAGCCGGGCTCTTGAACCTGACTCAGTCCCTCGCCGTCGAGTGGGCACCCAAGGTGCGCGTCAACGCGATCACTGCGGGGCTGATCGAGACGGAGCAAACCGAGCTCCACTACGGTGACGCAGAAGGCGTCGCGCGCGTCGCCAAGACGGTGCCCCTCGGGCGCATGGCGACCCCCAAAGACGTCGGCGACGCCTGCGTGTTCCTCGCATCGCCGCTCTCGAGCTACCTCTCCGGCGCGAGCCTCTTGCTCCACGGCGGCGGCGAGCGCCCAGCGTTCCTTGACGCTGCCGCAGGGAAGTAAAGCCGCTGGCCTGCGGTTCTCGGGGGAGAGCGGCAGCGTACTCAGCTGCCGCTAGTTCCGAACGTGTGCTACGCTAGCCGCCGATGAACGATCGCGCTGCCAGAGCCGCCAGGCGCCGTCAGACCTGGACGGGAGGCGTGGTCACCGGCTTCCAGCAAGCAGAGTTGGCTGATTTTGAGTTCTGGCGAGCGGCCACGCCCGAGGAGCGCGTCCAGGGTGTGACTGACTTGGTGCTGGAGCTGTTAGACTCGAGTGGGGCTCCGCGGCGGTTGGACAAATCGATCGGCGGAGTGCGCAAACGTAGGCTGGACTAGATGAGCCCGTACGCGTGGTCCACGCAGAGTTCGCGGCCTCTCAGTGCACGCCTCAAGCAACCTTGGTGACGGCAGGGTTGATCGCCTTCGGTCTCGGTTCGAAGGAGGAGTTGTCGTCGAGCGCTGACTAGGTCGGCACTCTCCCAGGCTGTCGCCGCCGAAAGACGTTGCGCGACGCCGTCTCCCAGCGCAGATGCTCCCTCGATTGCCCAAAACGCGCCACACGTTCGGCAACGAAACAAGGCACGTCCCGCTCCGCGTTCCAGTAGGTCATACGGGCGAACGAACTGCGGCTCGTTCGGTAGCACCCAGGCTGCGTCACCGCGGGTTGGGCAGTGGCATCGCGATAGTTCCGCGAGGTAACGTTCCAGCGCGGCAATCGCAGGGGCGTCCCGCGTGACGATCAGATCGTCCCTGAGGAACGTCAGGGGCCGGTAGGCCCCTAGGCCGTCCCGTAGTCGCGCTTGTACCTCTTCGAGCCACTCGCGGTTCGCCAGAACCACCTCTGCGTCCCAGCTCTTGGGAGGCATTGGGTACTCGAGTTCGGGCTGCGTTAGGGTGATCGTATTGAGTTCGCCTGCGAGGTGCTCCCAGGTGGCGAGTGACGGTACAGCAGCCCCTTCGGAATACAGCCAAACTTCGGCGTACTCGTCGGAGATCGCAAGGATGATCTCATCGTAGGAGTTGATCACGTTGGTCACGACGGTTTCCGCATCCTGGCGCCAACCTCGTGTGATCTCGTCGGGCGACACCTGGGGCGCGCCTCCGTCGAAGGCGGTGATGACCGCTCGGCGGCCCATCGTGAGCTCGGAACACCGCCTCAAGACTTCCCAGGCTGGGCCAAGGCGGTCCGCCCACCAATAGTCGCCTTCACGACCGTGCATGCGTCACGGATGCTGGCTCGAGACGCTCAGCACTTCGCCGGTCATGTAGGAGGCGAGGTCGCTCGCCAGGAAGATCATCACGTTGGCGACCTCGAAGGGCTCCGCGGCGCGGCCAAAGGCTTCGCGCTGGGTGAGCTCGTTCAGGAGCTCCTCCGTGGTGACCTTGGCCAGGAACTTGTGCATCGCGAGGCTCGGGCTCACGGCGTTGATGCGCACACCGGCTTCTGCGGCCTCGATGGCTGAGCAGCGGGTGAGGGCCATCACACCGGCTTTGGCCGCGGCGTAGTGGCACTGCCCGGCTTGGGCGCGCCAGCCGACTACGGAAGCGTTGTTGACGATGGAACCGGTTCCGCGAGGCATCATATGGCGCAGCGCCGCGCGGGTCATGCGCATGGTGCCGGTCAGGGTGATGTCAATCACGCGGTCCCACTGCTCGTCGGTCATGTCGACCAGGTTCGCCGTACCGCCGAGGCCGGCGTTGTTCATCAGCACGTCCACGTGGCCGAGCTCTTTCTCGGCGGCTTCCCACAGGCTTGTGACCTCAGTCTCGACGGCGACATTGCAGAGCTGACTTGGTGGACGCACCCCCGTGACCCGCGTCAGTTCTTCCACAGCTTCGCCCAGGCGCCGCTCGTGGATGTCGCTGATCATCACCTTGGCGCCTTCTTCCGCCGCGCGGCGCGCCACGGAGAAGCCGATGCCGGTGCCAGCAGCGGCGGTGACGAGCACCGTCTTGTCTTGAAGGAGCGCCTTGGGTGTGGGGTAGGGGGGCGTCAGCTTGCTCATGTTGGTCGTCTCAGGCCGGCCGCGGTTCCTTGGGGAGACCCAGGCCGCGCTCGCCGATGATGTTGCGTTGGATCTGGTTGGAGCCAGCGTAGATGGTGTCGGAGCGGCTAAACAGGAACAGCCGCTGTAGCGCGGTCAGGCTGAAGCCTTTGCCGTCTTCGGTGGTCTCCAGGCTCTGCGCGAGCTCCGCGTCGGGGCCGAGCACATCCATGGCGAGCTTACCGAGCTCGCGGTGCCAAGTCGCCCAGTAGAGCTTGGTCACCAGCGCGGCTCGCGACAGCTCAGCGCCTTCGGACTGGCTCAGGGTGCGCAGCGCGTTGAAGCGCATGATGCGCAGTCCGATGTGCGCTCGGGCCAGGCGCTGGCGCATCACGGGGTCTTCCGCTGCGCCGTTTTGCTTCGCGATGCGCACGATTTCGTCCAGCTCGTTCTGGAACAAGAGCTGCTGCCCCAGCGTGGACGCGCCGCGCTCGAACGCCAGCGTGCCCATGGCGACCTTCCAGCCGTCGCCCGCTTTGCTGACGATGTTCTCTTCTGGCGTGCGCGCGTCCTCGAAGAACACTTCGTTGAACTCGCTGGAGCCGGTGATCTGCACGATGGGTTGAATGGCGACACCAGGCTGATCCATCGGCACCAGCAGGTAGCTCAGGCCTTTGTGCTTGGTGGCGCTCAGATCCGTACGGCAAAGCACGAAGCACCAGTGCGACCAGTGGGCACCGCTGGTCCACACCTTTTGGCCGTTGATCACCCACTCGCCTTCACGGAGCTCAGCGCGGGTCTGGACGTTGGCCAAGTCGCTGCCGGCGTTCGGCTCTGAGTAGCCCTGGCACCAGAGCTCTCGCCCGTCGCGGATCCCGGGGAGAAAGCGCGCCTTCTGTGCGTCGCTGCCGAAGGCGATCAGCGTCGGCCCGAGCAGGTTCTCGCCGATGTGCCCGAGGCGCCCAGGGCCGCCAGCACGCGCGTACTCTTCGTTGAAGATCACCTGCTGCATCAGCGGCAGGTCACGCCCCCCATGCGCTTTCGGCCAGCCGACGCAGGTCCAGTTGCCCGCTGCCAGGCGCTGCTCCCACGCCAGGCGTTCTTCGAACAGCGCGTGTTCGTCGCCGGGTCCGCCGCGACCGCGCACGCCCTTGAAGTCATGAGCGAGCTCGGCCTCGAGCCAGCTACGGATTTCCTCGCGGAAGGCTTCGTCTTCAGCCGTGTAACGTAGGTCCATGGGCCTCGGGGGTGGTTGAAACGGCGGTGGGCCGAGCTGGCGTCGCGTTCAGGCGCGCTTCAGCGCTGGCTTCTCCAGCTTGTCGCAGCTCAGGGCGTGAGTCAGCAGTCGCGCGGCGGTGAGCGTCTGCTCGACGACCTCTTGCTGTCCGTGGAGCCCGGCGGACCAGCCAACCAGCGACGCGAACCAAATCTGCTGAAGTAACGCGGCGATGGTCTGCTCGGCCTCGGTGGGGGGCGACGACGTGGCGTCCGTATACGAGAGGCGTCCCACGCCGCGCATCGCCGCGATGATCAGGCCGGTCATGCGTCCATGGTAGGCCGCGACGTGGCTCGCTACCTCGGGCTCGCCGGAGGCCATTGCTCGCAACACGGCGCGCGCGTACTTCGGTTTCCGCACGAGACCGCGAGTCACGATGTTGAAGAACGAGTCCAGGCGTTCGATGGCGTTTTCGCCTCGTGCCGGACGGCCCTCCATGCGCCGCTCGAGGCTCTCCGTCTCGCGGTCGAGTGCCGCGGTGAGGATGTCCTCCTTCGAGCGAAAGCTCTTGTAGAGCGTGCCCAGCGCCACTCCAGCGTGGGCCGCTACGTCGCGTTGACGCACGTTCTCGAACCCGCCTTCTTCGGCCAGGCTGATGGCGACGTCCAAGATGCGGTCTCGACGATCTCGTGATGGCACGTGGAAAATGAAACACGTTTCACTCCCCACAGTCAAGCGCACGACGGCTCACGAGCGCCGTCGGTCGCGGAGCGTTCAGGCGTACGTCAGCCACGTTTCGCGTCCAAGTCTGCGGCGGACTCTGCGACATCTTGCAGCAGGTACTTCATGATCTTTCCGCTGGCGTTGCGGGGCAGCGGTTCGTCCCTGAGCTCCCAGTCTTCAGGTACCTTGTAGTACGCGAGAGCCTCCGCAGCCCACGCCTTCAGCGCTTCGATATCCAGCGTTTTCCCGGGCTTTGTCACCACCACAGCCTTCACCGACTGACCGAGCTCCGGGTGGTCGACGCCAAATACTGCGCTCTCCGCCACGTCCGGGTGCGCGTCCAAGCGGCGCTCTATCTCCGCGGGGTACACATTTTCCGCAGCGCGAAGGATCAGATCTCGTTTCCGCGTGTGGATGTACAGGCGCCCCGCCTCCAGGCGACCGAAGTCTCCCGTCTGGAGCCAGCGACCTGGGTGAATGGCTTTCGCGGTCGCTTCCGGATCTTTCCAGTAGCCGAGCATCACCAGCGGCGAGCGAATGAAGATGTCGCCCTCTTCCCCTTCGGGCAGCGGGTTGCCCTGGGGATCCCGGATCTCGATGGACACCGTTGGTAGCGGCTGGCCCACGGACTCCGGAAACTCCAAGAGTTCGCCGCCGTAGTTCATGGTCGCGAGCGCCGTGCACTCCGTCTGACCGTAGCCTACGGCTAGGCCTTGCACCGCGTTCGGGAAGGCTTCGCGCAGCGCAGCTTGGATCTCCGGCGTCACCGGGGCGCCACCGCAGCCGATGCTCGTCACGCTGGAGACGTCGTACTCCTCGCGGGTTGGACACTGGAGCACGCGATAGGCCATGCTGCCTTGAGGACCCCAGCCGTTGACCTTTTCCGCCTGCATGGCGGCGAGCACCTTTTCCGCGGAGAAGCGCCCCGTGGTCCACACACTCTTCACGCCTCCCGCCAGGTGCGCAATCAGCGAAGCGTGGAGCCCCGAGACATGAAACAGCGGGTTTGAGACCAGTCGGCAGTGTTGAGGCGCCGGTTCGTTCTCTTTTTGGGGGAGAGGAGAGACGTCCGTGTCACTAGGGGTCGTTGCTCCGCGCTCGGCTCGCTCGCGCAACTTCATCAGCCGCGCGCCGTGAAAGAACTGCACCCCAAGCAACGCAACCACATTGCGGTGACTGTGGAGCGCACCTTTGGGCCGCCCGGTCGTGCCACTCGTGTAGAGCAGGATCGCCGGGTCGTCTTCGGCGATGGGCGTCTCGGAGAGGGCGGCGCCGCGTCCGCGCTGGATGGCTGACCAGAATTCAAGCTCCGTTTCGTGATCATCGCTCGAGAAGCGGAGCACCGCGGTGCCGCGAGGAATTGGTGCAGACAGCCGCTCGGCGCGCTTCTTGTCGACCACCAGGAGCTTCGGCTCCGCGTGGCTCAGGGCGTAGTCGATTTCGTCGCCGACCCACCAGCCATTCATCGCGACTGCGATGGCGCCGAGGCTAATCGTGGCCCAGAACGCTAGCGCCCACTCCGGCGCGTTGGCACCCAAGATGGCCACCCGGTCGCCTTTGCCGATGCCATACTCGCGCTCGAAGGTGGCAGCCAACGCGCTGACCGCCTGCAGGTGCTCGCGAAAGCTGAGCCGCAAGTCGGGGAACACCAGATACGGCAAATCACCGAAGCGCGTGGAAGCGCTGAGCAGGGCCCGGAGGTGCGGCGCCCGCTGCGCAAAGACCTCGAGCTCCGTGCCCAGCACTTCCTCTCGAGCGAGCGCAAATGGACTGTCAGGTGCCAGTAGCTCCCGCTCCGCGTCCGCGCGCGCGCGGAGCTCTTCAGGGAGCGTCCAGGCGCCGTCGCTGGGAGCAGCCATCGCTCACGCGCCCTTCAGGAGCGCTGTCGCGCGCTCACGCAGCACGAACTTGGTGACCTTGCCGGTCGCGTTCATGGGGAGCGCGTCGACCAGCTCGAAGTAGCGCGGCACCTTGTAGTTCGCGAGATTCTCGCGGCACCAGGCGCGCAACGCATCCACATCCAGAGAACTCTCCGGGCGCCGCACCGCGAACGCCATGCCCACTTCACCCATGCGTTCGTCGGGCACCCCGATCACGGCGACGCTCACGAGCTCCGGGTGGCTGAGCATTAGATTCTCGATTTCCGCAGGGTAGCAATTGAAGCCACCCATGATGAACATGTCCTTCTTGCGGTCGGTGATGCGCACGTAGCCGCGCTCGTCGATGATGCCGATGTCACCGGTGTGGAGCCAACCGTCTGGGTCGACGGCCTCCCGAGTGGCGCGCTCGTCGTCGAAGTAGCCACGCATCACGTTGTAGCCGCGCACCACGATTTCGCCGGGTTCCCCGGGTGCAACAGGCTCTCCGGCGTCGTTCACCGCGATCATCTCCACGCCTTCAATCGCGCGTCCGCTGGTCTTGGCGATGGTCTCCGGGTCGTCGTCGTAGCGGCACATGGCGACGATGCCGCAGCACTCGGTCAAGCCGTAGCCAGTGATGATCGTCTCCAGGCCGAGCACGTCCCGCATGCGGTGGATCAGATCCACAGGGATACTCGCCGCGCCCGTCACCGCCAGGCGGAGGCTGCTCACGTCGTGGGCCCTGAGCTCCGGATGAGCCAGAATCGCCTGATACAGCGCGGGTGGCCCGGGCAGCATGGACACTTGGTCCGCTGCGATGCGCCTGAGGACCTGGCCGGGGTCGAACACCAGGTGCGGGAGAATGGTCGCGCCGCGGAGCAGGCACGCGAGCCACCCCGCCTTGTAGCCAAAGGCGTGAAAGAACGGATTCACGATCAGGTAGCGATCGCCGGCGCGGAGCCCGACCACTTCTGTCCAGCTGGTGAAGGCGCGGACGTTCTGACTGTGCGTCGTCACCACGCCCTTGGGGTGCCCGGTGGTGCCGCTCGTGAAGAGGATGTCCGAGGTGTCGTCTGGCCCGACGCTCGCCGCACGTGCCTTGGCCTCGGCGACCAGCGTGGATTCACCCGAAGCGATGAAGGCTCCGACGGGCGTGCGCCAGCTGGCCTTGCCTGAGGCGGGTCCGAGCTCGATCACACGTTCGAGCGCTGGCAGGCTTTCCCACAGCCGCTGCGCGCCAGGCGCGCCGAGCTCCCTTTCCAGACTCCCGAGGTAGTCCGTGCCGAGGAAGTCGCCGATGCTGACGAGCAGCTTGGCGCCGCTCTTTTGTAGGACGTACGCAGCCTCCTTGGCCTTGAAGCGCGTGTTCATGGGCACCAGAGCCGCACCGGCGCACTGAGCCCCGATTGCCGCGAGGATCCACTCGTGGCAGTTCGGTGCCCAGACAGCGACGCGGTCGCCCGGCTCCACCCCAGCAGCGATGAACGCACGCGCGGCGCCGAGACAGCGCTCCCAGAGCGCGCTGAAGGAGAGGCGAATGGCTGAACCGTCGACGATGGAGGTTTCTTCGAGCGCCAAGGCGTCGCCCCAGCGCTCGGCTGCTTCAGCGGCTGCGGCAGGAATGCTGCTCTTCATCGCACCTCTCCCCCCAAACCTGATCTAGGGCTTTTTGCTGCCGACGAGCCACATGCTGAAGAACTGGGAGCCGCCGCCGTAGGCGTGGCCCATGGCGATCTTCGCGCCGTCGACTTGGTGCTCACCGGCTTGGCCGCGCACCTGCATGGCGGCTTCGGCGAAGCGGATCATACCGCTCGCGCCGATGGGGTTCGTCGAGAGCACGCCGCCGCTCATGTTGATCGGTAGATCACCGTCGAGGGCGGTCACGCCTTGCTCGGTGAGCTTCCAGCCTTCGCCTTCGTCGCAGAAGCCTAGGTTTTCGAGCCACATGGGTTCGAACCAGGAGAAGGGCACGTAGAGTTCGGCGCAGTCGATTTCCTTGCGGGGATTGGTGATGCCGGCTTGGGAGTAGAGATCCTTCGCCGCGTCGCGACCCGCTTTGGGATTCACCTGGTCGCGACCGCTGAACAACACCGCCTCGCTGCGCATCGAGCCGCCGAGCACCCACGCGGGGGGAGTGGGCGCCTTGGCGTGGGCTTCATTGACCAGTACCAGCGCCGCTGCGCCGTCGGAGGAGGGACAGCAGTCGAGGTAGCGGATCGGATCCCAGAGCATTGGGCTCTGCTCGACCATCTCACGGCTTATTTCCGGGAGGTGCAGGTGAGCGAGGGGATTCTTCAGCGCGTTCTGGCGATCCTTCACGCTGACCAGGGTGCCGACGTGGCTCGGGGCATTCGAGCGGCGCATGTACGCGCGAATGAGCGGCGCGAAGTAGCCGCCAGCGCCGGCAGTGAGCTGCGGTTGGAAAGGGATGGCGGGGGAGAGGGCCCACATCGCGTTGCTCTCGGACTGCTTCTCGAAGGCGACCGTGAGCACCCGCTGGTGCACACCGCTCGAGATCAGGTGGCTCGCGACGAGGGCCGTCGAGCCGCCGACGCTACCCGCGGTGTGAACGCGCATGATTGGCTTGCCCACGGCGCCGAGCGCATCCGCGAGGAACAGCTCGGGCATCATGATGCCTTCGAACATATCCGGGGCGGTGCCCACGACGACGGCGTCGATGTCCTTGAACGTCAGATCGGCGTCTTCGAGGGCGCGCAGGGCGGCCTCGCGCAAGAGGCCTGGAATTGAGAGATCCTTGCGCTTCGCGGCGTACTTGGTCTGGCCAATGCCGATGATTGCACAGCGTTCCATCACTCGGCCTCCATCACGGCGACGAGGTTCTGTTGTAGGCACGGGCCGCTCGTGGCGTGAGCCAGCACCCGCCCCGCGTCTCCGCGCAGGATGTGGTTCGCGGCTTCACCCAGGCGGGTTAGCCCGGCGACCATCATGGGGTTTGCGCATAGCGCGCCGCCGGAGGGGTTGAGCTTGACGTCTTCTCCAAGCCCCAGGGCGCGCTTCAAGATCAGCTCCTGGTGGGCAAACGGTGCGTGGAGCTCTGCGATGTCGAGCTTGCCCTTGGTAGCGCCGGCACGTTCGCCAGCGATCCGCGCGGAAGGAGACTCCGTCAGGTCGCGCATGCCGAGAAAGTGGGGCTCCACGCGATGGTCGATGCCGCGGATGATGGCCGGGCGCTTCACGAGCTCCCGGGCGCGCTCGGCGGTGGCCAAGATCACGCAGGCCGCACCGTCGCTGATGGGCGGGCAGTCGTGCTTGCGGAGCGGCTCAACCAGGTAGGGCTCGCTCATCAGGCTGTCCACGGCGTAGTCCCCGACCTGGTGGGCGTTGGGGTTCTGCCTGCCCTGGGCGCGGTTGCGGCTCGCGACCTCTGCGAAGTCGCGCTCGCTCGCCCAGCCAGCGTCCAGCACGGCACGCGCTTGAAGCGCTGCCAGGCTGATGGCGTCGGGCCAGAGTGGCGCGGTGTAGTAGGGGTCGAGCTGCTGAGACAGCACGTCTCTCAACGAGCCGAGACTCGACTTGCCGTAGGCATAGACCAGAGCTGTGTCCACGTCTCCGTGCTGCAGACGCACCCAGGCTTCGTAGAGTGCCCAGGCTCCGTCCATTTCCACATGGGATTCGTTGATGGGCGGCCACGGCGCGACGGAGTCCAGGGCCGAGACGAAGCTGAATGGTCGCCCCAGCAGGTAGTCGCTGCTGCCTGAGCAAGTGAAGCCGATTTGCGACTTGTTCAAGCCCGCTTGCTCGAGAGCTTCGGCCACCACGGGCTGGACCAGCTCCACCTCCTCGCGGTCGGTGTGGCGACGCTGGTTCGGCAGCTGCGTGAACGCGACGATTGCGATGTCTCGCATCAGAGGTGCTCCTTGTAGGTCTCGTAGTCCGCGTCGGGGTCCCCGCTGGGCTCGAACCATTTGATGCTCTCGAGAGTCGGGCCGAGCTCCGAGTCGTCTTTCCAAATCGCCTTGAGCCGCATGCCCATGCGCACCTCTTCGGGCTCGATGCCTCGGACCAGATGAAAAATCGGGATGTCAGCGCCGTCGAGCAACACGGCAGCGGCGATGTAGGGCGGCTTGAAGGGCATGTTTCCGAACGGAATGCTGATCACACAGTAGGTGGTCAGCGTGCCCTGGTCCTTCACCTCTTCGATGCCAACCGTCGGGATCCCGCACGTGGGGCAGGCGCCGCGGGGAGGCAGGAGCACCTTGTCGCAGCCCTCGCAGCGGGCGCCCAGGATGCGCTTCTCCGCGAAGCCGCGCAGGTACTGCGAGAGGTGGTGCCCCGCGACCACGGTGTAGTCGAGCCTCACCGGGGTCAGCAGCTCGGTGACCGGTGCGTTCGGGTCCGGCTCTTTTGCAGGCTTTTCGCTCATTTCGCAGCCTCCTGTTCCGGGAGGAAGCACGCGATGTCTTGGATCCTGCCGGTCTTTTCCTCCGCCCACTGGACCTTGACCCGCATGCCCGTGCGCATCTTGTCGGGGCTGCCAGCATCCACCGCGTGGAGCAGCGCCGTGTCGGCGCCGTCCAGCTGAATCAGCGCCCAGGCGAACGGGCGCTCGAGGGGCTGTCCACGCCGCGGCTCTGCCATCCACGACCAAGTCTTGACGACGCCGCTCTGGCCCACCTCAACGAAGTCGCCGACGGCGTCGCCCGTGTCCGGATCGTACTCGAGCGGTGGCACCAGCACGCGTCCCGCCTTGGTCTTGACGCCTTCGATCTTGCCGGCGCGCAGACTGGTCAGGAAGCGCCCGATCACCGGTCCTGTCGTACGGGTGTAGGTGTACTCGAGCGTGTAGGGCGCGCTGAGCAGGTTGGTGTCGACTTCACTCATGGGGCCTCCAAGCCGTCTTGTGGCTCGCTGAATAGAACATGTTTCACTCGGTGGGTAAAGCCATCCCCGCGGTATCGATCGCTGCGGATCTGCGCTGGTGCACGACGCGAAACGGGCCGCCGAACAAGTGGTTCGACGGCCCGAACAGGAGCTGGCACCAAGCTGCCACGTGCGCGTTTGAAGGCGTCAGTCTTCGACGCGGATCGCCGCTTTGGGACAGCGCGCTTCGGCTTTCTTCACTTGCTCGCGCAGGTCCTCCCCGGGCTCTGCGATGAGCAGGTGCAGGTTGTCGTCATCGTCGAGCTTGAACACCGTGGGGGCGAACTTCACGCACACGCCGTTCGCCTCACACAGGTCGTAGTCGATGAGGATCTTCACGCTCACCCTCCCTGCAAGAGGTAGCCATAGTCTTTGTCGACCATGCAGAACGTCTTCTCTTCACCAAGAACATCGAGCAGACCCTTGAGGGGAGTGGTGCACTTGTAGCCTTCATCCGTGCGGCAATCCCCGTCTCCGGCGCAAGGTTGCAGGCACAACCCCAGGTCACCGAAGGCCTCGATGTTGACGAAGGGCAGGGTCCCTTGCAGCGAAGCTACGTCCTCCGCCGAGAGGAAGGCGAGAGGCTGGTAGCACTCTCCCGAGTCGCCGCAGCTGCCCGGCGTACAGGACATGTTCTTGATGTCGTCTTCCGTGAGGTCTCCGAGGTCGTTGGTGCAGTAGCCGCCATTGAACGGGATCACCAAGTCCTCGAAGGCCGCGGCGCCGGCGTTCGAGGGATCCAGGATCAGGTTCTTCGTCGGATAGAGTTCGCTGATGCACTTCGGGTTGGTGTACCCGGTGCAGTCGGAGTCTTGAGTGCACGAGCTGCCCACTCCATTGGAGCTCTGCCCGTTCCCATCACCGCCATCGTCGCTGCTGCAGCCCGGGGCGGCGAGAGCGGCGAGCAAGCCTGCGGTGGCTACAGAGAGGAGGGTCTTCAGTTGCATGGTTCGCGATCTCCTTAGGGGGTGGTTTTGGGCGCTCTCGGGCGCGCGAATGGTGTTGGGTGCGGGCCGTCAGTAGAGCAAGGTGAGTGAAGCGGCGCCGCCATAGAGCCAGCCGCCGCTTGAAAAGCCAGGCCAGCCGGGGTTGTTGGTTTGCAGGCCTTCTCGACCGGGCAGGGGATTACCCGTGGACGCGACGACGGAGTCGTCCGGGACTTCGTCCCGCAGCTTGCTGTCGTCCTTCTTTTGGTAGCGGTCGATGAGGTGGTGCCCCTGGACTTGAATTTCCGGGCGGAATCGTAATCCGAAGGCCTCGAACTCGAAGTTCGCTCCGGCGGTGGCGCTCAGTCGGTCGTTGTCGACGTAGTTGCTACGCCCCGTCTGCTCGGGAACGGGTGTGGGGGTGTAGCCGAGGTCGATGAAGGCGGTCACGTCGTCGATGTGTTGGCGCGCGCCGAAGCTGAAAGCGAACGTGTTCTTCCAAGCGTACTCGCTGCCGTAGACGTCGCCGGGTACTTGGCCGTGACGGTCGATGTAGTCGGACCACAGGGTGTAACTCACCCCCCCAACCAACGAGGTGTCGTCGGTCAAACCCACCTCACTGCCGAGCCCGAAGCTCCAAGGCACGAAGTCGTGCACTGCCTTGCGCGTGGTGTCCGATTCCTGACCTGCGGGCAGCGCGGCGCTGAACGCGGTCTCGATCACCAGCTTCTGCTCCGAGTGCACCGTACCGGCGAGGCTGAAGCGATCGCTCGGCTTCCACACCACGCCGAAGTGCGGGGACACCGCGGTGTTCACCTTGACGTCCGTCGACAACAGCAGCTGATCGTAGTCAGCGGGATCCCGTACGTAGGTTCCGGCGTCGGCGGTGTTGGTCAGACTGAGCGTGAACGACAGCCCCACCGCCAGCTCGTCAGTGATCTGCCCGCCGGCTCCGAACGCCAGCGAAGTCGCGGTGAGGCGATCCGAGTAGAGCTCTGGATGCAGGCTATTCGAGAAGAACTGCTCGCGCTCGTCGTTGTAGAAGGCCTGCGCCGTCGTGAACTCTCCGTTGGGGATCAGCGCGTGGAGGCCGAGCACGAAGCGCTTGTCCACGATGGGACTGACCAAGCCCAAGATGGTGTAGCTGCGGGTCACCCCAACGTCTCGACCTTGGCCGCGCCGGCGGGGCCCGAACGCGGGGGTACAGATGCTGTCCGTGCAGCCATCTTCCAGCCAACCGGTGGGAACCGTGTCGTTAGGAATGGGATTGCCGTTTCCGTCGACGATGTTGCGATTCCCCACGGCAAGTGGAACGGTGCCGCCCGTGCGCCCGTCATACGTGATCTCCGTCTGGTCGGAAAGCACGAGCACGCCCAGGGTGAAACCCTTCTGGGCGTAGCCGAGGAGGGCCGGGTTGAAGTAAGTGGAGGGCGCGTCCGCCCCGGTGACGCGCCCGTTGAACCCGCCGGCGCCCGTCGTTCCGCCTACCAGCTCGAACAGCGGTGAGGCGTTGGCGACCCCTGCGACGCCGAGGCTTGGAGCGAGCGTCAGGCACGCGACCAGGGCTCGCTGCCGTAAGGAAATGTGGCTCACTTCTTTACCCCCAAGTCTTTGGAGTCCTTGTGGGGCAACGCCTGGCGTGCCCGCGTACAGGTAGCCAGATCCTCCGCTTCATCCATGTGGAGCGGCGAACCAATGATCGCCGCTACTCGTGGGTCGTCCAGCGTCGCACCGAGGTAGCGGAAAGTGACACGCCCCTTGTGGGTCTTCGAAGGGTCTGAGAGCGCCTCGAGCACTCCGCAGCCGATGAGCGGGCAACCCTCGGTCTCGAAGATCACCTCCTGATTGTCGAAGCGGGAGTAGGAGGTGAACTCGATCTGATCTGGCGCGATGGGGAACTCAGGGTCGGGGCTGTACTCGTTCCAGTCCCGCATCACCGTGTGGCGTATCCCTGAAGCGTTGCCGCTGACCTCCCAACGCATGCCGAGGTGACCATCACCGTCGGTGTCCGCAGCGCCGTCGGGCATCTCGGGTGTGGGCATCGAGCGCAGGGTGCTGAGCTCGGCGTTGGTGGAGAACTCAGCTGGGGCGAAGGGCGGGTTTGCGTCGAAATCGAGGCCACGCAAGAAGTACCAGCGCTCCAGAGAGAAGTTGCAGCTACCACCACTCGCGGCGGATTCGCCCTGACGCGGACCCTGGGCGGTGTTGGTTTGATCCTGCGAGTTCCGGTACATCAGCGCCTTTACGCCGATTTCCGGGAGGATCACGTCGACGCTACCGCTCACCTGGATGCCGCAGAACAGGTTCTCCTCGATCGTGAAGGTGTCGCCGCTTTGGCTGATCTTGTAGACGTACCAGTTGGTCGAGGTCTGGAGCCCGTTGAGCACGCGATCGATGGAGAAATCGGTCTGACGAGTGATCCAGTAGCCGGTCATGTCGCAGCCCGTGGTGCGCGTCCCCAATTTACATGCGGAATCACACTGGGTTCGGTCGTCGGAGTCGCACTCTTCGTCACCGACCAGGATGCCGTCGCCGCACACGGAGTGACACTCGTTGTCCGGGCACTCCCAACCCGCGGCGATCTGACAGTCGACACAGCCCTCGCTGTCGTTGTCGCACGTCTCCGGGCCATCGAGCTGGCCGTCGCCGCAAACGAAGTCGACCGGCAGGATCGTGTCCTCGGCGCAGGCCGTCACGAGACCTGTTGCCAACGTGGAACACACGAGCGCGCCGCCCAGGTGGATCAACCGCCTGCTCTTGCCCTTCCTCACCAACACGACGCTACACCATTGTGCCCTTCCTGAAACTCGCCGGAGATGTTTTCCCGAGCGAGGTGACGCGCTCACGCGTCATTTTGGACCGAGTAGTCCGGTGCCATCCGGCACCCAGTTCGTCCCGCGCCTGTCTTCACGAGCAGGCGCGGGTGGCGTTCACTCCTGCGCCATCCGTCGCCCCAGCTCGCTGAGGCAGCTGGTTGCAGAACCCATGCGTTGCTCGAGTGTCTTGACCCCGAGGAAATAACGATAGAGCGGGTAGTCGCGGTCGAAGCCTATCCCGCCGTGGATATGCTGCGCCGCGTTGACCACGCGATTGCCCGCGTCCTTCGCCCAGTACGAGGCGACCAGGACCTCAGCCGTTGCCGGCTGGGCATCGTCCAGCAGCCAAGCGGCGCGCCACAGCGCGACGCGGATCGTTTCGACGTCCACGAAGGCGTCCGCTGCCCGCTGTCCCACAGCCTGAAAGGTGCCGATCGCGCGACCGAACTGCTGGCGCTCCGTGGCGTACTTCGCCGTCAGGCGCAGCGCCCGGGCGGCCATGCCTAGAATCGACGCCGCTTGGGCCACCTGGCCGCGTTCGCTCATGAAGGCGCTCACGGTCTCGCCGTGGCCGAGCTCACCCAGCAGGTTGCTGGCGGGGACGGGGTGGCCGGCGAAGCGGATCCGCCCGAGAGGCTCCTCGTTGCTGGCGGTCTGGCGCTCGACCTCGAGCCCCTTGAGCTCCACGCACAGCGCGCTCAACTGGCTCGCGTGCTCCGCCAGCAGCACGATATGCGATGCGACGGGCGCCCAGGGAACGCAGTCGAGCTCGCCGTCCAGGGTGAAGCCTTCGCTGGTCTGCGTCGCGCTCACGCGGCTGGTCGTAGCGCAGAGGATACTTTCCCCGCGGATCACACCGGGTAACACGGCCTGGCGAAGCGCATCGCTGCCGAAGCGATCGAGTGCTGGTGCGCCCATGGCCAAGCAAGCGGTGAGGGGCAAGGGCGCCGTGACCCAGCCAGCCTGTTCGTGGATCAAACACACCTCGACCATGCCGAGGCCGAGGCCGCCCACGTCTTCCTTCAGGTTCAACCCGAGCAGCTCGCTCTCCGCCATGCGGGACCACAGCTGCTTGTGGAACACGGGCTGCCCGGATTTCTCGAGCTGGGCGATGGCCTCGGGAGCGCATAGCTCGCCAAACATCTGGCGGCAGAGTCCAACCAGGCCCTGCTGGTCTTCGGTGAAAGCAAAGTCCATTTCAGCGCTCCTGCCTGGGCATTCCAAGGCCCGCCATCGCGATGATGTCGCGTTGGATTTCGTTCGTACCTCCGCCAAAGGTGAGCACGAGGGTCGCTCGGTAGTAGCGCTCGAGGCGACCGTGGAGTACGGCCCCAGGCGAACCACCTTGGATGGTCGACGCTTCTCCCATGATTTCCATGAGGCAACGTGCCGCCCACAGATAGTATTCGGATCCGTAGATCTTGACCGCGGAGGCTTCGTGCGGAGGAAGTTCGCCGCGCTCGATGTTCCAGGCCTGGCGCCAGTTGAAGAGGCGCAGCACGTCCGTGCCCGCCTTGACCTTCGCAAGGTTGACCTGAACCCAGCCGCGGTCGATCACCCGGCCGCCCTCAGGGGCTTGAGTGGCTTTGGCCCACTCCGTGACCTCGACCAGGAAGCGCTCCACGATGCCCGCGGTGAACAGGGCCACTCGCTCGTGGTTCAGCTGGTTCGTGATCATGCGCCAGCCGCCGTTTTCCTGACCGATCAACATATCGGCCGGCACCTTCACGTCTTCGTAGAAGGTGGTGAAGCAGCGGTTGTCACCCAAGGTGCGCGTGGGGGTCATGCTCACGCCGGGCAGCTTGGTGTCCACCATCAAGATGGAGATCCCCTTGTGCCGCGCGGCATCGGGGTCGGTGCGCACCGCCAACCAAATGTAGTCCGCGTGATCCGCGAGGCTCGTGAACACCTTTTGGCCGTTGACCACGTAGTGATCGCCGTCGCGGCGTGCAGTCGTCTTGAGGGCCGCTAGATCCGTGCCGGCCTGAGGCTCCGTGTAGCCGATGGAGAAGTGGAGATCGCCCTTCAGAATGCGGGGTAGCAGCGCCTGACGCTGGGCGTCGCTGCCGTACTTCATCAGTGTCGGGCCGACGGTGTTCAGCGTGAGCAGCGGGATGGGAAAGCCTGCGCGCTGCACTTCGTCGAAGAAGATGAACTGCTCGATCGCCGGTCGGCCTTGACCGCCGTACTCCTTGGGCCAGCCGATCCCGAGCCAGCCGTCCGCACCCATCTGCTTGAGGGCCTGACTGTAAAGCCGACCGCCGCTCTCCGTTAGAGCCACTTCTTCCTGTAGCTCTGGTGTCATCAGCCGCCCGAAGTAGCTGCGTAGTTCGTCACGCAGCTGCTTTTGTTCGGGCGTGTAGTCAAGATACATGCTGCCTCCCGGAAGGGGTTGGATGCGCGGCCTCACCAAACCCGCCGCGTTGATCGCCCACCCAGTAGAACGTGTTCTACACCGAAGGACAGTGTGCCCACAAGCCGCGCTGCACCGCTTCGCGCATTGCTTTCGGCGCCACCCTGGGAGCGCGCGTCCGAAGCGCCGCTTTTGCGTGACCTGAATGACCCGAGGAGCGCACCATTGGGCATGAAAACAGCCACCTTCAGCGCCTGGAGCGGTACTCCGCCGGTGGCTCAAAGGGGACGCCACGGGCACGTGAAACGCGCCTCACCCCCAAAAACCCGAGCGGTTGCGAGCGCTGCCGCAGTGCGCGATCGTGAAACGCGTTCTACGGGCGCTCTCTACGCAGAGCGTCAGCGCGTCGCTGACGGAGTTGAGGGACACACTGCGTTATGGGACCAGCACGATGCGACCGTGAAGGTTGCCTTCGAGCAGCCGGCGCTGGGCGGCGTCGGCCTCGGCGAGGGGGCGCTCTTCATGGACCACCGCGCTGAGTGGCTGCTGGGCGTGCAGCTCCAAGAGGGCGCGCATGTCATCGGGCGTCGCGCCGCTCGAGCCGTGGATGCTGAGCCCTGTGGTGATGATGTACCCGAGATTCAGCTCCGCGCGCTTGCCCACGACGTTGCCAATGCTGACGATACGACCCCCGACGCTCAAGCTGCGTAGCGCGGCGTTGAAGGTCGGCTCCCCAACACAGTCGAGGGCAACTTCGACTCGCTGCCCGAGCTGGCGGTGGAAGTCGCCTCCCGAGTTCACCAGCACCTCGTCCGCCCCGAGCTCCTTGCAATAGCCGACGTGCTCTTCACTCCGAACGACGGCAACGACGCCCGCGCCGAGGCGTTTTGCGATCTGGATTGCCGCTGCGCCGACGCCGCCATTCGCGCCAGTGATCAGCGCCCGCTGGCCGGACTTGAGCTGCCCCCAGCGCACCAAGCCCCGGTACGCCGTTCCGTAAGTGCAGTGCAGGATCGCAGCCATTGCCGCCGGGATTTCCTCCGGCATGGGATAGAAGCAGCGCTCCGGGGCGAGGATATGGCTCGCGTAGCCGCCGTCGACTAATAGGCCCAAGACGCTCGCCGCAAAGGGACACAGGGAGGTGTCCCCCGCTTGGCAACTGGGGCAGGTGCCGCAGGAATCGCGATGCATGCTCGCGATGCGATCGCCAACCTTCCAGGAGCTGACGTCGTTGCCGACGGCCACGACCCGACCCACGGCTTCGTGGCCAGGTGTGACCGGGAGCTGAATGAAGGCAAAGCGACCACTGCGGTCGATGGTGTCGCGGTAGCACACGCCGCACGCCTCCACCTCGACCAGCACCTGGCTCCCGCTGGGCTCGGGCAGGGGCGCCTCACTGGGCTCGAGCTCGCGAGTGAAACCTGTTTCAAGCATGCGCATGCGACGCCACGTCATGAGCCGAGTGGAGCGTGTTACAGTCGGCACGTCAACGCGGGCTGCGTGGACGAGGCGCTGATGAATCGAAGATCGCTTGCTAGCCGAGGGGGCGCGTCGCTTGGGGTGCTGGGGCTTGGTCTATGCGTGCTGGGTGGGCCTGCGGCTTGTGGTAGCAACCCGGAAGTGACTTCGGGCAGTGGCGGAGCCGGGGGCGCCGGTTACGTCTGCGACCTACCCGAAGCGAAGCCGTCGAGCTACGTCGAGCAACGGGAGCCCTGCGCCGATCACAATCCGCTGCGCAACGCGTACTTCGGGGATCTGCACGTGCACACGCGGCTCAGCTTCGATGCCTACGCGGATCAGACGCGAGTTGGCCCCCGGGAGGCGTATCGCTTCGCGAAGGGAGATCCGATCTCCGTCGCGCCCCTCGACGCAGACGGGCAGGGGACGCAGATGCTCCAGCTGAAGCGCCCCTTGGATTTCGTGGCCGTGACGGACCACGCTGAGTTCCTCGGGGAAGTGCTAGCCTGCATCACCCCAGGGGCCACCGGCTATGACAGCGAGTTCTGTCAGAGTTACCGCATCGGTGGTCCGGCGGCGGTGCAGAACATCGCCATCCCGCTAAGTTCGCCTGATCCCAAGCGGCGAAAGGAGCTGTGCGGCGATGACGGCAAGGGTTGCGAGTCACTCGCTCGCGACGGCTGGAAGACGTTGATCGACGCCGCCGAAGAGGCCTACGACAAGACCGCCAGTTGCTCCTTCACCGCGTTGATCGGCTACGAGTGGACTGGAGCCACGGGGGTGAGCAACCTGCACCGCAACGTGATCTTCAAGAACGACCGCGTGCTCGAGTACCCCGTGACTTACATGGAAACGCCCAAGCCTCAGGAGCTGTGGGCGCGCCTCGAGTGCGAGTGCCGCCGCGCGATCGACGGCTGCGAAGTGCTGGCGATCCCCCACAACTCGAACCTCAGCAACGGCAAGATGTTCATCCCTGAGTACCCGGGCACGAGCTCCATCGAGGAGGAGCGGGAGCAGGCCAAGCTGCGCGGCGCGATGGAGCCCTTGGTCGAAGTGTTCCAGCACAAGGGTTCGAGCGAGTGCAGCTATGAGCAGAGCTCGAACTACGGCGAGGTCGACGAACAGTGCCGCTTCGAGCAGTTCCGCGAGGGAATGGACTGCGGCGATGAGACCGGCGGCCTCGGGATGATCAACAGCGGCTGCGTTTCTCGCTACGATTTCGTGCGGGGCGCGCTGCTCACGGGCCTGAGCGAAGAGGAACGTCTGGGGACGAACCCGCTCCGCCTAGGCATGATCTCCAGTACAGATACCCACCTCGGCGCGCCCGGCGCGGTGGACGAAGATCAGTTCTTGGGACACACCGGCGGCGAGACGAAGGTGGAGGATCGCCTCCAGATCATCAAGCAACCGCCGAGCGGTGTGATCTCGACTCCAGGTGGCTTGGTCGGCGTTTGGTCGACAGAGAACAGTCGCAGCGCGATCTTCGAGGCCCTCGCTCGGCGCGAGACGTTCGGCACCAGCGGGCCTCGCATCACTCCGCGCTTCTTTGGTGGGTTCGGCTTGGACACGTCCGCTTGCTCCAAGGCTGACTGGGTCGCGACTGCTGACGCTCAGGGTGTCCCCATGGGAGGCACCCTGAACGCCAGTATGAATCCCCAGGGCAACGCGCCAGGCTTCATTGTCAGCGTCGATGCGGACCCTGACGCGAGCGCCGCGCCGCTGGAGCGCGTGCAAGTGGTGAAGGGTTGGGTCGACGCTGCGGGCAAGTCACACGTCGCGGTGTTCGATGTGGCGGGTCAAGCTGGAAGGGGCACCCTGGATCTCGACACATGTCAAACCGGGGGCGAGGGCGATAGCAACCTGTGCACCACCTGGGTCGACCCGAGTTTCGACCCAAGCGTTCGTGCCTACTATTACGTTCGTGCGCTCGAGAACCCGACCTGCCGCTGGAGCTGGCGCCAGTGCCTGAGCTTACCGGAAGCGGATCGCCCTGAGGCCTGCAGCGACCCTGGCGTGGCGAAGCAGATCCAGGAGCGCGCGTGGACGAGCCCCATTTGGTACGAGCCCGGAGCCGGCTGAAGTGCCTCGGGTTCCGCTGCGCGCTGCCATCGGTCGGACTTTGCGCGAGCCGCTCCTGCACTTCGCCTGGCTCGCAGCGCTGTTGATTTGGCTCACCCCGCGACCGCCAGACGCGCGATCGATCGAGCTTTCTCCAAGCCAGATCGATGCGCTGACCAAATCCTTCGAGCTCAAGAGCAAGCGCCCTCCGACGGACGTCGAGCGTGCTCAGCTGATCAACGAATACCTGAGCGACGAGGTCTTGAAGCGTGAGGCGATCAGTATGGGCCTCCACGAGACGGATCCCGTGGTGAGGCGTCGTCTGATCCAGTCCTTAGATTACCTGGCGGAAAGTCAAGGGGAGCCAGCTCCCCCGACGGATGTCGAGCTGGCCGCGGAGCTGTCCGCGCACCCGGAGCGCTATCAGGTGCCCGAGGAGCTCGACTTCGAGCAAGTCTTCCTGCGCGCAGGACCCGATCTCGACGCGCGAGTCGCGGCGCTTGAGCCCAGGCTCGTCGTCCAGCCGGCGTTAGCTCCTCGCGGATCAGGGGGGGAGGCGCAACATCAACCGTCCGCTACTCCCGTGGCGGATCTCGAGCTAGGCGATGCGTTTCTGGCGGGTCGGCGCTTCGTTCGTCGATCCGAGCGGCAAGTCGAGGCGCGCTTCGGCGCACCGCTCGCGAAGGCGCTCTTCGAGCAGGCGCGCCTGCCAGGCAACACCGGCAAGTGGCTTGGGCCGTTCGAGTCTCGCTACGGAAAGCACTGGGTGCGAGTCGAAGCTCGTCACGCGCCGCGAACTCAGCGGTTGGATGAGGCACGGGGCGCTCTCGGTGCCGCAGTGCTGGAACAGCGCCGCCAAGCGGCTCACACGGACTTCATCCGCCGCACCGCAGCCCGTTACCGCATTCGCGTCGCTGGAGAGTCTTGGCAGCTGGCGCCATCCGAGCACGCGCCGTGAGCTCGCGCTCTGTTTCCGCGGTGCTCAGCCACTCGGTGGGCTGGTGCGTCGCCTTCGCGGTAGCTTGTTGCCTACTGCTCAGCCCGACTCGGGCCGATGCGCACGCTCTGGCTCCCATCGTGGTGCGCACGCTGGAATCGCGCGCTCAGGGCATGTTGTTGAGCGTGCGCTTCCCGACACCGGAGCAAGCAGCGGGGGGGCTCGAGATCAGCGGTTGCGACACGGCGCCGCTCGAGCAGGCGCTCTCGAGCGGCACGCTCTGGTCTGGCGCGCTCGAGTGTGATGCTGGTACCCCACACTATGTGCGTTTCCCCGCGGGTACGCCAACCGGTGTGTTGTGGGAGGACGCGCGGGGCGCCCAGCCAGAGGTGCAGCTATTCGGCGAGCAGCCGCCTGGGTTTCGCTTCTTGGTCCCCGCTCGAGCCACCGGGCCGGCGCTCGCGGGCTACTTCACCCAGGGCATTGGGCATGTGTGGTCCGGCTGGGACCACCTGTTGTTCGTCGCGTGCCTGGTGTTGCTCTCAGGTCCTTGGTGGCTCGCGACCAGCGTGCGCAGGCTGTTCGCCGTGGTGACGTTATTCACCGTCGCTCACAGCCTGAGCCTGGCGCTCAGCGTGGCCGTCGGTGGCCTCGGCAGCCCTGGCGTGGAAGCGGCAATCGCACTCAGCGTGGCGTTTGCGGCGCGTGAAGTCGTGCTGCGCTTGGGAGCGCAGGAGCTCGAGCCTGACCGTGTGGCGACACGCCGCTTGTACTGGACTGCGGCGCTGTTTGGCTTGTTGCACGGCCTCGGCTTCGCCTCAGCCTTGCTCGAGCTCGGCCTGCCCAAGGGGCAGGTGCCGGCGGCGCTCCTGTTGTTCAACCTGGGCGTCGAGCTCGGTCAGGTCAGCGTCGTGAGCGCTTTGCTGGTGTGCTTGTGCATCGTACCCCGCAGGGGTGTACGCCCGCTGGCGCTAACCCTGAGCTACGCCGCCGGCGCGCTCGCCCTGTTCTGGATGGTGCAGCGCGTGCGCGGCGTGTGACGCTCAGATGGCGCGGTCGTGCCCCTCCCAGTGGGGGTCACGCAGCTTGCGCTTGTAGAGCTTGCCATTCGGATCGCGAGGCATCTCGGCGATGAACTCGATGCGCCGCGGCATCTTGTACTTGGCGACGCGATCTTGAGCAAACTCCCTGAGCTCTGATTCGAGCTCGGCGCCCGCGCTGTTGCCCGGCGTGGGCTGGATGACTGCCATCACTTCCTCACCCCAGTCCTCGTTGGGGATCCCGAAGATCGCGACGTCTTGCACCTTGGGGTGGGTGACGAAGACCGCCTCAATTTCCGCCGGGTAAATGTTCACGCCGCCGCTGATGATCATGTCCGCCTTGCGGTCACACAGAAAGAGGTAGCCGTCCTCATCCAGGTAGCCGGCGTCTCCCACGGTGAAGAAGCCTTCGTGCCAGGACTTGTCGGTCTTGGCTTTGTCCTTGTGGTACTCGAACTTGTGGTCGCCCATGCGGATCCACACGGTACCAATTTCGCCAGGGGCGAGGGGCTGTTGCTCGTCGTTGAGCACACGGATCTGCGAAATCGGCCACGGCGCGCCCACGGTGCCTGGCTTCTTGCGCCAGTCCTGCGGGGTGGCCAAGGTGCCGCCGCCTTCGCTCGCCGCGTAGTACTCGAAGATGCAGTCGCCCCACCAGTCGAGCATCTTTTGCTTGATGTCGATGGGGCAGGGGGCTGCGGAGTGAATCACATGGCTGAGCGACGAAACGTCGTAGCGAGCCTTCACGTCCTCCGGCAGCTTCAGCATGCGCGTGAACATCGTCGGCACCATGTGGCTGTTCGTGACCTTGTGCTCCTGGATGACTCGCAGCGTGTCTTCGGGCGCCCACTTGTCCATCAGGACCACGGAGTGACCGAGGTGCAGGTGGTTCGTGGCGAAGTTGAGCACGGCGGTGTGATAGAGGGGCGCGACGACCAGGTGCACGCCAACGCTGCCCGGAAACATGCCAAAAAGACTGAGAAACAGCGCCTGTTGCGTGGCTACGAGCTCGGGCGCCGCCTGGCCCACGGGGCGGCGCACGCCCTTCGGGTGGCCAGTGGTTCCCGAGGTGTAGGTCATCGGGCCGCCCGCGCTGCGATCTTCTGGGAGCGTCGTCGGTTGGCCATGCCACAGCTCGTCGAAGTTGCGGAAACCTTCAATCGGATCACCGATGTAGAAGCACTTGTCTGCAGGCAGACCAGCCTCTGCGGCGGCCTTCTTCGCGGCTTCGCCGAAGCGGGACGAGGCGATGAAGACCTTGCTCTCTGAATCCTTGAGGATATAGGCGATCTCGCTCGCCGTGAGGTGCCAGTTCACTGGGGTGAGGCGCCAGCCGGCCTGCGCTGCCGCCATGAACGTCTCGATCACCTGGTGACTGTTGGGCGCCGCGACCGCCAGCGTGTCGCCGTTGGTCAGGCCCTGAGCGCGCAACCCGTGGACCAGTTGATTCGTGCGGTCCCAGGCTTCGCCGAAGCTGTGCTTCGTGCCGTCGGGATCCACGATCCCCGTCTCGTTGCGCTTCTCCGCGGCAACTTTCCAAAAACCTAGCTCGACGTTCATGGCTCCTCCGAGGGTCGATGGGCGTCCCGCCGCCGTTCGTCCACGCCCTCACGTGTACCTGAAGGCGCTGCCGAATGAAACATGTTCTACACACTGGCGCGCGCCGCAAACCGCGTCGATGTCGCGAACGCAGAGCACTGTCATTCAGGCGGTACGTGTCGTGCTTCTGGGCGTACCCGCCTTGACTCAGCGCAGTGACTCAGGCGTCCCAGTCGATCTCGATGTCTTCGGTCAGCGGGTACGCTTGGCACGCCAACACGCAGCCGTCGGCGATCTCGTCGTCGCTCAGGCAGTCGTTCACCGCCATCTTCACTTGGCCTGCGGTGAGCTTTGCCTGGCAGGAACTGCAGTAGCCCTCTTCACAGGAGTACGGTGGATCCACCCCCGCCGCGACGGCTGCTTGCAGCAGCGTTTGCCCCGCTTGGTAAGGCACCAAATGAAGCTTCTTGTCCCAGCGCACGCGGATTTGAGCGGGCACCGCGAGGTCCGCAGAAGCCTTTGCGCTGGCTTGCTTGGCGCTGACCTCATCTGGATCGCTGGGAGAGACGAAGCGCTCCACGAAGACATGCTCACGGGGAACCGACTCAGCCAGCAACGTGTGCTCAACGAGATCCATGAACGCGCTCGGGCCACAGATGTAGCAATCGGCGTCGAGCCAGCCCGCGACTTGTGCCTTCACGTCAGTCGCTTGCAAAAAACCGCGCTCGGCGTCGAGGTGGTGAACCAGCTCGAAGCGATCGGGATGAGTGGCGCGGAGCGCTTCGAGCTCCGCCTTGAAGATGATGCTGTCTGAGTCTCGGTTGGCGTAGACCAGGCGCAGCTTGCGCGAGGTCGTCGCCAGGGCGGTCTTCAAGATCGAGAACACCGGCGTCACACCGCTACCGCCTGCGAAGAGCAAGAGCGGTGTCTCACGCTCGCGCAGGGTAAAGCGGCCGGCTGGAGGCAGCACGCGCAAGGTATCCCCGGTCTTTACCGAGTCGTTGAACCAGTTCGACACGCGGCCGTCGCTCACGCGCTTGACCGTGACCCGGTGCTCCTTGTCGGTGTCCGGGGAGCTGGACAACGAGTAGCAGCGCGTCAGCACGCGACCGGCGTGCTCCACCTTGAACGTCAGAAACTGGCCCGCCAGATAGGCAAACTGGCGCGCCAGCCCTGCTGGGATATCGACGACTACGGAGCAACTGTCGGCGGTCTCCCGGATCACCCGGGCCACCTTCAGATCATGATAGGCTTTTGAATCCGCGCGGAACGCGTCTTCAGCTGCTGCTGCTGCCGTTGTCATGCGTGTTCGAAGCGTGGGTCGCGTGCGCCGTGGGGAGCGCCGCCTTGGCGCTTGCGGGTAGCTCGAGCCCGATCCCCTTCAGCATGGTGCGCAACGCCAGACCCGGAAGCCCTTGCTGCACGGCCTGAGGGTCCGTGGCACCTTGGAGCGCGAGACCGTCCGCCAGCGCCCACACCGCACGCGCGATCTGTTCGGGGTTCAGCTCGGGCCGTACGCCGACTTGGTTGAAGTGCGACTCGAGGGCCGCTCCGAAGCCTTGCATCAAGGCATTGTCCCGCTGCTGGAGCTTCTCCCGAGCCTCTGGGTGACGCCGCGCGTAGAGCCGGAACTCCATGTCCAGCAGCACGAAGTCATCCACGCTAGCGAGGTTCCGCGCGTGATCGAACAGGACCGCAAGGCGACGGTCGGGATCCGCATCCTCGAAGACTCCGAGCAGCATGGTGACGATGTTCTCCACGTGGCGCTCGGCGACTTCGAGGAACAACTCCTCCTTGCTGCCGAAGTTCGAGTACACCGCGCCCTTGGTGTAACCAGCGGCCTCGGCGACTTCGTCCAGGGATGCGCCGTGGTAACCGCGCCGGCCAAAGACCGCGGCTGCGGCTTGCAGTAGGTCTTCGCGTGTGCGGGCTCGTCGCTCGTCACGGGTCAGCCTACGCGGGGGAGTGTCAGTAGTTACGGACATTTACAGCCTCCAGTACTCAAGAGTATCCCAATACCGAGAAACATATACTTTAAAGTATACCGATACTCCAGGGTATAGTTTGTTCTTGACACATTACGGCAACAGTCGCTAACTCCACGTAGAACGTGTTTCAGAGACGGGGGCAACCACTGCTCCCGCGAGCAGCGAGGCTGAACACTCAGCCAGCGACGGAGGGTTACGCATGGTCGACCGTATCGACAACTGTCAGCAGTACTTCGACACCATCCAGGATCGTTTCATCGCGGATCAAGCGAAGGGCGTTGAGGCGACCTACGTGTACGAGCTGAGCGGGAACGGCGGCGGGACCTGGACCGTTTCCGTGAAGGATCAAGCGGTGTCCGTTTCCGAGGGCAGCACGGACAACGCGAGCGTGACGTACACCATGAAGGCAGACGACTACGTCAAGCTCGCCAACGGCGATCTGGGCGGCGCGAAGGCCGTAATGACGCGCAAGCTCAAGGTCAGCGGCAGCATCCCGCTGGCCCGCAAGATGAACAACTTCCTGCCGCCGCTCAAGGGCTGAGCCCCGCGGAAACAGGCGTAGAGAGTCCGCGCCGTCACCCGTGAGCCGCGTGAGGCCAGGGGTTGCGGCGCGGGCCTGTGTTTAGCAGAGGCCGCGTAGAAGGCGGCGACGTCCAGGCGCGGCGAGGGGAACGAGGGCGACCATGGAATTCAACATCGCAGATCTGTACGAGTCGCTGGTCGATACGTTCGGCGAGCGCCTCGCGTTGGTGTCCGGCGAGCGCCGCCTGAGCTACGCGGAGCTCGATCAGCGCGCGACCCGGCTGGCGAACTTCTTGGCGTCGCGAGGCGTGAAGGCTGGAGACCACATCGGTCTCCACCTCTACAACGGCACCGAGTACGTGGAGGGCATGCTCGCCGCGATGAAGCTCAGGGCCGTGAGCATCAACCTGAACTACCGCTACGTCGCCCATGAGCTGCGTTACCTGGTGGAAAATGCAGACCTGGTCGCGATCCTGAGTCAGCGGGAGTTCGCGCCAATCGTCGTGGACGCGGCGCTCGGCGCGGAAAAGTTGCACACCTGCGTACTGCTCGATGACGGCAGCAGCGGTGAGGTCGACGCGCGGCTCGAGGCCTTCGACTACGACCAAGTGCTCGCCGAAGCATCAGCGGAGCGCGCATTCGAAAAGCGTAGCGGAGACGACCTGTTCATCATCTACACCGGCGGCACCACCGGCATGCCGAAGGGCGTGATGTGGCGCCAGGAAGACTTGTTCTTCGCGGCCCTCCAGGGTGGCAACCCCGGAGGCGATCCGATCGAGACTCCAGAGGCGCTCGCACCTTCCGCGGCTGAGGGTGGGGTGACGATGTTGCCTTGCGCGCCGTTCATTCACGGCGCCGCGCAGCTGACTTGTTGGATCTGCCTGCTCTCTGGAGGAAAGCTCGTGATTCAACCCGGCAAGAGCTTCGACGCCAAGCGCATCTGCGAGCTGATCCCCGAGGAAGAGGTCAACACCATCATGCTGGTTGGCGACGCCATGGGCCGGCCCATCACCGACGAGCTCGAGCGGGCCTCCTATGACGTGAGTAGCATGCTCGCCATCGCGTCGTCCGGTGCGGTGCTGAGCCCGGTCGTGCGCGACAAGCTGCAAGAGCTCGTGCCTGACGCCCTGGTGCTCAACAACTTTGGAGCCAGCGAGACGGGGCACCAAGGTTCCGCTGTGCCCGGCGAAGACACCGGCACCGACGGTCGCCCATCGTTCTTCATGGACGAGGCGAACAGCGTGCTCGACGACGACATGAAACCTGTGGCTCCCGGCTCGGGAGTGATCGGGAAGCTGGCGCGCAGTGGTCACGTGCCCCTCGGCTACTACAAGGACGAGGCCAAGACCCAAGAGCGCTTCGTGACGATTGACGGCGTGCGCTGGGTGCTGCCGGGTGACTCGGCCACCGTCGAAGAAGACGGTCGCATCACGGTGTATGGCCGCGGCAGCAACTGCATCAACAGCGGTGGCGAGAAGATTTTCCCTGAGGAAGTTGAAGAGGCGCTGAAGTCCCACCCGGACGTCTACGACGTGCTCGTGGTCGGCGTGGAAGACGAGAAATGGATGCAGCGCGTAGCGGCGGTCGTGGCCCCCCGTGAGGGCAAGGCGCCCGATCTGAATGCGCTACAAGAGCACGCTCGCAAGTTCATCGCGGGCTACAAGGTGCCGCGGCAGCTCAAGCTCGTGAGTCACGTCGAGCGCTTCCCCAGTGGCAAGCCCGACTACAAATGGGCCAAGGCCGCAGCCGAGGACGCTCCAGACGAGGTCCAGGTTCGCTGAATGAAGGAGCCCGGGACAGACTGGGTCGCCGTCCCTGGCGTTGCGTCGAGCGGTGGGATTCAGCTGCTCGATGAGCTGCCGCACGGATTCAAAGTTCCGGGCGAGCCGAGCGATCCAGCGTGGCGCGCGCGCCGCGTGTTGGCCGCTGAACTCCGGCGGCTCGGCGACGAGTTGATGCGCAGCCAGGGAGATGCCGCGTGCTTTGAGCGAGCCACGGCGCTGGTTGGTGAAGCCCGTGCGCTGGTCGAGGCAGCGCCTTCGAGGAGCTTCTTTCAGGCCCATCAGGCGCGCGATACGTCGGCCCACGAGGAATGGGCGGACCGGAGCCCTGTGATTGGTCACGGCAATCCTGCGGCGCCGCCCTTGTCCCTGGAGATCGAAGGCGATGAGGTCGCCGGTCGCGGGACGTACTGCGAGCTATTTCAAGGTGGCCCGGGCTGCGTTCATGGGGGCCACATCGCTGCGGGTTTCGATCACGTGCTCGGTGCCGCGGCGCTGCGGCGCGGCGTCGTGTGCATGACGGGCAAGCTGAGCGTCAAGTATCGCAAGCCGGTGCGCCTTGGGGTGCCCGTGGAGTATCGCGCGCGCATCAAGGACGTCGTCGGTCGCGCGACGCTGGTCGTCGGTGAACTCAGGCAGCTCCAAGGAACAGGGCATCTCCTCGCGGAAGCGGAGGGCATGTTCGTCGAGCTGGCGCTAGACCAGATGCGCGATCTGCTCGACCGGCACCCGCAGGCAGGCGAGGCGCCGAGCAGCGTGCCTAACCCCCAAACCCCGAAGTAGCGACCCCAGAGCGTTTTCAGCGAACGTCGAGGTTCGCAAGTGAGGCAGAGCCATGCACGTAAGAAGCGTCAAAGAGAGCCCCGGTGCGGTGATGAAGCGACCTCCGGGGCCGCGGGGGCACTGGCTCTGGGGCAGCACCGTGGACTTTCAAACGGGGCAACTCGAGTTCGTCGACGGCCTGTTCGAGAAGTACGGGCACGTCGCGCGCTTCTCGGTTGCGTTTCACGAGTGGGTGCAGGTGAGCGATCCCGAGGCGGTGCACGAGATCCTCGTGAAGCGTCCGGACCTGTTCCTGAAGCCCAAGGTGAACAAGCAGATCTTCAAGCTCTTTCTTGGGCAAGGCGTGCTGAGCGCGGACGGCGATGCGTGGAAGCGCCAGCACAAGATGATCCTGCCCGCGTTTCACAAGCGCCGTATCGACGCCTACGGTGAGGTGATGACGCGCTACACCGATCAGATGATTGACGCGTGGAAAGAAGGGGAGCGTGTCGACTTCTGTCATGAGATGACCGAGGTCACCTTGGGCATCGTCGCCAAGACGCTCTTCGACGCGGACGTCCGCGGGAGCCAGGCGGAGACCGTGCGTGAAGCGATGAAGGTGATCAACCAAGTTTTGGTTGAACACATCGAGCTGCCCATCCCGGTGCCCGGTTGGTGGCCTAGCCGCAAGAACCGCAAAAAAATGGCGGCCATCGGTGATATCGATCGCATCGTTCAGCGCATCATCGATGAGCGCCGTCGCACAGGAGAGGACCGCGGAGATCTGTTGAGCATGCTCATCCAGGCGCGGGATGAATCCGGCGAGGGTATGGGCGACAAGCAGGTGCGCGACGAGTCGATGACGCTCTTTTTCGCGGGCCACGAGACCACGGCCCACGCGCTCACCTGGTGTTGGTACCTCCTCGGGCAGCACCCCGAGGTGGTGGCCAAGATGCAGGAAGAGGTCGAGCGGGTCTGTGGAGACCGCAAGCCGACCATCGACGACAACCTGATGTACATCGATCAGGTGTTCAAAGAGGCGATGCGCGTCTTGCCATCGGTGTGGACGTTCATGCGTGAGCCCGCGGAGGACGTGCTGATCGGTGACTTCTTGCTACCCAAGGGCTGCTACGTGTTCATCAGCCCCTACGTCATGCACAAGAACCCGGAGTACTTTCCGGAGCCCGATGTTTTCCGCCCGGAACGCTTCACCAAGGACTTCGAGCGAAGTCTGCCGAAGGCAGCGTACGTGCCGTTCTCCATGGGTCCGCGGGTGTGCATGGGTAAGAACTTCGCCTTGATGGAAGCGCGGCTGATCCTCGCGACGCTGATCCAGCGTGGCGTCGAGCCGCAGATCCCCGCGGATTACACTCCGATCAAGAACCCGCGGCTCTCGCTCAACCCGAAGAACGGTCTACCGAACATCGTGCGCTTCAAGAAGCCGGAGGCTTCGCGAACGCAAGCCAACGAGAGCCACGCGACGCCCTGAGACGGATACGCGACCCGAGACGGATACAGTGATGAGCGACTGGGACCATAAGACGGATTTCTTGGTGGTAGGCAGCGGCGGCGGCGGAATGACCGCTGCACTGGTCGCAAAGCAGCACGGCCTGAACGCCCTGGTGATCGAAAAGACCGAAAAGTTCGGGGGCTCCACAGGGCTTTCCGGGGGGAATATCTGGATTCCGAATAACCCTCATATGGACGGGGTGGGGGTGAGGGACTCCCGAGAAGACGCTTTGGTGTACCTCAAGGGCATCACCAAAGGTCGCGTCCCCGAGGAGCGCATCGTCGCGTACGTGGACAAGGCGCCAGAGATGGTGCGCTACCTCGAGGCGAACAGCGACGTGAAGTTCATGGCGGTGCCGCGCTACCCCGACTACTACCCGGAGCATCCGGGCGGAAAGATCGGCGCGCGCTCCATCGAGCCGTTGCCGTTCCGCGCATCGAGGCTAGGCCCAGAGGAGTTCAAGCTCCGGCGCTCGGGGCAGGGCCTGGTGCTCGGCCGTATGGGGCTCACCGCCAAGGAGGCGCACACCTTGGTGCAGTTCTCCTTCTGGAGCTTCGTCCTGATGTTCTGGATCATGCTGAAGTACTGGTTCGACATCGGGGCACGCCGCAAAGGCCGCGGCGATGGCCGCCTGTGCCTCGGTGTTGCCCTGGTCGGGCGCTTGCGTCGCGCGCTGATGGACGCGGACGTTCCGCTCTGGCTCTCGACCACCTGTGAGGAGCTGATCGTCGAAGGAGGGCGCGTCGTTGGCGCGAAGGTGACCCGCGACGGCAAGTCGATGCGGATCCGCGCGGAGAAGGGCGTGTTGTTCGCCGCGGGTGGCTTCGCCAAGAACGCAAAGCTACGTCAGGAGCATCAACAAGGCCCGATCGGCGCAGACTGGACTGCGGCGTGCGAGGGCAACACCGGTGAGGTCATCGGCATGGGCCAGGCGCTTGGCGCTGCGGTGGACCTGATGGACGACGCCTGGTGGACTCCGGTGACGCTGCTGCCTGACGGTTACCCCTGGCTGCTCGTCGTAGAAAAGTCGATGCCTGGCTGTGTGATGGTCAATCGCGCCGGCAAGCGCTTCACGAACGAAGCCGCGCCCTACGTCGACGTGGTCAAGGGCCAGTACGCCGCAAACTCCGACGAGGCGCCGAGCATCCCCGCCTACCTGATTTTCGATCAACGCTATCGCCGCTCATATCCGTGCGGACCACTCGGCCCGAGCCGTCTCCAGCCTGACAGCAGCCTACCGAAGCGCCTGCGCCAAGGCTTCCTCAAGAAGTCGGGCACGCTGGCTGGCTTGGCTGAGAAGCTCGGCGTGGATGCCGCAGGCCTGGAAGCGGAGATTGCGCGCTTCAACGGCTTTGCCAAAGCGGGCAAGGACGAAGACTTCCAGCGCGGCGACAGCCTTTACGACCGCTACTACAGCGACAGCAAGATCAAGCCGAACCCGAGCCTCGCGCCGATCGTCGAAGCACCCTTCTACGCCATCGAAGTCTGGCCCGGCGATCTCGGCACGAAGGGAGGCCTAGTGACCGACGTCGACGGCCGCGTGCTGAAAGCGGACGGCAGCGCCATCGAGGGCCTGTACGCCACGGGGAACTGCTCCGCCGCGGTGATGGGCAACACCTATCCCGGCGCCGGCGGCACCATCGGCCCCTCGATGACGTTCGGCTACGCCGCAGCGCTGCACGCCGCCGGAGCCACGAAGTCAGAATCCGCACGGAACAGCGAGCGAGCGGCGGCCGAGTAGAGCTAGGGTTAGAGCTAGGGTTAGAGCTAGGGTTAGAGCTAGGGTTAGAGCTAGGGTTAGAGCTAGGGTTAGAGCTAGGGTTAGAGCTAGGGTTAGAGCTAGGGTTAGAGCTGGCGCATTTCCGTGGGGTAGTCGCTGGCTGGGCTTTGCTTCGCTCGCCCAGCTCTCGCGCTCACGCTCACCCTAGCTCTGACGCTCACGCTCACCCTAGCACTAGCTCTCTCTCTTCCATCTTGCCGGCGTGCTCGGCGGCGTCCAGGCCGGGGCCGGGCTGCGCCCGGTGCTCGCTGCGCTCGCAGCCTGGACTCCGCCTGCGACTCGCCGGCGTGGTGATCGGGTGATCGAAAGGAGGTCACCCAATGCTCGATATCTATCCGTTCATTCTCGAAACCATCACAATGATTCGGCCGCTGGTTGCGAAAGTTTGCCGTGCGGATCCGGACTTGCACCGGCAGCTGAAGCGCGCGCAGTCCTCCATTGCGCTCAACGTCGCCGAGGGCGCATATAGCCGCGGCCGCAACCAGCAGGCGCGCTTTCAGTGCGCCATGGGCTCGGCGCGGGAAACGCTAGCGTGCCTTGAGGTTGCCGCGGCCCTCGGTGAGATCCCACCGCTCGAAGACGCGCTCCACGCGCGCTTCAACCGCATCATCGGCACGCTGCACCGGCTGTCGGTCAGGTGAGGTTTAGGGGAGCGCGTCGCGGCGTCTCGCGGCGCGCTCTCTCCCCCCCCCAAAAAAATGAACCGCCTAGGGCGCGACGGGCAGGCTCGCTGGCGCTTCCTGATCGTAGAACTGCGCGTACCACTTGCGCAGCGCGCCGATGGCGCCGTCGCCGTCGCAGAGCATGGGGCGGTCGCGGTAGAGCTTGTTCTCCCAGATGGCGATATCCTCCTGGAAACCGACCTGGAGGTTATTGATGTAGCCCTGGGCGAACTGATCCATCTTCGCGTCGTCGCCGATCTTCTTCAGCATCACGCCGAAGCGCAAATGGAGGCTGTCCTTGTCGATGGGCGTGTGGGCGTTGACGAGGCGGCTGTGCAGGTAGCCCTGCATGTCGGTGACTTGGAAGCCGGGCCCGTAGTAGGTCGCTTCAAGGCTGAACTTGTCTTTGCCCCCGCCGCGCGGATACGCGATTCCGCTGGTGCGTTGAATCGCCAGGTGGCCGTCGAACTCGTTGTCGAAGGTGTCGACATGGGTGCCGTGCACGCGGGGGAAGTGCCCCTTGTCAGCGACATTTTCGACGATCTCCTTCGGGTGCGTCTTGATCGTCAGGATGTTCTTGGTCCAGCCGGTCCACTCTGGATCGCCCCAGCCTTCGAGCTTCGGTACTTCGAAGAAGGGCTCCCGGCGCTTGCTGTCGTGCCACAGGTAAATGAGCCCGTTCTTCTCCAGAATGGGGAAGGTGCGCACGCAGGCTTTGGGCGGGATGCGCTTCGCGTAGGGCACCTCGTTGCAGTTGCCATCAGCGCCGAATTTCCAAGCGTGGAAGGGGCAGCGAATGTCGTTGCCTTCGACCTTGCCACCGTAGGCGAGGTGGGCCCCCAGGTGCGGACAGAACGCGTCGTGAACGTGGACCAGGCCATCGTCGAGCCCACGATAGGCCACCAGATCGCGGCCGAAGTAGCGCATGGGTTGGACATCGCCCGGAGCTAGATCTTCGGCCCAAGCCACGACGAACCACCCCGTCGGATACCCATTGAAGCTGAGCAGCGCCATCTGTCGCGTTTGCCTTTCTCTGATCGTTCCGAAACTTGAGCGACGATCCGTTTGACTCTCGCCGCGTGAGAAAATAGAACACGTTCTATTCGCACTCGCAAGGCCTTCTACCGGTATGCGAAGAGCCGCACGGACGGTGCAGCGCGAGTGCTTCGAAGGCGCGATACGCGGAAGGGTTGAGTCAATGAGCGAAGCACCTCACAGGCGATTCGAAGAGCAAGTAGCTTGGGTTACGGGGGCTGCTGGGGGCATTGGTCGCGCGACGGCGCTGCGCTTTGCTGCGGAAGGCGCAAGCGTTGCGTGTTTCGACGTGAACGACAAAGGCCTCGCGGAGACGGTCAATCAGATCGAAGCGGCCAAGGGTGTGGGGGCGGCGTTCAACTGCGACGTGAGCAACCCGGACTCCGTGAAGAGCGCGACGAGCGGGGCACGGGAGCGCTTTGGCAAGCTTCATCACCTGGCGAACGTTGCAGGGATCTTGCGTAGCGATCCGTCCCTCGAGCTCTCCTTCGAGGACTGGAGCAAGGTGATCGGTATCAACCTCACAGGCACGTTCTTGATGTGTCAGGCGGCGCTGCCGTTCCTGCTCGAGACGAAGGGCAGCATCGTCAACACCTCGAGCACCGCAGCGCTTGGTAGTCACCCCTGGATGGCGGCCTATGCCGCGTCGAAGGGCGGGGTGCTCTCGCTGACGAAGAGCCTGAGCATTGAGTTCATCAAGCGTGGGGTGCGCGTCAACGCGATCATCCCGGGCGCCATCGCGACCAACATGCACTCGCAGTTTCGCCTGCCCGAGGGTGGGGACTTCGAGCTACTGAAGGGAGCCATTCCGCATATTCCGTACGGAACCCCAGAATGCGTGGCCGGCACCATCGCGTTCTTGTGCTCCAAGGACGCGGCGTTCATCCATGGCGCGGAGCTGTTGGTGGACGGCGGAGCCATGAGCTGAGGGAGCTGGGAGACCGACCAATGAGCATGCCCAAAGACGTTCGGGTGATCGACCTGATGCTTAACATCCCGGGGGAGGACAACAGCGGCTGGTACGAGTTCATGAAGCCGCTGCTCCTCGACCAGGAGAGCCAGCAGGTGTTCAAGATGCCTGCCCAGTACATGTTCAAGAACATCCCGGACGTGGGGCCTCAAGAAGACTACATCGACTACACGATCAAGAAGCTCGACCAGTTCAACATCGAGCGCGCGCTGATGGGCATCGATGACGAGAACAAGGTCGTCAAAGAGGCGAAGCAGCGCTTCCCCCAGCGGATCCTGGCGAGCTACCACGCGAATCCGAACAACGGCATGGACGAGGTGCGCAAGATCGTCCGCATGCATCAAGAGCACAGCATCGTCGCTGTGACGGCGTTTCCGTCGGGTTTGTGCCCTCAGGTGCCGATCAACGACAAGCGCTGGTACCCGATCTACGCCAAGTGCGTGGAGCTGGATCTGCCGTTTTGCTGCTGCGTCGGCGTACCTGGCCCGAGGCTGCCCATGGCGCCGCAGCACGTCGAGCTGATCGACGAAGTGTGCTGGTTCTTCCCCGAGCTGAAGTTCGTGATGCGTCACGGCGCCGAGCCATGGGTGGACCTCGCGGTGAAGCTGATGATCAAGTATCCGAACCTGTACTACTCGACGAGCGCCTTCGCCCCGAAGCACTACCCCAAGGCGATCATCGACTACGCCAACACCCGGGGGGCGAACAAGGTGATGTACGCCGGCTATTTCCCCATGGGTTTGAGTCTCGAGCGGATCTTCGACGAGCTCGACCGGGTGCCTTTCAAACCGGAGGTATGGCCAAAGTTTCTGCGTGAAAATGCGCTGCGGGTGTTCAAACTAGAGTCTGCATGAGTCCACGCAGTCGATTTCACCACATCCGGCGGCGCATCCGCATGCCTCGCTGGTCGGAGCGTCGCACCCGGGTCGAGACGCCACGCCCCTTCGCTGAAGGGAGCCTGCGGCTCTCTCACGGCTCCGAGCTGGGCTTTGGGCGTTACGGCGCCGCTGGTGGTCGCGCGGTGTTCTGGTTCCATGGCACCCCCGGTGGTCGTCACCAGTTGCCCCTGGACGCGCCGAGCGCCGCCGAGGCGCGGGGCATCGAAATCATCAGCGTGGAGCGCCCTGGGATCGGTGAGTCGACCCACCAGCCCGAGCGCTGCTTCTTGAGCTACGCCCAGGACATCGCGGAGCTTGCCGATTCCCTGGGGCACCAAGAGTTCGGTGTCGTCGGTCTCTCCGGAGGCGGCCCATATGTGCTCGCCTGTGCCCATGAGCTACCGGAGCGGGTTGTCGTTGGAGTGAGCCTGGGCGGTGTCGGGCCGTGTCATGAGACGAGCGGCGCGCCGAGCTACAACCGAACGCTGCTCGGCTTGTTGAACGCCGTCGATCGCCATCGCGCGCCCCTTGGTGCGCTCTTGAGCGTGGTGGTGCAGCCCCTCAGGCCCTTGGTGAGTCCGTGCTTCGATTTGTACGTGAAGTATGGGCCCCAGGAGGATCGCCCGGTGTTCGAGCGCCCGGAGATGAAGGCGATGTTTTGCCGCGATATCGTGGCAGCGACGGAGAAGGGGATGCGGGCGCCGATCTACGATCTGTCGTTGTTCAGCCGTCCGTGGCCGTTCGACCCGGCCGACATCCAGGTGCCGATCCATTTCTACCACGGTGACGCGGACACCATCGTGCCTCTCAGCCACTCGGAGTACCTTGCGGAAACGATTCCTGATACGTCCCTCGAGGTGCTCGAGGGACTGGGGCACTTCGCGGGCTTCATGAGCGCGCCCCGGGTGCTGGACCGCATCGGTGAGGTTTGGGACCAGCGCGAGACGGCGACACCGGACGAGCCCAGCGCCGAGGAGCGACTGAGCCGGGATTCTGCGCCGCCTTTGGGCTGACTGAAGCGGCACCTGGTGTGCCTCTCCCCCCAAAAAACTGTCGCTGGATTGGGCTGCGGTGAACGTCGGGCTCAGCCGAAGATCAGGTAGCCGGCGCCGCTGATGAAGAAGTTCAGGATGATCACCGCGAGGGAAGAGTTCACCACCGCGCGGGTCGTCGCCCAGCCCACGCCCTCGGAGCCGCCGAAGGTGGAGAGGCCGCAGTAGCCGCTCACGATGGGGATGGCTGCACCGTAGGCGAAGCACTTGGTCACGCCGACGATCACATCACCCCAGTCGACCAGGCTCCAGTTGATGAACGTTTCCGCGGAGATCCCGAAGAACATCTTGCCGGTCCACATGCCGGTCAAGATGGAGACGCCGCCGGCGATCACCACGCACATGATGGTCATGATGGTGCTGGCGACGAAGCGGGGCTTGATCAGGTAGTCGATGGGATCCGCCGCGGTCATGCGCAGCGCATCAACCTGCTCAGTGACCACCATCGAGCCAATTTCGGCTGCGATGCCAGCACCAACCCGGGTCGCTAACATGAGCGCGCAGATGGACGCGGCGATGTCGCGCACGATGAGCTCGAGGAAGGTCGCGCCGAGCAGTGTGACGTCGGGCACCGCGCGCTTCACCTGGATCCCCGCTTGATACGTGAGGATCATGCCCATGAAGCCCATCACGATGCACAGAAACACCAGGCTCCGGTTCCCGATCTCGTAGCACTGCTGCAGGATCGCGCCCGGGCGGCGCTGCCCCCGGAAGGTGTAGTAGAGGGTCTGCACGAAGACCGAGTACTGAGCCTTGGCGGAGCTCAGGAGGTCGAGGACTGCTGCACCAACGGCGGCTAGACCTTTCGGTTCCTCCGGGAAATCATCCTCGATGTGGCCGACTGCGCTGGAGGAGCCGCCCGCTTGTACGCTGGGATCGCTGACGGTCATCTGTAGGTCATCCGAGCGCGAAAGAGACCAGGTAGTCGAGCATGAACATGCCCGCGGCGCTCACCACCACCGTGGCGTTGACCGCGCGCCCCACGCCCGGTGCACCACCGGAGGTAGCGACTCCGAACTGGCAGCTGGCGAGGGCCATGATCACGCCAAACACGATGGATTTGGCCAAACCGTGGAAGACGTCACCCACGTCGAGCAAGCCGCTGACGATGCCGTTGTAGAAGATCTGCGGCTCGACCCCGAGCACGGCGTAGCCCGCGTAGGCCGCGCCAAACAGCGCCAGCGCGTCGGAGAAGATGGTGGACAGGAAGATGGTCGTCACCATCGCGATGAAGCGCGGCACGATCAAAAAGCTGATGGGGTCGATCGACAGCGCCCGCAGTGCGTCGATCTGCTCGGTGACCACCATGGTGCCGAGCTCCGCGGTGTTGTTCGCGCCCACGCGGCCACTGAGCATCAACGCGGTCAACAAAGGGCCGATTTCGCGCAGTGTGGTGAAGCCTGCCGCCCAGCCGAGCAGGCCTTGAGCGCCGTAGCGTTCCACGATGGGCGCCGCCTGGATGATCATGATGCCGCCGGTGAACAGCGCCGTGACGACCACGATGGGCAGCGACTTCACGCCCATCTTGTGCATGTTCTTGATGAGCTCGGAGTAGTCGAAGTCGAAGCGCACCGCGCGGCTCACGATGCGACCGAACAGCACACCCATCCCGCCGACGATCTGAGCCGTTGCGAGGAAGCTGGCTCCGACTGCGGAGACCGGAGCGAGCACTGCGGGCGACTTCGCCATTCAGCGAACGGGTGTACCATAAAGCCGCACTAAACGTTTCGGGATGCGTTCCGCTCTGCGTCGAAACTTTGTCCTGGCCGCGCCTGAATAGAACGTGTTTCACTGGGCGCGTGGAGAAGCACCAGCCAGCGAGGCTTTCGTGAGCGAGCCGAAGGGCGCCCCCCAGGCTTCGACGCCGGACGAGGGGATCGAAGGGACCTTCGGACCGCTACCCCTGGAGGAGCAAGCGACCATCGACGCCGAGGCCTTCAAGGCCGTGATGGCGAGCTTTGCCGCGTCTGTGACCGTGATCACGACCATCGACGCGGAAGGCAGGCCCCACGCTCTGACCGCGACCGCCTTCAGCTCCCTGAGCAAGCACCCACCGCTCTGCCTGGTGTGTGTCGATCAACGAGCACGCGCGCACGCCGTGATCCGTCGTGAGCGGCGCTTCGCGGTGAATATCCTGCAGCACAGTCAGAGCGAGATCTCCGCCCACTTCGCGACCTCCGTGGACGACAAGTTCGACGGCATCGAGTGGACCCCCGGAGAGGCGACGGGCTGCCCGCTCTTGCCCGAAGCGCTGGCCTGGATGGAGTGCCGGCTGTTCGCCGAGCACCCCGGCGGCGACCACGACATCTTCATCGGCGAGCTGCTGCAAAGTGGCGTGCGACCCGGCGCGCCGCTGGTTTACTTCCGCGGAAAATACGCGGAGCTCACCGAAAGCTGAGCCAGATGGAGGACGCTCAGGAGTTTCCCCCGGGCGCGGCCTGGGTGATCGGGGGCAGCGGTGGAGTGGGCGCGGCGATTTGCGAAGCGCTCGCCAAGCGTGGGTGCCCCGTGGCGCTCACCTACCACCGGAATCGCGCGGCCGCGGACGAGGTGTGTGAGCGGCTCAGGGCCTTCGGGGTGATTGCCCACGCAGGGCAGCTCGATTTGGCGGACGACGCCGCGATCGCCCAGGAATTTCAGGGGGTGAGGGAACGCTTCGGGCGTGTACACAGCGTGATCCTGGCCGCTGGTTCGAATATCCCCATGGAATATATCGGAGGCGTCACGCCCGAGCGCTTCAAGGCGGTGATGAGCGCCGACGCCCTCGGTGCCTTTTCTCTGGTGCACGCGACGTTGCCGCACCTGAGAGAGGCTGGCGGCAGCTACGTCGCGCTCACCAGTGTAGGGCTGTCGCGCTTTCCGCCGCGGGATATGTTGAGCGTGGTGCCCAAGGCGAGCGTGGAGGCGCTGCTGCGTGGCGTTGCCCGGGAAGAGGGGCGCAACGGAGTGCGGGCGAACTCCGTGCAGCTCGGCGTGATCGAGGCTGGGATCTTCTTGCGCCTGAAGGGGGAGGCGTTCGACCAACAGTGGGTTGAATCCGCGCGGCGAAACACCGCCCTCAAGCGCTTCGGGACGGCAGATGAAGTGGCGGAAGCCGTGGTGTTCTTGGCTTCGAATCGCGCAAGCTACATCACCGGACAGAGCTTGCTGCTCGACGGTGGCCACGCGTTGTGAGGCGACGGAACCTGGGAAGTTGTAGGAGGATGCTGGTGTGATGGAGAACGCTGCACTGGAACTCGCCCGCGAACTCACCCGCCGCACCCTCGCCGGAGACGTCGACGGGGTTGGCGCGCTGTATCACGACGACGCGGTCGTCTGGCGGAACTTCGATCAGCGCGAGCTGGTGAAGAAGCAGGTGCTCAAGGTGATCGGGCTGCTGGCGAAGAGCGTCGAAGGCTTGCGCTATGAGGAGCTACGCCTGACCGCAACCGAGAGCGGATTCGTGCAGCAGCACGTCATGCGAGGTCGCGCACCGAATGGCGCCGAGCTCCAAGTGCCTGCTTGCCTCGTGGCCCAGGTCGAAGACGGCCGCATTCGCAGGCTGGACGAGTACCTGGACGCCGCAGCGCTCGCGCCGCTGATGGGATGACTTGGGATATCCGCAGGGAATGGCGCCTGAGCCCCGGAAGGATCGAGAAGGATCGAGCCCAGAAGGAGCGAGCCCCAGAGGGATCGCGCGGGCTATTCCAACGCGTTGAAGGTGTCCCGGAGCTGGAACTCTTCACGTGCCGCGGCGAAACCGGCGAGCCCGACCCGGAATGAAATCGTCGTGTCGTCGCCCCAGGGCCACCACAGGCCAAACACGATGGTCCCGCCCACGGTGTCTGAGCAGTAGAGCACCTGGTCGGGCCGCACACCGCCGGTGTTGTCGGCGACTTCGCGCACCAGGCTAGGCGCTTTGGCAAGCGACCGGGCGGTCCACTCCTGGGCGAACGCCCCGTGGACGGCGCTGCGCGCTTCATGGGCCAGCTCCACGTTGAACGACGAGGAGACGCACGAGAAGCGTGTGTCCCAGCTCCAGCCTCCGCCCGGCCAACGTTCGCGAAGCGGCGCCAAGCTATCGAACAGCGCCTGATACGGTGCTCCCTGAGGGCGACTCATGAAGCAGAACCGTAGCGCAGTTTTCCGATCGTGGGGAGTCGATCGCAGCTCTGCCGGCTGCTTGGTCTACGAACAGTCCGGATCGAACAATCCAGGTGCACTGGTGCAGCAGGTGGAAAGCGCGTTGCATCGAGCGAGGGCCGCAAAGTAGGCTGCTCAGCGACCACCATCACCACCGTTCGTTCGCGGCCGTTCGTTCACGGCCACCGTGGACGACAAAACGCTGCCTAGAGTCCCACCAACTCGCGATGCCCCAACCCCCGAGACTCGTCCCTTGGCGTGTCGCCATTCCCCTGACGACTGCTGCTGCCGTGGCCGGCGCAGGCATTGGTTTCCTCGTGGTCAGCCTGGTTGTGAACCCATCACGCGGTTCCGCCGAGGCGGCGCCCAGCGGTGCTCTGGCTGCGGCTAGCGCTCCAAGCGCGAGCGACACGCCAGTCTCCGCGAGGAGCGGCGCAGCGGATTCAGGCGCTGCGGATTCGAGCGCGGCCGTGGATTCAGGCGCCGCGGATGCAGGTGCGACGGCAGCCGACGCCGCAGGGCCGGTCGACTTGAGCGACGCCGGCCTCAAGCCGTACGAGTCCTACTTGTTCGTGCGCTCGACTGCCCAGGCGGACGTTTGGGTGCATGGCATCAAGATTGGCCCCACCAATCACAAGCTGAAGCTGGCTTGTACGAAGGGCCTGCGCTTCACTCGGCTGGGTAAAGACCCGGGGCCGGCGTGGATCAGCAAGGCGGTCTCCGTCAAGATACCGTGCGGAAGTGTGACCGAGCTGGAGCTCGAGCCTGAATCGAATCCGAAGGCCCTCGCGGCGCCCCAGAACTCGGATAATCCTTACTGACCGCTTAGCGCCGAGCCCGCGCTAGGAGCTCCAGGACCGGTACGGTGGCCTCCCAGCTGAGGCAACCATCGGTGATCGACTGCCCGTAGGTGAGGGGCTTGCCTGGGGCTGCATCTTGGCGTCCACCGAGCAGGAAGCTCTCGAGCATCACGCCGAAGATGTTCCCGCCCTCGAGTTGCTCTGCGACGGCCTCGGCGACCGCTGGCTGGCGCTCGGGGTCCTTGCCGCTGTTCGCGTGAGAGCAGTCGATCATCAGACGCTTGTTCACCCCGGCCTTCTCGAGGCGCTGGGCGGTTTGGCCGATTGTCTCCGCCGAGTAGTTCGGTTGGCCACCACCGCCGCGCAAGATCACGTGGCAATCCGAGTTGCCCGTTGTCTCGACGATGGCGGCGAGCCCCTGTTTTGTTACCGAGAGGAAACGGTGAGGGTGCCGCGCGGAGCGCAGCGCGTCGACGGCGATCTGAATGCTGCCGCCGGTGCCGTTCTTGAAACCAACGGGCATCGACAAGCCGCTGGCCAGCTCCCGATGCACCTGGCTCTCCACGGTGCGGGCGCCGATCGCCCCCCAGGAGACCAAGTCAGCGATGAACTGCGGCGAAATCGGGTCGAGGAACTCGGTGCCGGTCGGCAACCCGAGCTCGACGACGTCGCGCAGGAAGCCGCGTGCGATGCGCAGGCCCTGGTTGATCGAAAACGAGTCATCCAGGTGCGGATCGTTGATCAGCCCCTTCCAGCCGATCGTCGTGCGCGGCTTCTCGAAGTAGGTGCGCATGACGATCAGCAGATCGTCGCTGAGGCGGCGTGACTCTTCCAGGAGCCGCTCGGCGTACTCCAGGCCGGCCTTTGGATCGTGAATCGAACAGGGGCCGACCACGACGACGAGCCGATTGTCCTTTCCGGTGAGTACGTCACTCACCGCTTTGCGAAAGGCTGTGACCTGGCTCAGGCCGTGTTCGCTGCACGGCAGCTCCTCCATGAGGATTGCTGGGGGAAGCAGCGGCCGCAGACTCTGGATGCGGACGTCGTCGGTGGCGGTTTCCTTCATCGGGCGCGCAGGCTTTAGCTCAAATCCGTGCGATTCGCCAGCTCACAGCCGCGCGGCTCGCCACACGCGCGTCACTGCATACGGCGCAGGTTGCTCCACGGAAACGGCACGGTTCCGGGAGTCAGCAGCGACTCTGACTGGGGGTCGATGTTGTACCAGGACTCACTCAGCCCGAGGCGGAGCACATGGAAGCTCTGAGCAGGGTTCAGCGAGCGTCCGAGCAGCGCCACCAGCTTGCCCTTGGAGTTCTTCGCGATATCGAGCAGCACCACCACGTGGCTGGGCTTCTTCGAGTGGATGAGGAAGTCGCCGGGCTGGATGTCTGAGGGAGCGACGGACGCCGTGTGGGTGATCAGCGAGGTGCTGTTGGCCCAGGTGTAGACTTGGTCCAAGAAGGCCCGCAGCTGCTGGTGGCTCTTTTCAGCGGGCTTCGCGTTGCGGATCCATCCAACCGCGGCGCCCGCTGCCTTCAGGCGATCGCCGGCGAGCCAGCGCGAAAACGGCAGCTCGAGGCCGGTTGCGCTCTTGTATTCGATGTCTTGATCGGTCGAGAATTTCCACTCGGCATTTAGCCGGAGCACCATGTCGCTGCTGGTCTGTAGGTCGTTGGTCCCCACATCCATGGCGACGACGGCGCCGAGGTATTGGTTGTCGCCGCCGACCAACTCTTCGCCTTTGTAGCTGACGACTGGCGTTCCCGGTGCCGCCAGGGGCAGCCCGCGTAGCCACTCACCGAAGGAACCCGGCTTGACAGGCAGCCGTTCGTAGCTCGGCGGAGGCGGGAAGCGCTGGCTGAGCGTGGTCACCGCTTTGGGTTGGGTGAGGCTGTCGTTGGCGAGCCACGCGTAGCGCTTCGGATCGGGCGCGCTGGGCGGCTCCGTCGGAGGCGCGGCGACGCTGGCTGGTGGCGCATCGGAGCTTGGCGTGGCTTCTGCGGTTGCGGACTCCGCGATCTCGGCGCTGGCCTTGGCGCTAGGCGATGGGTCGGGCTCGGGCTTCGGCTTGTGGCACGCCGTTACCCCAAGGGCGCACAACACCGCGAACCAATGGCGACCGATCCCTTCCACGCCCGCGCATTGTGGCCCACTCCGGCTTTGGGATAAAAGTTGTTAGGGATTTGGCCATGGGAAAGCCACCTGGCTCACCGGCCGAAACCGCTACTCGGTGCGCAAAATCACGTGAAAACCGTAGTCGGTCTCGATCACGTCGCTCACCTGTCCGGGCTTGAGCGCGAAAGCGGCGTCGCTGAACGGCTTGACCATAACGCCACGGGGGAACGCGCCCAGGCTGCCGCCTCGCTCGCCGGCGCCCGGTTCGTCGGAGTACTCGCCTGCCAGCGTCGCGAAGTCTTCGCCAGCGACCGCGCGCTGGCGAACTTCTTCAGCGCGCTCGCGCGCCTCTTCCTTACTGCGGACGATGCTGGAGGGCGCGCTCTTGGAGCCTCGGTACATCACCAGGATGTGGCTTGCGGTGATTTCCTCCGGCTCACCCGGCTTGCCCTGCTCCTCAGGCTCGGGGAACACCGGCTCGTAGAGCGCGCCGGCGTGAACCGGTGGATCAGCCGGCCCTTCGTGAGTCGAAATCACGCACGCGGGTGCGGTGAGGCACAGGACAAGCAAGCTCGAGCAGCGCTTCAGGGAAGCCATGGCGGCGGAGCCTAGGTCAAGGGCTCCGTCCGGGCCACCGCAGAGTGCTGAATCAGAGCACTTGGCTCAGCTTCCAGGCGACGAAGCCGCACCACCCAGCACACAGGGCGAGGGCGACGGCGCTGCTGAAGGGCGAACGGCGAAAGTGCAATCCCGCGGGAACGATGCTGCCGCAGGCCAGCGCGGCGGAGATCAACAGGGCCAACCGGCTGCCTCGACCCGCGAGCTGACTCTCCGCGAGGGCGAATGCACCGAGCGCCGCCCACGCGCCGAGCGCCAGCACCGGGGCCAGCATGCGCGGCCGAGGACTGGGAGGGATGAAGGTCAGCGGCTGCACTGAACTCGGAGGCAAGGTCTGCATGACGCCTCCAGGAACGGCAGGGCCGAGCCGGACTTGAGCTCAAAGCGAGGCGACCACAATCAACAACATGAAGACGAAGAGCAGCGCCAGCGCCACGATCCCAAGCGCGATGAAGAGCCCCTTGTACGTCTTGGGCGTGCGGCCCCACACGTAGCGCGGGTCCTGTCCGTGCACGATTGCTCGATAGAGCTGGCCGCGGAAACGATAGGCCAGCACGTAAGCAGGCAAGGCGTAGCGATCCGTGTTGAGGCTGCTGAGCAACGCGGAGACTTGGATCTTGCGCTTGCTCGAGCCTGGGATCGCCGTGACGTTGAGCTGCGCGGCCGCCGCACGGTGGATGCTGTCGATGACGTGGTTGCGCGCGACCGACCGCTGCACGTCGAAGCGCTCGATCGGCGTGTGAGGTGGACCATTGGCCGCTTGTTCACGGGTGCGGGTGTCGTAGCCCGGAGTCAGGTAACTGGCCTCGTCGTAGGTGAGCCCGCGCGTCGCTGGGATCAGCAAGGAGCGAAACTGCATCTCCCCGGAGCCCGCGTGTGGCGCCCAATACGCGCGCTTCGAACCCGCGTTGGAGTCCGCCGTCCAGGTGACGAGGGCGTTGGCGTTGCACACCCACGCGACCCACCACAGCGGTGCAAGGGAGCTCAGCGTGGCCTCACTCGCGAGCTCCTTTGGAGTGAAGAAGCCACGCTGGCCCTGGAGCCAAGTCCTCAGCAGCTGACTTGCTTGCTCCGGACCGATGCGGAAGGGCAAGAACCACTGGGGCTCCTCCAGGGGATCTTCAGGCCGCTCGACGTGCATCACCGAGCCACAGAAGTGACAGCGCGGCGCTTGGTGCGCGATGGTGTAGCTCACCGCAGCACCGCAATCATTGCAGCGCAGCACCTCGGCGAAGGCGCGGCTCTCCGGCGGGTGGTCTTGCTCTGGCGCAGCCTGGCTGCAGATCGGGCAACGCAGGTCCTGCGGCTCGAGCGGGCTCTGACAGCGAGTGCAGGGGATACTCATGAGAGCAGCATCCCCACGGCAATGAGAAGCAAGAACAGGCCGACCAGCACACCCAGCCCGAGGGCGATCACCAACACCACGCGTCCCCACGCGAGGGGAGCCGGCCCGTAAATGCGCCCAGTTTGCCCGTTGATCAGCAGGCGAACCGGCGGAACACCCGGAGCGACGCGCACTGGCAACACCCACAGCGGCAGCAACATCAAATCGAGCGACTCATAAGAGAGCTGGGTGTTGAACTGCAGGTGGCGGTGCGTGTCCCCGGGCATGAAGCGCCGCAGGTAGAAGTCCACGTGCTGCATCGCTTCGGCGCGCGCCTCCTGCCAAACCGCTGTGGGGGTCTGGCTTGGCTCTTCAGCGGGCCAGCCGCTGATCAGCGCTGCGGTGTAGCGGTGCATCGCTCGCAAGTCGTAGGGCTCGATGCGCTCGAGCTCGAGGTTCGGGATCCCACGTGAAGCGCTGACCACGATGTCCCTCACGAACGTCGCGTGTTCGCCACCGAGGGGCCGCCACTCGGTGTGGGTGCGCTTGTTGTCTCCGCTGCCGGTGGTGTAGGTCTCGCCTATTTCCACGCGGTAACCGGAGCGGGCCACCGCGGAGTACAGGAAGGCAGGGGTGTACACCGCGTGGAGATCTCCCAGGGGCGCCCGGCGGATCTCCTTGCCGCGAAACCAGCCCAGGCCGCGCTGCCAGGCGCGAGCGCGCTCGAGCGCGACTTCCGGGGGCAACACGAACGCCAGGGCGAAGCGTGGCCTGACCCGCGAGGGATCCGAGGCGCTCTCCACGACGTTCGGGGAGCGGCAGTAGAAACAGGTCGCCGTGCGTTGAGCTTCGGCCAACCTCAAGAGGGCGCCACACTCCTGGCATTGCAGCTCGCGTGGTTGGTTCTGCTGATAGGCCGCCTGCACCAGTCCGGCAGGATGGCCCACAACGGCGGCGGCGGGCAATCCCTGGGCAATTCGAGCTTTTTTTGGGGGGAGGCCGACGGTCTCTGGCTCTTCCCGCCGGGTCTCACGCCGCGCATGGCGGCTTCAAAACCAGCGACTCGAATTCTTTCGATCCGTGCTCGTTCAGGCCACAGACTTCAATGCGCCTTCGAACAGGTACACCAGCTGCAGCACGCCTGCGAGCAAGCCGAGCGCAGCGCCAGCGACGATCAGCTTCCACTCGTCCTGCTGAAACGCGGGGCGCAGCACACCCTCGAAGCTCTTCGGATCGAGTTGCTTCATGCGCTCCATCAGCTCCCCTCGGATGTCGACGGCGCGACCAGCGAAGGTGTGGAGGAAGCCTCCGGGCTTCGGTAGCTCTTCAGTGACCCGCGTCTGGATCTGCGTGCGGAGCGCCTCGCGTTCGGTGTCGGGCAGCAGCATCGCCGCCATGGGGTGGCTTGCGTAGCGGTCGAACAAGGCATCGAGCTGACGGTTCACGATGCCCGTCACGAAGTCTCCCTTGGTGGAACTCTGGATCGTCTCGACGATGTTGTCGGGGTTCAGGAGCTTTGCGCTGACCAGCTCCGCGAAGCGCTCGGCGACTTCATGTTGCCGCTTGTGAAACAGCCCCTGAAGCACGAAGGGGCCGATGCGCTTGGGCTCTGCGGGCTCGAAGATCAGCTTCAGCGCGAGCCAGTTCGTCGCGTAGCCGACGAAGAAGCCCGCGAGCGGCAGGATCCACCACGCCGGGTACACCAGCCACACGCCAAGCTGCACCAGACCAAACAAGAAGCCAAAGTAGGCGCCGGAGCGTTCGATGAACTTGAACTCCTTGGCGCCCACTTCGAGGAACAGCTGGGTGACGAGGGTCTTGTCCTCGAGGATGGCCTTGGTCACGACTTCTTCGAGATCAACGACCTGGTTGATGTTCTGCTTCAGATCTTGCAACACCAGCGCTAGGGTCGCGCGCACTTCCCCGCGGATCATCTCGCGGACCTGCTCTTGGACCTCGGGCGCCAGGTTGTCCCACATCATTGGTGCGCGGCGCTTGACCTCGGTCTCTACCTCAGCCGTGATCTGCTCGACCACTGGCTTCAGCTCTCCCGTGAAGCTCTCGGGGCTGAAGTTCTCGAACAGCTCCTCGAGGCGCATCAGCTTGGTGGTGATGAGTCGAGTGGAGAACTTGCCGAGCTTCTGCGCGTTGGCCGGCACCAGGCCTTGCCAGCCGAGCAGCGGGCGCATGCCCACGAACTCGGTCGGGTAGAACATCATCTTGACCGCCAGCACGTTCGTGAACCAGCCAACGAAGGCGCTGATCGGTGGGATCAGCAGAACCAAGTAGTCGCGTGAGATGGCGTCCAAGAGCGCTTGCATGAGGAACCTCGGTGAGCTCGCCGTCTGACAGGCGCCGCAAGCGTAGGGCTTGTTGAACTTGAGTCAATAGATTATGACTCAAGCCATGGAGCGAAGCGGTAGTGGCCGGGCGTAAGCGCAACCGCCTCCAGGTGGACGAGCGTCGCGGGCAGCTGCTCGAGCTCGGGATCCGCCTGTTCAGCGATCGGAGCTACGAGGAGATCCCGATCGGTGAAATCGCCGAAGCAGCCGGGATCTCCAAGGGGCTCCTTTACCACTACTTCCCGAGCAAGCGGGATTTCTACGTGGAAGCGGTCAGGCACGCTGCGGGTCAGATGCTCACGAGCATCGAGCAAGCGACTCAAGGTCCAGACCGGGGAGAGGTAGAGGGCCTGCGTCGCGGCCTCGATGCATATCTCGACTATGTCGAAGATCACGCGGTGGCTTACTCCACACTGATGAAGAGCGGCGCGGCAGACCCCGACGTCGCGCTGGTCGTCGAACAGGCGCGCCGCGCCTTCGTGCAACAGATCAGCGAAGGCGCGGGGCTGACGGCTCCTTCGCCCACGGTGCAGGTTGCCTTGCGCGGCTGGATCGGCTTCGTGGAGGCAGCGAGTCTCGAGTGGCTCGACTCCCGCACGGTAGCCCGAGAGACTCTGCGGGAGGTGATGGTCGCGGCGCTAATGGGGGCCGCTCAAGCTGCCGCGATGGATTTGAGTAACGGGGTGACGGCTGACCTCACCCCCAAACCCAAGAGGAACGCTCAGGGGCGGGGGTAGGGCGACTCCAAGGAATCGGCGCCTGACCGCGCCAGCTGAAGTTGTGCTTGCGCCGTGCGCAGGAGGAGAGGAACCATGATAATTCCGCGCGGAACTAATGCTGTGATCACCGGCGCTGGCTCTGGTCTGGGTCGGGCTTTTGCCTATGAGCTCGCGAAGGCTAAAGCGGGGCTGATTTTGGGGGATATCGACCAGGCCGGGCTCGATGAGACGCTGGCTGAAGCTCGGCGCCTGGGGGCGACGAACGTCGTGGGTCAGCTGTGCGACGTGACGAAACTCGAGGATTGGAAGCGGCTGCAAGAGGCCGCCGCTCAGGTTGGCCCGGTGAACCTGCTGGTCAACAACGCGGGGGTCGGCGTTGGGGGGCAGTTGCTCGATGTATCCCTCGAAGATCTCGAGTTCGTGATGAACATCAACCTGTGGGGCGTGCTCCATGGTTGCCGAACCTTTGGGCCTGCCATGCGGGATCGTGGAGCGGGCTACATCATCAACATCGCGAGCGCCGCAGGCCTCTTGAACCCTCCGGGACTCGGGCCGTACAACATCACGAAGAGCGGCGTGGTGTCCCTCAGCGAGACCTTGCACGCGGAGCTCAAGGAGTTCGGAGTCAACGTGACGGCGGTGTGCCCCACCTTCTTCAAGACGAAGATCTTGGATAATGGTCGCGGCACGAATGAAGAGCAGAAGGCGTTCGTGGAGAAGCTGATGAAGCGCTCTCGCGTTCAGGCAGCGGACGTCGCGCGCCACGCGCTCAAGAGCGTATTCTCCGGGAATCCTCACTCGGTGCCCATGCTGGATGCGAAGGGCTTCTGGGTCCTCAAGAGGACATTCCCGCGCGGATACGCCGCGCTGGCCTCGCGCATGGCCAAGCTGTCGCGTTGATGCTCAAGAGCCGCCTCAAGAGCCGCGTCGTCCAGGGTCTCGTGGGCGTCGGACCGCGGCTGCTCAAGCTCCGCCGGTTGCTACCAGGGCGTGCGGGCGCGGCGCTGTTTTGCGATCCGTTGGACGCACACTCGTGGCTCCTTGCCGTCGCGTTGTGGCGGGAGCGAACTCGGCTCCCGAAGCAGTTCGAGCTTCACTGGGTGCGAGCGCCAGAGCCGGCGCTCGATCCTGAACCCCAGCTGCGAGTGCGGCACGCGAGTCGGGACGTGCGCCTCCTAGCGGAGCTGTTCGAGCTTGGGCTCGGTCCACGACTCAAGGAGCTGGATCCCCAGGCGGCACTGGCGGCGGCAGCCGATAGCCTGCGCGGCAGCTCAGGACTCGAACGCTTGGAGGCGACCGCTGCGGGCGCATCCGGTGTGTTCGCAGCAGACGCTCCCCCGCAGGCCGTCGACTACTCGAATGCTTCGGGATGTTTGCGCGCGGAAATGGATGGCGGTTCGGCAACGTTGCGCAAGTTGGGGCACTACCAGGGGGCGATGCTCTACGACCGCGGCGCCTGGTACTGGGGCGTCGACCGGCTCCCGCTGTGGCTCGCTGGTGCCGCGGGCGGGGCCGTCACCCAACGCGAGGCCGAGGTCTTTCGCCCGCGCCCCGCTGCGGAGTTGCCGCCAGAGCTACGTCGCGCAGCGTCCGAACTCCGCGTCTACTTCTCATTTCGCAGCCCGTACTCCTACCTCGCGCTGAACCGCGCCGCGCAGCTTTCGGAGCGTTATCAGGTGGCGCTCGAGCCGCACCCCGTGCTGCCCATGGTGATGCGCGGCTTGGCTGTTCCACCGTTGAAGAAGTTCTATCTGCTGTTCGACGCGGCCCGTGAGGCGAGGCGACTGGGGATCCCGTTTGGGCGCATCACCGATCCGGTGGGGCCAGGAGCTGAGCGCTGCCTGGCGGCGTTCAGCGTCGCGAGCGAGGCGCAGCGTGTGGCGTTTGCGTCTCGCGCGATGCAGGCGATCTGGAGCGAAGGAGTGGACGTCGCGAGCGATGCGGGGCTGCGCGTCGTGTGCGAGGCGACCGGCGTCGCCTGGACTCGCGTTCAGGCAGCGATCGCCGCCGAGGCATGGCGCGAGCTGGCGGTCACCAATCGCGAGCAGCTCAGCGGGCTCGGTCTGTGGGGAGTACCGAGCTTTCAACTCGGAGCACACGTGCTCTGGGGTCAGGACCGCCTGCGCGTCCTCGAGCGCCTACTACAAGTCACTTCGCGCTGACTCGGGCGCTGCTGCGACGCGTCGCGGCTCCGTAAGCCCACGCACGAGCGTCTCCAGTCGACGACACCCCGAAGGGTGTTCTGGCGGAGCGCGACGACGTCTGCGTCGCCCGCCGACTCGGCGATTGCTGCCGCGCCGCTCAGCCAAGCTGACGCGCTTATACAAGCGGGGGGCTTGGGCTTTCTGCGAGCGGCAGCGCCCTAAACGACACGCACGCACGTGCCGGGGTCTGGTAGCGTTGTGGTTCGTTTACGAGGGGGGATCGAGGGAAGCATGGCGGATGACAGCAGCGGGCCTTCCAACAGCGTGCCGCCGGGTAACGGCTCGGCGCCCAGTGCCCCGCCCGGTCGAAGAACATCGCTCCGTCCCGAAGCGATCGCGCCGGCGCTCGAGGGGCCACTCCACGACGAAGAGCTGCTCCTCGAAAGCCTGGTGGGTGCACTGTCCCATGGCGAACCCATGCTCGAGCAGTGGGAAGCACTACATGCCGCCGCTGCCAGGGACGACAAGATCGCCGAGCTGGCGTTCGCCTACGAGAAGCTCACCGAGGGGACCCGGTTCCGTGTACTTTCCGCGGGGAACCGTGTAGAGATCCATTTGCACGCCGCGGATTTCCTGCTGGGAGTATTCGGCGATGCTGACGGGGCGGTGCAACACGCCGAGCGCGCCCTGGAGATAAATCCAGGCGAAGAGCGTGCTTTCGAGCGCCTGCGTGGACTCTTGCTCGGAGCTGGCGACGCGACGCGCTTGGTGAAGCTGTATCTCGCCCGCCTGCCTCACGTCGGAGAGGCGACCGAACGCGCGGCGCTCCTCAGGCTCGCGCTGGAGCAGGTAGAAGGCATGCCCCAGCGCGAGGACGCCGCGGTGCCGCTGCTGGAAGAGCTGGCAAAGCTCGAGCCCGCAGACGACAGCGTGCAGCGTGAGCTCGGGCAGCGCTACATCGCCGAGGGCCGCACGAAAGAAGCGGTCAAGCTCTTCGAGGCCGAGCTGGGGACGAACCCGTCGCCAGAGCGCTCGCTGGAGCTCCAGCGCTGGCTGATCCGCGCGTATACCGAGGACCTCGGTCAGCCTCACAAGGCCATCAGTTTCCTCGAGGAACTACTCGAGCGAGATCCGGATGATGGCTACGCGCTGAACGCCACGGAGCAGCTACTCGAGCAACGTACAGTCGCCCCGCGAGCCGCCGCGGCGCTCTCTCGGCTGTATCAAAAGAAGGGGCAAATCCAGGACGCCGCTAGCATGCTCACGCTAGAGCTGCGGCTAGCGACGGGATCTCGCCGCGCCGAGGCCCAGCGCGAGCTCGCGGTGCTCAAGCAAGACCACCTGGATGATCCCAAAGGCGCGCGGGATCTCCTTGAACCGCTGGTCTCGCGAGATCCTTCCGACGACGACCTGCGCGAGCGCTACGTCGCGCTCAGCGCGATGCTCGATCGCCGAGTGGATGCCGCGCGGCTGCTCAGCCGTAGCGCCCACAGCGCCAAGGAACCGGACGCCAAGGCCAAGGTGCTAACTCAGGTTGGACGCTTGTTCTTGCAGTGCGGCGACGAGCGGCGGGCCATGGCGTCGTATCAGTCGGCGCTCGAGACTGGCGCGGAGGATCCTGCGGTGCTTCGCGCGGCCAAAGAGCTGTGCGAACTCTACGCCCGTGTAGGGGACAACAAGCGCCTCGCGAAGGCGCTCGAGCAGGTCGTGCAGCGGGAGCAGGATCCGGCAGAGCGCCACCCGGCGGCCGAGCGCCTCGCGCGGCTGTGCGACGAAACCGGCGACAAGAAGCTGGCAGTGAGCGCGTGGTCGGCGCTGCTCGACTCCGATCAGGCTGAGCAAGCCCTCGAGCGCCTCGAGGCGCTTTCTACCGAGCTGGCGGATGACGCGGGTCTCGCTCGTGTGCTCGAGAAGCGCGCCGAACTCAGCCAGGACGCGGACGAGGCGCGTGAATTCATTATCCGCGCGGCAACGCTGCGCGGTGAGCGCCTTGGGGATCGCAAGGAGGCCGTTCGCACCTGGTGGCTCGCGGTCGAGCGCTACGGCGCCGGGCTCCAGGCGCTGACGAAGCTCGTGCCGGTGCTCGAGTCCCAGAAAGATTTCGAGGGCCTGGCCCGCGCGCTCGGGGCACGTGCAGAGCTCGAAGAAGGCGAGGAGCGCGCCAAGACGCTAGCCCGCGCCGGTCAAGTGTTGAGCGACAAGCTCAGTGATCCCGGTCGCGCCCTGGAGCTGTTTGGACAGGCCCTGGCGGCTTCGCCGAAGCAACCGAGTGCCATCGCTGCGCTGGAGCGCTGCTTGAACGACGAGGCGCTCGCGGGACGCGCGGCGGAGACCCTGCGCCGGGCAGCCGATGCGTCCGGAGACCGCCGACTCAAGGTGTCGCTGCTCGAGTGGCAGGCGCGCATCGCGGAGTCCGCGGCGCCGCGCTTGGCCGCGTATCGCGCCGCCGTCGACCTGCTGCAGGAGGAGCCGAGAGATTCCGCGAGGATTCATGCGTTGGCTTCTCAGGCGCTATGGGTCGCTGTCGCAGAGGTGCCACTGGAGGTCGCGGCGTGGCTTTCGGACCTCGCCGCCGAAGCGGAGCGCAGCCAAGACTACGCGCCCTACAGCGAGACCCTGACCCGGGCGCTCGGTTCCCAGCCCATCGCCACCTCCGAGCTATTCCAGCTGGCGATCGCTCTGGGAGAGGCGCTGTCGAGCCTGGGAGAGACCGCCCGCGCCATCGAGGTCTTGCGCCGGGCCCACGCCTTCGACCCGACGAATCACGCCCTGGTTGCCCGCATCGAGGAGCTCCTCGCAGAGGGCGGAACCCCCGAAGAGCGTCTGAACTTCTACCGTGAGGCGCTGCTGCAGCCAGGCGGCCCTGAGCGGCAACGTAAGCTCCAGCATGCGCTCGCGCGCCTGCTGCGGAAGGAGCTAGGCGACACGCCCAAAGCCATTGCCGTGTGGCAACAGATCTTGGAAGCTGACCCGTCGGATCAGCTGGCCCACGGCTCGCTCTTGGCAGCGCTGCGTGAGAGCGGGCGCCTGCCAGAGGCCTACGCCGAGAGCGTGCGGGCGCTGCCGTACCTGGAAGAGACGAAGAAGAACGAGGCGCTGGCCGCGGCGGCAGAGCTCGCGGTGGAAATCGACGACGTTCCCGCGGCCCTTGGGCACTACCGCGCCTTGCTCGAGAGCGGCGCCCTGGAAGGTGTGTGGCTGAGCGACGCCGAACGCCTGGGCATGCAGAGCGGTGACTGGCAGTTCCTGACAGGGGTGCTCGAGCGCAAGCTCCAGCTGACCGAGGAACCGTCGCTGGCTCTACGTATCCTCGATCGCCTGGCTCAAGTCGCTTCCGAGCGGATCGAGGACGCCCCGGCCGCCGCAGGCTACTGGCGCCGGGCCTCGACCCTGGCTGAGAACGAGCTGAACGACCCGCGCATGGCGAGCGAGTTCTTGAAGCGAGTGCTCAGGGTCGCCAGCGACGACGTGGAATCCGCCCAGCGCCTGCTCGGCTTGATCGCGCTGGAAGCGGACTGGAGCGACATGCCCGGCGTGTTCCAGGTCGTACTCGCTGAGGCTACGGGGCCCGTCGCAACCGCTCAGGTGCAGCAGCTCGAGCCGCGCGCTGAGCACCCAGCGACGCGTCTGGTGTTGGCCGATTTGGCGCGCGCCGTGCGCTCCGGTTTTCCCGAGGCAGACCGGGAGGCGCTGTTTGCGCTCGAGGCGAGGTGCCTGAGCGCGGAGCCGGAGCACGCCGATCGCGCGGCAGACTGCTTCCGCTTGTACATCGCGCTCGGTGAACCCAGCGAAGAGCGGACCCGAGGCTTCGAGGCTTTCTTGAGCGCGCAATCCGCGCCGCGGGCGGACGACTGGCGATGGCTCTTCGAGCTGCGGGTGAAGGCCCACGAGGAGCCCGCGCCGGTGCTCATGGAGTGGGCGGTGGTAGAGGAGCAGCGCCTGGGGGCACCCGAGGAGGCGCGCAAGCTGCTCGGGCGGGTCCTGGAACAAGAGCCCGACCACGAACAAGCGCTGAGCGACGCCGCGCGCCTGGCGCTTGCGGCCGGCGAACACAAGGCCGCGCTCGCCCACCTCGGGCGCCTGCGCGATCGCGCTCAGGGTGAAGCGCGTATCCTCGCGGATTTAGCCTACGCTCGCGCGTTGATCGAAGGCACCGGAGACGTGGAAGCGGGCCTCGAGGTGCTGCACAACGTGCTCACCAACTACCCGACCCAGCCCGAGGCTCTCGAGCTCGTGAAGCAGGTGTTGGTGCAGCCAAACGCGCGGGCGCAAGCCGCCGAGCTCCTGGATCGCATATCCCAGGAGCTCGAAGACCGTGAAGCGGGCCGGGAGATCCTCGAGACGTTGCTCGCGGTTTCAAAGGACACACCAGAGCTCGCCGAGCGCCGTCAGGAGTGGTTCCTGCAGGTCGTGGAGTACAAGGAATCGGAGCAGCCCGAGGCGGCGCTGGAGCTTTGCCTGCAAGCCGCCCAAGAGAGCCCCGAGGAGGAAGCCGTGTGGGACGTGGCGGAGCGGCTCGCGCGCAAGCTCGAGACGCCGGAGCCAGTCCGGGACGCGTACAACGCGGCGCTCGCTCAGGCGACCGACGGCGAGCTGGCGGAGCTTCTGGGGCGGCGCCTGATCGATTTCTACGAAGAGTGGTTCGACGAACCCGACCGCGTGATTGAGCTCCTGGAGCGTGTGCTCGAAGGCGCGCCGACTGCTGCCTGGGCCCTCGACCGCTTGAAGCTCGCCTTCAACGCGGCGGGGCGCTGGCAGGACCTGTTCCGGGTCTACGATCGAGCGATCTCGCGCAGCGAAGCTGATTTCGAGCGAGAGAGCTTGCTCGAGGAGGCGGCGCTCGCTGCCAAAGACTTCGCCGGGGACGCACCGCGCGCGATTGGCTACCTGGAGCAGCTGCTGGAGCTGCGACACGACGACTCCCGGGTCGAGAACAACCTCGAGCGCCTCTACGAACGAGAGGGCCAAAGCCGCCCATTGATCGAGCTGCTCAGTCGACGTCTCGACAAGCTGTCTGGCACGCCGCTCGAGGAGCTTCGGCTGCGCATCGCGGGGCTGTGGATCGACCTCAACGACGCGCGTCAGGCGTTCACGTTGATCGACCAGACGCTGGAGAACGGGAGCGGCAGCGGCGAGGCATTCCAGCTGCTGGAGCGCATCCTGGCGTTGCCCGTGCCTCCGCATTCGCTGCCTCCTACCGGAGACGGCAGCCGGCGGCGTCGCGCGATGAGTGTGCGTGACGAGGTCGCTGCGCGACTCAAGACCTACTACGAATCCCTCGGGCAGACTCAGGACGTGGTGCGCATGCTCGAAGTCGAGCTCGAAGCCGCGCCAGGCAAAGCGGAGCTCGAGGAGCGCCTCGGCGAGCTGGTGCAGATCTGCCTGACGCGCCTCGACGACCCCGTCGCTGCCTTCAAGCACTTGACGGAGCTGGTTGCCCTGGCGCCCGGCTCTGAGAATTACCGTGCGGAACTAGATTCGCTGGCCCAGCGAACCGATCAAGGCGCGCGGCAGGCTGAGCTCTTGGTGGAGATCGCCGCGCAGCAGGAGTCCCCGCTGGCCGAGGAGCTCTACTACGAGGCGGGCGAGGTCAGCGAGCGCGAGCGCCTCGTGGAGCAAGCGACGGATCTGCATCATCGCGTCGCCCATAGCGCAGGCGCCCCCACGGAGCTCCAGCTCAAGGCGTGCCGTCGCCTGGACCCGCTCTTGGAAGCGGCGGGAGAACACGCACGTCGTGCGGACCTGCTCGAGCGCATCGCCGCGCTGGCTGCTGAGCTGCCGGACTCCGAGGCAGAGCGCGTGGGTGTGCTAGCGACGGCGGCGGTGCTGGCTGATCGAGAGCTTTCGAACCTCGAGCGGGCGATCCGTCTGTGGCGAGAGTTGCTCCAGATCGAAGGTGACAACGTCGCGGCGCTGGATGGTTTGGTAGACGCGCTCCAGCGCGCTGCGCTGCACGCAGATCTCGTGGCAGCGCTGGACCGCCGAGCGGAGCTCAGGGCGACATCCGGAGATGCTGCGGCCTCTCGCGCGGATCGCGTGTGGGCGGCGAAGGTGCTGGCCGGAGAACTGGGGGAGACTGCAAGCGCCATCGAGCGCTGGTCCGCGATCGAGGCCAACTACAGTGGCGACGAAGAGAGCTTCGAGGCCTTGCTCGCGCTGCTGGAGCAGGAGCAACGCTGGGCTGACTTGGCCAAGCGCATCGAGCGCCAGGCCGAGTCGACGGCAGATCCGGAGCCGCGAGCGGCGCTCCTGGTGCGCCTCGCAGAGCTGTACGCGAACCACACGGGGCAGACCGAGCAGGCGCTGCACGCCTACGCGGCAGCCGACGACTGGGACGGCGCCATGGGCGCGGTGCGTGGTGTCAGCGACGCCGAGGCCGGGCTCGAAGCCTGTCGGGAACTCTACGTTACTTCCGTGCGGTACTGGAAGCGGAGTCGTGATCCGCGCATCGGGGAGGTCACACACTGGGCCGTCACCGAGCAGAAGAACCGCCTGCTCGAGCGCGGCCGCCACCAAGAGGTGGTCGATTTGCTGCTGGAAGCTGCGGAGCTGGACTTCGCTACCCAGATCAAACGCACGATGCGCCAGGAGGCCGCGCTCTTGTGTCAGGAGCGCTTGAGCGCGCCGGAGAAGGCCGCCGAGATCTTCTCGGCGTTGCTCGACGAGGAGCCGGCCGACGAAGTGGCTCAGGCGAGCGTGCCGCGTTTGGCCATCTTGCTCGATGAGCTGGGCCGCAGCGAGGCGAAGGTGAAGCTGTGGGAGCAGCAAGCCACGTGTCGCGAGCGACAGGATGATCGCGGCGGCGCGGCCGCGTTGTGGTCTCGCGCTGCGAACCTCGCGGAGCTCGAACTCAAAGACATCGATCGCGCGCTGGCGGACTACCGCTCAGGCGCGGCCTTGGGGGGAGAGGACTCCCTGGAGGCCCTGGCACGCCTCCACGAGCAACGGGGAGAGACCCAACACAAGGTCGAGGTGCTGGAGTGGCTGTGCGCCTCTTCTGGCCGCGAACACGTCGCCGAGCGCACGCTGCGACTCGCCAAGGGCTACGAAGAGCTAGAGCGTCGTGACCGTGCTCGGGCCCGCCTGGAAGCGGCTCTGTCGCTCATGAACCAGTGGCGCGGAGTCGATGCAGCGCCGGTGCGCAAGTATCTCTCGGAGCTTTACCGTGCGGATAAGGCCTGGGTCCCGCTGGCGGAGCTGCTGTCAGAGGAGGCCAAGCGCGCAACGCTGAAGCGCAAGCGCCGCAAGCTCTTCGAAGAAGCAGCGGCGCTGTTCATGGACCGGGTGGGGAACCCCGCCCGCGCCATCCCGCTGCTCGAGGCTGCGCTGGAGGCCGAACCCGAAGACGTCGACTTGCGACTGGCGCTGGTGGACGCGCTGTGTGACGAACAAGGAGACACCGAAGCGGGCTTCGAAAGAGCGGAGCAGCTGCTACGCGACCAGCTGGAGCTCTACGGAACTCGGCGTCCCAAGTCTCGCGCCTTGGTGCACCACCGCCTGGCGCGAGTGCTCAACAAGTCCGAAGGCAGTGAGTCGGCGCTTCGAGAGCTCGAGGTGGCGGCCAAGATCGATCCAGCGCACCCCGAGGTGCTCGAAGAGCTCGGGCGTGTGGCGTTCGAGCTTGGGCGAGGAGAGCGCTCCGAGCGCGCGTTCCGTGCGTTGCTCCTGGTGCTCAAGCCGGGCGCCGAGCCCGCCCAGAAGGGACCTAGCCGCGCGGAGGCGTTCGTCTACCTGGGCGAGATAGCGGCGCTCCGCGATGATCCGATCCGCGCGACGGAGTTCATCGAGAGCGCCTTCGAGGCCGCGATGGAAAGCGACTTCGAGAGCAAGCGCCTGGAGCGCGCGCTCCGCCAACGGGGCCGTCACGAGCTCCTGGCGCGCGTCGTGGAGACACGCCTCGAGAAGGCAAGTAACCCCGCGGAAACGGCTCGTGCTCTCGCGGACCTGGTCCTGCTGTATGCCGAGGACGGTCAAGGGCCGAGCGCCGAACGCGGAGACCGCATCAAGCATCGTGCCGACCACGTGTTCCAGAGCTTGGAGTCGGGAGATAGCGACTCCTTGGCCTGGTCGGCGCTTGGTCAGGTGTATGAGTGGCTTGGGGATCGCGAACGGGAGACTCATGTGCTCGAGCGCCGGGTCATGGCGCAGGGCCTCGACAACGCGGACGCGGAGGCCCTGTATCGCCTCGCCGAGCTGCGCCTTCAGAGCGCGGACACCCGGGACTCCGGCATCGACCTCTTGGAGCGCGCGCTGGAGCTCGGCCCCGATGTCGAGCGCGCCGACGAGATGCTGAGTGGCTTGCTGAAGCGGGAGCCGGGCCTCGAAGAGCCAGCACGGCTGCTCGAGTCGATCTCTCGCAGCGCCGGGCGCGAGGCGTCGCTGCTGGTTGCTCTGCGTTACATCGCGTCGCTGCCTGGGCCGCGACTCGACGCATTGCGTGAAGCCTTCGAGCTTGCCAAGAGGCTGGAGCAACTCGACGTCGCGCGAAAGATCCTCGAGGAAGCGCTCGGGCGCAACGACTCGGGGCTCGACAGCGAAGACGGCGCCTGGGCGCGTCTGCAGCTCGCCGAGCTGCTGGAGGCTCAGGGGGCCCTCGCCAAGGCCCTCGAGCTGAAGGAGCAAGCGGCGCTGCTCTTGGGACCGGTAGACGCGCGGGATCTGTGCTTGCAGATCGCTGCCCAGGCTCAAGAGCA